>CAYVKE010000033.1:0-27778 GCA_964451935.1 uncultured Synergistaceae bacterium | reverse complement strand
ACAGGTGTCCGATCGAACGCATATGTTCGATCCCCCCCTGGACGTCGATTTTCGGTTCCGCCTTCCGCGAACGGATCAGCAGCAGGGCGGCGATCCCAGTCGCCAGGAACGCCCAGATCACCAGCAGCGTCGTCGTCAGTGACGCCATTTCGTCTCACCTCTCGTCGATCCCGCTTCGAAGCCTCTGTATAATCCGCCGACGCCGTCGCTCCGTCAAGGGCGGGGCGCTTCCGAAACGAAAACGTCTCGCTGAATGAAACATTGCTTCATCAAGATAGACAGAAGCGGTGCGACTGTTATAATGGCATACAATTCGCCGCCGGGAAGTTTTTTCCGGAATCAGGAGTGATCCCCATGAATGTCCGAAACGCCCGCCCGCCCGAGCAGATCGCGCTGCTCAGCCTGTTGCATTTTCTGAACGATATCCACATATCTTTTCTGCCGACATTCGTTCCCGAACTGGTCCGACGGCTCGGGCTCTCGCTCGCGGAAGCCGGGGCTCTGAACTCGCTCGCAGGTCTGATCACCATGCTCGGGCAGCCGATCTTCGGCTACTGGTCGGACCGCACCGAGCGTCCCTGGTACATTATCGCCGGACCGGCGCTCGCCTGCCTCGGCGCGACCCTGCTCCCCCTCTCGCCCAATTACGGCGTCGCGCTGTTCCTGGCCGGACTCTGGAGCATCGGAAGCGCCGTCTTCCACCCGCAAGGCAGCGGAGGCGTCGGGCATCTGTGCGGCGGCGTCAACCTGTCGAGCTACATCGCGCTGTTCGGACTCGGGGGGATGCTCGCGGCGGCCGCGAGCCCGCTCTACGCGGTCACGCTCGTCCGCGTCATGGGCCTGCAATGGATGTGGACGGTCGCGATCGTCCCGGTCGCGGCGGCGATATCGCTCGCGCTCGTGATGATCCCGAAGCTCCGGGATCCCGGCGGCGTCACGCTTTCGACGGGCATCTTCCGGAGTTTCGGCGACGTGTTCGGCAGAGTCTGGAGGGTCTGGCTCGTTTCGGTGTTCCGTTCGGTTTCCGAGCAGGGGATCCGGTTCTTCCTCCCGGTCGTCGTCGCCTCCAGAGGCGGGTCGCTGGAAAAAATCGGGGTCGTGCTCTTCGTCATCATGCTGTCCGCAGCCATTTCTCCGCTGATTTTCAGCCGCGTCGCCGAACGCTTCGGGCGCGAAAGAACCCTCGCGAGACTGTTGGGAGCCGCGCCGCTGCTGCTCGTTCCCGCGGCCCTGACGGACGGATGGCTTTCCGTGGCCTTCTATACGTTGGGCTACGGCGCGCTGACCGCCACCGAGCCGATCACGAACGCAATGGCGCAAGAGGCGGCCCCGCACGCGCGGGCGATGGCGAGTTCCATCATCATGGGCTTCGCGTTCGGACTCGGAGGGCTCTTCACCGCGCCGCTCGGCGCCGTCGCGGATTCTTTCGGCCTGCACGTCACGATGGTCATCCTCGGAATCGCCCCGGTCTTCGCGCTTCCGGCCGTTCTCAGCTTCCAATCCTCGAAAAAACGCTGACGTCGTCGTCTTTGCCTGGAAACAGAAATTGCGGGTAGGGACGGAACCCTTCACCGAAAAATCCGGCGGCGTCCCTCCCGGAGGCCACCTGTATGAAGGTATCCACCCACCAGTAGACGTTCTTTTGCCGGATCATCTGGCGCAATATCTTCATCCGGCGGCGCTGTTCCGTCCGCGACATCGACGCGGCGGACGCAATGGCGTCCGCCGTTCCGTCGATATCATGGGGATTGACCATCAGCGCGCCTTTGTAGAGCTGCGCCGCCGCCCCGGCGAATTCGCTGAGGATCAGAACTCCGGTATCCTCGGTTCGCGCCGCGCAATACTCCTTGCATACGAGGTTCATTCCATCCTTCAACGGAGTGATCAGCGCGATATCCGCCGCGCGGTAATACGCAACGAGTTGCTCTCTTTCCATACTCCGGACGAGAAGAACAACGGGAACCCAGTCGGACGACGTAAAACGTCCGTTGATATGGCCCGCGATCTGTTCGATCTCCTCCCGGAGAGGGGCGTATCCTTCGACCATTTGTCTGCTCGGAACGGCGATCTGAATCAATGTTACATTTCCCCTGAGTTCGGGATGCGTCTCGAGCGCTTTTTGAAACGCGCGGAATCGGTGCGGAATCCCCTTGGTGTAGTCCAGACGGTCCACGCCGAGAATGATCTTGCGATTCCCGGACGCCTTCCGTATTTGGCGCTCCTCCAGCCGGACGTTTGTTTCGAGGGATGTATTCTCGAAACTCGCAGCATCGATGCCGATGGGGAAAACGCCGAGAGAGATTTGCCTGTTCTCTCGCTCGACGCGAATGACCTGCCCATGTCCCGAAACATGGGCGCACGGGGAAATGTCGTCGACGCAATGAAGAAAATTCCGCCGGTCGCGAAAAGTCTGTAATCCGATAAGGTCGTAACGGAAGAGCGCTTCGAGAATCTCTCTTCTCCACGGAAGTTTCATGAAAATATCCGGCGGAGGAAAGGGAATATGCAAAAAAAAGGCGCACGTTCGTTTTGCGCCTCGTTCCCTGAGTATTCGGGCGACATCCATGAGATGGTAATCGTGCACCCAGATGAAGTCCCGGTCCCCCGTGCAGGATTCGACGCAATCGGCGAACAGTCTGTTCGCTTCAAGATAGGCTCTGTAGTACGCTCCTTCAAAGACCGTCCGCCCCTGAAGATCGTGAAACAACGGCCATATCGTGGCGTTGGAGAACCCTTCGTAATACCTGTCGGCGACTTCGGCCGGCAGGAAGACCGGAACCAGATCGAAGCCCCGGTCTTCCGCTCCCGCGTCCAGCGCTCCGATGACCTCGTCTTGGGAAGCATGCTCCGATTTCCCGGGCCATCCGATCCATATTCCGCCCCTCGATTGCAGCACCGGACTCATGGCCGTTACGAGCCCCCCGCTCCCCGGCATGACCAGGAGCCGGCCTCCGTCATCCCGGATGGTGACGGGAAGCCTGTTCGAGACCACCACGAAGCGACCGTGTTTCCCCATCATCGCTTTTCTCCTTTCGTCGACGCCTCCCATTTCCGGAGAAAGGCGATCAGTTCTCCGGGAGGAATGATCAGGCATCGGGCCGAGGACGGACGGAACGCTTTCCGGACAAGGACGCTCAAGCCCCTGCATCCCAACGCATGGAACGCGTCTTCATCCGTGAAGTCGTCTCCAAGGTACGCTATGGCGTCCGAGTCGTCCGTTCTGCGTATGATGTCCGTTACTGCGAGCGCCTTTGTCACGCTCCCGAGCCGCAATTCGAGTCCGCAGTCGAATTGTCGGAGCACAAACCCGGAATCTCCCGCTTCGAGGAGGAATCTCCATTCCCGCGCAACCGATTCGAGAAAACGGTTCCCTTCAGGCATTCCGCGCGCGTGAACGGCGAGCGAAAGTCGTTTCCTTTCGAAGCGCAGCTTTCCCCCGCTCTTTCCTCCCCTCCGTCCGGCCTCATCGAGGAAGGCGGACTGCTCTTCCCCGAGAGAAAAGAGAATGTCCGCACCGCTCGGCTCCAGCCGCTCTCCGCCGTGCTCTCCCCAAACTTCCACGCCCGGAACGTCAAGAAGGCGAATGACATCGGCTCCAGAACGTCCCGAAACCACAAAGACCCGGGTTCGACCGCCGACGATCGCGACGAGCAGATCGCGCACTCCCTGATAGGGAACGGCGCGCGACGGATCACGGCGGAAGGGCGCAAGCGTGCCGTCGTAGTCGAGAATCAGGGCCGGAGAAACGCTCTCCGCCGTTTTTTCCCAGAACGCGTCGGAAATTGGAGGCGTTCCGATCAAAGAAAGACCTCGAACTGTTCCGTTCTCCCCGCGCCAAGAGCGACCATAATGCTCAGTTCGTTCCGGAGCTGCCGCGTAATCAAAAAATGCTCCCGCACGAACGCGTACGCATTCTCTCCCATAGCCCGCGCTTCTTTCGGATGCCGGATCAGATAGCGCATTCTGAGCGCAGCCCCCTCGGGAGTCCGGACGCGAAATCCCGTCACGCGGTCCGTGACCTGGATCCTGATGCCGCCCGTATCACCGCCGATTACCGGGCGATGTTTCCACATTCCCTCCGCGACGGTCAGACCGAACCCCTCTTTCGTCGACTTCTGGATGACGATATCGGCCCCTCTCTGAAGCGCGTTGATCGTAGCGTGGGCATCCGCCGGCAACGTGAGGATGTGAATATCGGGGTCGCCGGCGGCGGCTTCACGCACCTCTTCGAGAACCGCAGATCCTTCGGGATCGTCCGACGCCTCTCCGCCCGCCAGCACAAGCTGAAGATCCATCGAACGCCTGCACAGCCGGTAGGATTCGATCACTCCCACGGGATCCTTGAAACGATCGAACCGCGAGACCTGGAGCGCAACGGGGCGATCCGGGTCTATTCCGAACGATATAAGGACGCGACGAATCTCGACGTCGGCCAGATCTTTGTTTTTTTCGCTCAGCGGATCGATGCTCGGGGGAACGATGTACTCCGGATGGGACAGCGGCTGGGCATATTCGGCCAGCGAAAATACGCTCGCGTCATACGGTTCGATCCAATCGCGGAGGAAGCCCCACACCCGCCGCTCCGGACGGCCGGAGTCGATGTGACACCTCCAGATCCACTTTCCCCGCCTTCCGGGGCACATGCGCAGGAGCGCAGCCGGCTGCGGATCGTGTATGAAGACGAAATCCGCTTCCTCGAGCGTGCTTCTGAGCGTTTTCGCGTTCGCCTCGTTCGTCTCCGTATACGTCCGTTTCATTGCATCCGACAGAGCTTTGCCGGATCCCTGTATCGCGTTATGCATCCGCTTGGTCACCGCATAGAAATCGTCGGATCCGGAGATGACCTCCCAGCGGACGCGTATCCCCAGTTCGCCCATGAGCGGGACAAAGCGCTCGAGGATCTCCGCGACGCCGCCGCCCGACCTCGTCGAATTCACATGCACCACGGACGCGCCTTCGAGTTTGCGTCCCAAAAGGCGGATCTGCGCGAGGACCGTCGGGTGAACGACTCGTTGGTACGCTTCCAGCAAATTGCTCACGGGTTCTCACTCCCCCCGACGCCGGTTCCGTTTTTCTGCAGGGCGGACACAACCTCTTCGCGTAGTTGGTCAAGCGTGAAAATGAAGGGATCGATGCGCTTCAATTCCCTTCTGAGCGCCTCCGTTTCGTCTCCAAACTCCGAGAGCCAGGACGCGATATCGTCATCTTTGGTTCTGGTGCGACGCCGCGCATCGATAATGTGATAGAACACGCTTCCACGGTCGAAGGCCTTCACGGCTTCAGGCAATTCTTCGACAGAGGAAAAACGCTTCTCCGTCGGAAAAATGAGCATTTGGGCCCGAATGAAGAAGAACGGGTGATCGCTTTTTGCCCATGTGAGCGAGTCATCCTCGTCCATACGCTCGTCGATCCTTCCGAGAACATCGCGCCGGACTCCTTCCAGCGTTTCATACTCTTCGGGATTAACGGCGCTCAGACGTTCCGCAAGGGTCACATCCCTCAGGGATCGGGCGATCCACTCCGCGAAATCATTGAAGTACTCCGTCTCTCCTGTCTGGGGGCGAAGCCTCCTCCCCCAGAAATGATAGTGCAGACATCCTTCGGGAACGATGGAAACGGCCTGACGCAATTCTCCGATCGTCCTGGCGTGCAGTCCCGTGCTGATAGTGACAAGCTCGCAGGTACGCACCTCGAAAGGAGCGTCGCTGACGCGTGTTCCGTTCATGATCGCATCACCTCCTGAATTTCACGATGGGAATGCTGCGCGGCGGTAAGCGTCTGAAAACAGATCGGACAAGTCCGAAAACGATATGCGAGGTCAATAATTTATTTGTATTATAGCATAACTTGTTTTGCTTGAGAAACTCTTGGGAAGGCATAGAGGGCTCCGCCGCGGATTCCTTCGGCCTGCACGCCACGATGGCGCTTTTCGGGATCGCTCCGGTTTTCGCGATTCCGTGCGCCGATGGCAAGGAGGCTTTCACGCAACACGAATCCCGGCAGGTATGACAAAGCGCCTCCGCCGAAACGGCGAAGGCGCTTTGTCATTTCCCGATTTCGCTGCGTCTCCTACTGGTCTTTTTCCTTCAGAAGATCGCCGAATTCGTCATCGTCGAGAAGCGGCTCTTCCTCCGCAAGAGGCACGAGGGCCTCGCCCTTGAGACGGAGAAGGATTTCCTCCGCGCGCCGCAGTTCTTCCTCCGTGAGTTCTTTCTTCTCCTGTTCCATTCTCTTCGCCTCCCGTGAGATACCCTGTTCCGGCCCTACAGAAGCGGGTACTGTCCGACGCTCGCCCGGGCTCCCATGAGGATCCGGACGTACTGCGCCCGTTTCCATGCATAGGGGTCCGTGCTGTGCAGCGCATCCTTCCGTCCAAGGGCGTCCGCCAGGGTCGAATACCCCGCCATGTCCATCCACTGATGCAATTCTTTCCGTATCGCCCCGAGGGCGTACAACTTCTTCCTGTAGAGCACGCTGACGACCTGAACGGCCGAGGCCCCCGCGAGGATCATCTTCGCGACGTCGAAGCCCGACGAGATTCCGGTCGAGGCGCAGATATCCGCGCCGATCCGGCCGCTTGCGAGCGCCGTGAAGCGCAACGGCAGGCGGTTCTCCATTCCGGCGCTCAGGTCGAATGTGAAGATGTTCTCCCCCGTTCCCGGATCGAGATCGGGCTGAAAAAAGCGGTTGAAGAAGACGACGCCGCGCGCTCCGGCCTTCGCGAGGCGCGAAGCGAGGTTGAGCGGATTCGCCGAAAACGGAGACATCTTGACGGCGACCGGAAGCGGAGAGACGCGCGAACAGATCTCCTTCACGAGCGCGACCTGTTCGTCCTCGATCCGGTCTCCCGGAACGAAGGGGTCGCAGGGCGTCGCGTAGAGATTGAGTTCCAGCCCGTCGACGCCCGTTTCGGCGAGCCGTTCGGACCAGTCGAGCCACACATCGTGCGTGCGCGCATTCAGCGAGGCGAACAGCGGGATCGAGACGGCCCGTTTCGCGCGCTTCACCCATTCGAGGTGTTCCTCGGGGCCGGCGTAGGACGATCCCGGATGAATGGACAGTTCCGGCTGTTCGCGGCTGTCGTAGTCCATCGCGAAGTCTTCGAGGAGGTCGTTCTGCAATTCGATCTGCTCCTCGAAGAGTGACGCCGTGACGATGGCGCCCGCTCCGGCCTCCTGGATCTTCGCGATGACGCCCATGTCCGCGGTGAGACGGCTCGCCCCCACGATCAGGGGGTTCGCGAGGGGAATGCCAAGCCAGCGTGTCGAAAGATCAGACATTGTCGTTCCCTCCTTCGTCTTCGATGTCGAGATGCACCCGGCTTCCCGGGTGCTTGCAGCCCGTTTCGAGAAAGTCCATGACGATTTCGAATGGAAGATCCCGTTCCGCAACGAGGTCCGTCAGACGGTTTCCCGCGCGCGCGAAGAACTCCCGCCGCCCGCCGGAACGCATGGAAAGCGCGGGCTCCGTATCCAGCGAGAAGATCCGGGACCATCCGGCCCCGGGTTCGGCGTCTCCGACGACGATTTTCATCTCCGGCACGGCGTCACTCCTCCTCGAAGACGGTTTCGGGCTTTCCGAGAGCCCGGTAGAGCCCGTCGGGGTCGTCCGTTCCGACGACCAGGCGTCGTCCGTTCGCGAGGCGGAGTTCCAGCGCCTTGCGGCCGGAAGCGCTCCAGATCCAGCCGCCGTGGATGATCTTGATTCCGATCGAGTGCCAGGGAATGAGCACCCGCGTCACGGAGGCGATCGCATCCATCCGGACCGTCTTCCGGAGAAGCCCGATCCCGAGGCGCAGCGTCAGCGCCTCGTCCGTCACGCACGTTTCCATCCGGAAAAACAGGACCGCAACGAGCGCCATGATCGCGACGGTGATCACGAAATTATTCGTCGACCCGCCGCCGGCGGCGAGCTTGTGGATTCCGTAGAAAAACACGGTCATGACGACGCACATTCCAAGCGTCACCCATGCCGTCTGGTTGTGGCGATACCGTTCCATCGGGTCCTCCTGTTTTTGCCGGATTCTATGCTATTCTAGCATGGAGCGGAAGAAAAGGACTTTGACGGACGGAGCGGACCGAAAATGATTTTTTACGATTGGCAACTGCGCGCCTTCGACCGGATCCGGGGACGAAGCGCGGTGCTTTCCTCCCCGACCGGAACGGGAAAGACCCTCGTCGCCTACCTCTGGGCGGGCATTCTCCGGGAAGACGGACAAGTATCCGTCCCCGGGGAACGAATCCTCTTCACGGCGCCGATCAAGGCGCTTTCCAACGAGCGGTACCTCGACCTCCGGCGCATGGGGCTCGACGTCGGCATCGAGACGGGGGACTTCAAACGGAACGAAGGCGCCCCGATCGTCTGCTGCACGCAGGAGATCTACACGCTCAAGTACTGCCGCCTTCCGGGACAGCGGCTTGTCGTCGACGAGTTTCACTACGTCTTCTCCGATCCCGACCGCGCCCGGGCGTATATCGACGGTCTCCGGGACACTCATCCCGACACCCCCGTGCTCGTCATGTCGGCGACGTTCGGCGGCGCGGACACGATCGGCGCGTACCTCTCGGACGTATCGGAACGTCCGTTCATCGTCTGCGAGAACTTCGAACGCGTGACGGAACTCATCTTCCGCCCGAAGCCGCCCGCGACGATCAACGGCATCCGGGACGCGCTCGTTTTCGTCTTCTCGCAGAAGGGCGCCGCGGAGCTGGCCTACCGGATCGCGCGCACGCGGAGGCGGATTTCGCCCGAAAAGCGCAAACGTCTCTACGAACTGGCCGACATCCTCGACGTGCCGAAGGTGCAGATGCCGCTGCTCTGCGGCGTGGGAGTCTATCACGGAGGCATGCTGCCCAAGGAGAAGCTGCTCGTCGAGGCGGCCTTCCGGGAGCGCATCCTCGACGTCGTCGCCGGGACGGACGCGCTGTCTCTCGGCGTGAATCTTCCGGCCGAAACCGCCGTCTTCGCGCAACTCGTGCACTACCACGACGACGCGCCGATCTCGAAGATCGAGTTCCTGCAGATGTCGGGCAGGGCCGGGCGGAAGGGGCTCTTCGACACGGGGTATGTCACGTGGCTCGCGGACTCCCCGTTCGAGCACAAGGCGTTCAAAACGGATCTGGTCTTCAGGGAGCTGATGGAGGCGGAGCCGGAAGGGGCGTGCGTCACGCTGCGGCCGGCGTTCGGACGGCTCTTGCGCAAGCAGGTCACGCTGAAGGACGAGGTGCGGTACATCTGCGACTACTCGCTGCCGAAACAGGATCCCGCGCTCGTGGAGGGACTCCTCCGCGACGGGCTCAAGAAGATCGACCGGGCGCTCCGCAAGCTCGTCCCCGTCAAGGCGCGCGACCGCTTCCGGAAGATCATGGCGAATATCTGGTACGAGGAGATGGACGTCGACGAAAATCTCGCGATCGCGGTCCTCTTCTTCCACGACGATACGCCCGGAGCGATCGAGGCGGCGCGGCTCGCGGCTCCCTTCGAGCGCAACTACCTCCAGGCGCTTCTCAAGATCAAGCGGTTCGCGAACCGCCTCCCGAAAGGATACCGCTTCCGCGGCATGCGGGAGCTGAACAACGCCGTCGACTCCATCGATCCGACGATATTCGGGTTCGAGGAGAAGATCGGCGAGATCGAGCACACGCTCTCCCTCGCGGGAACGGGACGTTGGTCAGTAGTCTCCTCCCTTCCCGAGGTCGTCGTAGGCGCGGACGATGTACCGCCCGTCCCCGGCGTTCAGGTCGACGAAACGGGCGCCCTCTGACGGACGCCGCCCGGAGCCGTCCACCTGGATGAGAACCTTCGGGCGGAAAAGATCCCGGTCCATCGCCCCGACGACCACGCCGATGCTGTAGTCGGACAGTTCGACGACCGTTCCCGGCGGATAGAGCCCGAGTTGCCGCAGCAACGACCGCACCACGACGCCGTCGAAGTGCGTTCCCGTGCTCTCGACGATCAGCGAGACGGCCGCGCGGCTCTCCATCGCATCCTTGTAGATCCGTTTCGTCGTCAGCGCGTCGAAGACGTCCGCGACAGCCGCGATCCGCGCCTCGAGCGGCGCTTCGCCGCCGATGACCTTGTCCGGATACCCGCGTCCGTCCCAACGCTCGTGATGGCTTCGGACGACGGAGAGGATCGCGGGGTCCGACACTCCGGACTCCCGCGCAATTTTTTCTCCGTATTCCGGATGCCTCCGCATCACGGAGAACTCCTCTTCCGTGAGCTTTCCCGGCTTGTTCAGGATCTCGAGCGGAACGGACGCCTTGCCGAGATCGTGAAGCAGCCCCCCGACCGCCATCGACTCCGCGAATTTCGGGCGTTCCGGAACGAGGCGGGATGCGAGATAGGCCCCCAGCAGCGAGACGTTCAGCGAATGGACGAACGTATATTCGTCCCAGCTTCGCACGCGCCCGAGACACAGGACGATCTGCGGCGCCTTCGCGACCTCCCGGGCGAGCGTCTGCCCCTCGCGGACGAGCCCCCACACGGCTTCCCGCTGCTCTTCCCCGGAGACGATGCGGTTGTAGACATCCTGCACCTGGTTGAGCGTATGCCGCGCGAGGTCGGGATCGAGCCGGTCGACGTCAGGCTCAATCTGCTCGAGGAGTTCCCGGAACTCCTCGAACGAGACGTCCACGTCCCGGATAATGTTGATCCGCCCGATTCCCCAGCGCCTGAGCTGCCCCGGCAACCCGGGGATTCCGCGAAGAACGGCGCCGATTTCGCTTCCCCGCGGGACGAGAATCGCCCCTTCGGGGGAAAGCAGATCGTCGGCTATTCGCCCGCAGACGGAAGGCAGCTCGTCCGGAGTGACTTTGTCGCGAATTTCCATGCGGCCTCCCCAATATTAAAAACCGGCAGAATTCGTCATGTCCACACGCAAGTCTATCACACGGAGGGAGGGGTTATATTAAAGTCGTATCGATTTCAGGTTCTTCTGCGCGAGAACGATCGCGGAGATCGTCGCCGCCATGGATTCGAACTGGACCGACGCCTCCCCCATCACCCGGACGGAGTCCTCCATTTCGTCGGAACTCCGGCGGATCGTTCCGCCCGCCTCGGTCATCGCGGCCTCCATGCGTTCCATGAAGCCCTTGTTCGTCGCGAGGAACTCCGTAAACGACGAAAGCGATGTCCGGATCACGTCGAACATCCCCGTCACCCTGCGGATATCGTCCATCGCCTCCTGAACGGACGACGAAATCTCCGTCACCTTCGTCGTGATGGATTCCGAGGCCGTCTTCGTCTCCGCGGCGAGTTCCTGGACGTTCCGGGCGACGATCGCGAACCCGCGTCCGTGCTCTCCGGCCCGGGCCGCCTCGATGGACGCGTTCAGCGCGAGAAGATTCGTCTGTTTTGCGATCCGCTGGATCTCCTTCGACATCTTCTCGATGTCCAGGAAGGATTGCAGCGTTCCGTACGTGGCGTCGACCGTGCGTCCAACGTTCTCGCTCATCCCTTCGAGGTCCGTTCCGGACTTCTCGAGATCCCGCGCCAGCGTGTCGTTCATTTCGGCGATCTTCCCGACGCTCTCGCGGGTCTCCGCACTCTTTCGTGAGAAGTCGCTCTCAAGCTCCGAAAGCATATCCCGGAGCGCGGAGAAGCGATTCGTGGTGTTTCCCATCTCCCGCTCCACGCGCCGGACCCTGTTGACGAGGACCTCGTCGAGCTGCGACATGAACGAGTTCATCAGTGTGTCGGCGAAGTAGGCGGACGCGAGCCGGCGGATCACGTCGGAATACGCGGCGTCCATATCGGGAGCCCCCTATTTGCCGTAGATGTCGCCGAGGACATCCACGCCGCACTCGAGCCGTTCGAACCAGTCGAGGAATTTCGAGACGTTTTCCCCCTTCATGATCGCGCCGTGCTGCGGGGCGATGACGTCCGCGCCGAGCGCCCGAACGATCGACGCCCACTTCCGGCACGCCGCGTTCGACGCCATGTAGCGCTTGTGGAATCCTTCCATCAGACGGACGTGGTTTTCGAAGTTCCCGACCTCGGGATACCGTCCCCCCTTCGGGAAGATCGCGGCGCCGATGTCTCCGGAGAAGAGGACTCGGGAGACGGGGTCGAACAGGGAGAAACAGCCCGTTGAGTGCAGGAAGTGCGACGGAATGAGCTTCATCGCGGCCCCCTTGCCGAACGGCAGCGTTTCGCCCTTGTCGGGGATCGCGGCGATCCGTTTCGTGTCGTATATTCCGAAGTGCGGCAGGAAGCGGACCCACAGCCCGGAGATATGAACCGTCGCGCGCTCCGCCATCGACAGCCAGAGCGTGATGCCGGACGAGACGTCCGGGTCCTGGTGCGAATAGAAGATATGGCGGATCTTCCGGAGATCCACGATCTCCGCGACGTTCGCCAAAACGCGCGGGAAGACGTGCGCTCCGCCCGGATCGAGAAGCATGACCTCGTCGCCCGACGTGATGACGTACTGGTTCGTCTGGACCGCCGTCTCCTCCTCCTGTTCCTCCCATCCGAGGAAGAGGAATTTATGCCCCCCCTGATCGTACAGTATCGTAGAGTCGATGTGCTCCACAGCGTTCAACCCCTTCGTTCGCGAATTCGTCTCCCTATCGGGAAAGACGTCTGTCATTCCCGTCCCGCGCCATCAGGACGGCCTCGTCCGGCGACGCGGGGCGGCCGAGAAGGTAACCCTGAATCAGGTCGCAGCCTTCCGTCCGGAGAAAGTCCAGTTGCCCGTTCGTCTCTACCCCTTCGGCGAGGACCGAGATCCCGAGCGAATGGGCGAGCTGGATGATGGCGCGCGTGATGGCGACGTTGCTCCTGTCGCCGGGTATGTTGACGAGGAAGGACTTGTCGATCTTGATGATGTCGATGGGCAGCGCCTTGAGCCGTGCAAGCGACGAATATCCCGTTCCGAAGTCGTCGATCAGGATATGGACGCCCATGTCGCGCAGTCCGAAGAGCGTCGTTCTCGCGTTGTCTGCATTGCCGATGATGCCCAGTTCGGTCACCTCGACGCCGATCGCCGAAGGGGAAACGCCCGTCGCGTCCATCACCTCGCGGATGCGTTCCAGGAGTCCGGGGGAATGGAACTGCCGCGGCGAAAGGTTGATCTCCACGCGAAACTCCGGAACCCCCGCCCGCGTCCATTCGGCCCGCTGGCGAAGCGCTTCGGAGAGAACCCAGTCGCCGATCGGGACGATGAGCCCCGAGTCCTCGGCCACCGGGATGAACTCCATCGGGGGGACGAGTCCCCGCTCCGGATCGTTCCACCGGAGAAGCGCCTCCATGCCGGAGATCCGGCCGTCCGCGAGCGCCATCAGAGGCTGGTAGTGGAGCACGAACTCGCGCCGCTCGATCGCGCCGCGGAGCGCGTTCTCGATGCGAAGCCGCATCGAGGCCCGATCCCCGAGTTCCGACGTGAAAAAGCGGTACGCTCCCGTTCCGATCTCCTTGGCCTTGCTCATGGCCATGTCCGCCTTCTTGAGCAACGTATCCGGGTTCGTTCCATCTTCGGGGCAGACGGCGATGCCGATCGCGGCGCTGATGAAAAGCGACTTCCCTCCTGCGAGGACCGGACGGTCGAAGTTTCGGACGAGAGAGTCCGCAAGCGCGGCGATCCGTTCGGTCGACTCCGCGCCCGGAGCCAGAATGTAGAAGTCGTCCCCGCCGACCCGCGTCACGGTCGGCCCGTCGCCGAGCGCGCTCCGCAGGCGTTCGGCGACGGCCTGGAGAACCTGGTCGCCGACGAGATGCCCCAGCGTGTCGTTGATGTTCTTGAACCGGTTGATGTCGAAGACCATGACGCCTATCCGGGGCGCGGGCTTGTCGCGGTCCGCAAGTTCCTGCTTCAGGCGGTCCAGAAAGACCGACCGGGCCGGAAGCCCCGTCAGATAGTCGTAGTTCGTTCGAAGCTCCAGTTGCGCCTCGGCGAACTTCACTTCGGAAAGATCGTTGAAGACCGAGACGTATCCCGAAACCGCCCCGTTCGCATCGTAAACCGCCGTGACCGTCATCCATTCGGGGTAGACCTCGCCGTCTTTCCGGCGGTTCCAGATTTCGCCCTCCCACTTGCCGCGACGCAGGAGCGTGTTCCAGAATTCCTCGTAGAATTCCCCGCCGTGCCGGTCCGACTTCAGGATCCGCGGGTTTCGTCCCACGGCCTCGTCCGCCGAAAATCCCGTGATCTCCGTGAATGCGTTGTTCACGCGTTTGATCGTTCCGTGCGCATCCGTGATGACGATGCCTTCGACGGTATTGTTGAAGACGCTCGCGGCGAGCTGCAATTCCTTTTCCGAACGTCTGGCCTCAGTGACATCGCGGGTCGTGCCGATGATCCGCAAAACGTTCCCCGCGTCGTCCCGGACTGCGCCGACATTCACAAGCACCGTGCGTTCCCCGCCGCCGGCGGGCAGCATCCGGTATTCATACCGGGCGGAATTGCGCTTTCCGGAAAAGATCTCCTCGGAGATCCGCCGGATCCGTTCGCGGTCATCGGGGCATACGTGCCGATAGAACAGCTCCCGGTCCGGAACGACGTCGCCCGGCGCGTATCCGAGCATCCGGAACGCGTGATCCGACCAGATCATCGTTCCGGAGACAAGATTCCACTCCCAGGACGCCATGCCGACAAGGCGCTGCGCCTCATTCAGCATCTCCTCGCTGCGCCTCAGCCGCGCGACCGTCTGCGTATATTGCGTCACGTCGCGCCCCATGACGACCAGAAGGTCGCGATCTCCGTTTTCTCCGAAAAAGGGAACCCGGATGACGTCGAAGGACCGGACAGCTCCGGTCCGGTCCGTGATCGGCAGCGCAGTCCTGGTGGGCTCGCGCTTCTCCCACGCCTCCTCGTCGGCTTCCCGCGCATAGAGAAAGAGATCGCGATACGACGGACAGGCATCGGCCAGCTTCGAAAAATCCGCCCCGGCGTACTGTTTCTCGTCGATCCCGTAGAGAAGCTGCGCCGTTCTGTTGGCGAACAGCCAAGCGCCCCGGCCGTTCCGAATCACGAACATGTCGGGCGAGACATCGAACAGGCGTTTCAGGTCGAACGAATGGCCCCGTATTCCGGCGCCAAGGATTCGCTTCATCGTCCGCATCAGCTCCCTTCGTTCCGGGCCATCTCGCCGAGGATCGCATCGACAAGCGTTTTCGCAGCGTTCGGATAGGCCAGTCCGAGCGCCCGGCGGCGCATCTCCGCGAGCGCGTCCCGGTCGCCGGAGAGCCGCGACACGATCGCGCCGACATCTTCGGCCGACCGGGCGAGGATCCCGGCGCCGTTTTCCTGGAGATACACCGAGTTGTTGATCTCCTGTTTCGGGATGGGATTCACGAGGATCATCGGAACCCCCGTACACAGCGCCTCGCTGACGGTCAGGCCGCCCGGCTTCGTGATCATCAGGTCGGACCGCTTCATGAACGCATCGAGGTTATCGACGAACCCGTGAATCACGAGCCGCACATTGGCGGGCAGCGCGATCGTTTCCAGATCTTCGGCGAGATCCCGGTTCCGCCCCATCACGATCGTGAGATCCGTCTCCGTTCCCGTCGCGGCGATCGCGCCGACGATATCGAGCGCAAGCGAACCCGGGATGCTGCTCGTCACGAAGAGAATCCGGAAACGCCCCTCCTTCGACGGAGGCGGCGGCGCCCCCGTGCATTCCGCATAGGCGCGCATGACCGGAATGCCGGACATCGTAACGCTCCCGGGCGGCGTTCCCGCCTCCAGCAACCCCTTGCGGATCCATTCGCTCGCGATGAAGTAGCGGTCCACGTGCTCGTTGAGCCACGTCCGGTGCAGGCCGTAGTCCGTGATGGCCGCGTAGAGCCGTCCGTTGTAGAGCCCCTGGTCCTTCATGCGGGAAACCACGCTCAGCGGGAAGAAGTGCGTGCAGAGGATGACCCCGGGTTCGTTCTCCGCGATGAAGCGCATGAACTTCGTGACCTGGTTCATCGTGATGCTTTCGAGAAAGCGAAGCATGACGCTCTCCTCGCGGCTCTGATCCTTCAGATCGTACATCATCCGGCACACGAGGTGCGAATGCTCGCTCACGAAGGCGTACACGTCGCTGTAGGACCATTTGAACAGGTCGCTGGAAAAATCCAGAAGATCCATGATCACATTGGGCGTTCCCCGGCGGTCGAGTTCCTGGCGGACTGCGCGGGCCGCCGTGCGGTGACCGTTCCCTGCGGTCACGTAGACGATTACAACAGGCCTCATTTCGAAACCTCCCGATTCCGTATGATGGTTCGAAGGGAACAGCAGCCCAATTATACCCGACGCCGCGTGCTAGAATGGAGTTTAAAGGGGAATGGGACGTCGTCGCATTCCCGAACGAATGGGGGGGATCCGTACATGGCCGATGCAGCTCGCCGGACGATGCATGCGCTCATTCTTGCAGGCGGAAGCGGAACGCGGCTCTGGCCGCTCTCGCGCGAAGAGCTTCCCAAGCAGTTTCTGTCCCTGTCGGGAACGCGGACGCTGCTGCAGCAGACGGCCGACCGGATGTGCGACGTCGCGCCCCCGTCGCGGATCCGCGTCGTCGCGTCGGAACGATGGCGGAGCCTGATCACCCACCAACTGAAGGACATCGTCGGAATTACGAAGGATCCCGTCGTCGGCGAGCCCGCCGCGCGAAGCACCGCGCCCGCCGTAGCGCTCGGCGCGGCCCGCCTGCTGGACGAAGGGGCGACGCCGGACGATCTGTTGCTCGTCTGTCCGAGCGACCACTACATCGCCGACAGGGAGGCGTTCTCCCGCGCCGTTGGGATCGCCGCCGAGGCCGCGTCCGACGGAGCGCTGGTCACGTTCGGCGTCGTTCCCGAATGGGCCGAAACCGGCTACGGCTATATCGAAACGCTCGCCGGCGACGCGCGCCCCTGGCGCGAAACGCTCCGGTTCGTCGAAAAACCGGACGCCGCGACTGCGCAGGGGTACATCGACTCGGGGAATTTCTTCTGGAACGCAGGGATCTTCTGCTTCTCCATCGAGGCGATTCTGGCCGCGTTCGACGAATTTCTCCCGGATCTCGGGGCCCTCGTGCGAGCCGGAAGCGCTGCGCTTGTCGGCGGATTCTCCGCACTGCCCTCCGTCACGATCGACTACGGCGTCATGGAAAAGGCGGCGCGAATCCGCTGCGTGCCGCTTTCTGCCGGATGGTCCGACGTCGGCTGCTGGGACGCGATCTACGACGTCTCGCCGAAAGACGTCTCGGGCAACGCGGCATCGGGAGACGTCCAGCTCTTCGACTCGACGAACTCCTTCGTCCGCGGCGACAGGCGCCTCGTCGTCGGAATGGGGCTGTCCAACATGATCGTCGTCGACACGCAGGACGCCCTCATGGTGGCGAACCGGGGAAGCTGCGCCAATATGCGCGGCATGATCCGCGCGCTCAAATCGCTTCACCGCCGAGAACTCGTCGAAGCGCCGGAAAGCACGCGTCCGTGGGGAACCTATCGCGTCCTCTTTCAGGGCGACCGATTCAAGATCAAGCACATCACGATCAACCCGGGGATGCGGTTGAGCCTGCAATATCACTTCCACCGCTCCGAGCACTGGGTCGTGGTCCGCGGGACCGCGAAGGTCTCCGTCGACGAGCGCGAACAGCTTTTTCACGAAGGCGAGAGCGTCTTCGTCCCGAAGAGCGCCGTCCACCGACTGGAGAATCCCGGACGCATTCCGCTCGAGATCGTCGAGATCCAGAACGGGGAATATCTCGGGGAGGACGACATCGTCCGCATGCAGGACGACTTCAACCGATAACGACGAACGTGCAACGGCCGGAGGCGCAGTCCGCCGTCATTCTCCGCCGGAATCGACATGCTCCCGAAGCGCGAGCAGAACCGTGGCGGCGTCCCAGATCCAGGCGCCGCCGTTTTTCAAATCCCTTTCGAGACGCCGCGCCTCCGGCAGAATATCCGCAAGGACACGCTCCGCGAAGTTCCGGTCGCCGCACGCCAGCGCGAGTCGCAGGACGATCGCCATGTGGCCCGCCGACATCCGGTCGCACCCGCGGTCGAGAAAAGCCCGTTCACCCGTGTTGCCGAAACAGGCATCGCCGACATCCGGCCATCGGAGGGCAATGAATGCGAGCGTTCTCCGAGCCGCTTCCGGAACGCTCCTGGCGATTCCGAGCGCGATCGCCGCGGAATCGCCAGGCTTGACGATGAAATTGGGAGAAAAATGAAACGAAGCGAGACACTCTCCGAAAAGAGTGTGAAGTTCGGGATCGAAGGAACTGTGGAAAAGTCCGCTCGGGAGGGAGGCATCGAGGACGAAAGCCCGCGATCTGGCCGCGAGCGATCCGAGGACGTCTCTCATTCCCGCATCGCCAGCCGATTCAGCCAGCGTATCGAGCAGATCCGGCGCGTACCCGAGCGTGTAGCTGTTCGGCGAAAATGCGCGAGTCCCGTAATTGTAGTAGTTTCGCACGCGCCATGTCCGCCCGGTCCCGTCCTCGTGCATCGCGTACCCGTCCGCAAGATCCATCGCCTCTCGAAGCAGCGCCGGGTCGTCGAAGCGGCGCGCCCCGGCGACGAGAGCTTCGATGCACAGAAGCGTTTCCGTCGTTCCGGTAGCGTCTTTCTCCCCGTGACGCCCCAGACGCCATGAAACCGTCCGACGGATGCGTCCCTCCACGTCAACCGAAACGACATACCCTTCCATTCCGGTATGGATTGCATCGAACAACGGCCTGTCTCCCGCCGTGGCGGCGGCGATCCACATCGTTGCGCCGTCAACGGCGTACGAAAACCCGTCTCCGCGCGGGATTCGGCCCGGAGCCCCCGAAGCCAGGAGCGCCGCCGAAAGTCCGTCGGCCGCGCTCCCGGCCGGGGACGGCAGATCGGATCGCCCCGACGCAGCCGTCGGGATAAGAAGGCTAAGGGCGCATAACAGGAAAAGGTATCGGCCGAATGTATTCATGCAGTCTCGCCTCTTCCCGAAGAATCACCTTCCAGGATCCGTTGCCGAAAAAAAACGTGTCCGAAGGCTCTCGCGCGGCGGACGGCGGAAGCACCGCGATTCGTGCAGCGCTCCTTTTGGGCGCGCGGGAGACATGTGCAAGAAAGGCAAGGACGTTCGCACCGTCTTCCGGCAACGACACCGGCTCGCGGAAACGCGTCACGCTCCGCAGAAACGCGGCCGCTTCCGCATCCTCGGGGTACAGCGCGGCGATCTCCGATTCTCCCTGGAGCGCCTGCTCCCATATGTGCAACAGTGACCATGTCCGTGGAAGTTCGTACCACCCGACGACCGAAAGAAGAGCGAGCAGCGTCAGAACGGGCGCGTTTCGCCGCCATCCGCGGGGGGCGGCGGCCACGGCCGCGAGGCAGAGCATCGTCCCCATTGCGAGAACCAGGACGGGAATTTTTTCGTCGGAATCCCTTCCGAGAACGAACAGCGCCACAAGAATCAGAAGATGCGCGATCCAGAAGGATTCGAAACGGACCATCCGGTCCCTGTCGCAGATCGTGAACACCCCGTCGCGCGTCAGCATCAGCCGGCACGAGGCATCGTTTTCCGGATAGGACTGCCGGGCAATCACAAAGAAAATACAAGCGAGAACGAGAAGGGAAAGCCGGCTCGTATCCCATATTGCATACAGGGCCGGGATATCCGGAAAGAGCGGTCCGCCGCGTTCGTAGATCCGGTGCAGGAAGGCCCAGCCGCCTCCGAGAAGGACAAACGGGGAGAACAGAACGATATAGAGCGCCAGGCGCTTGTCGGGATCCCCGGGAAACAGCATCCAGAGGACCATCGCCATACCGATGACGTAATACAGCGCTGCGGGGTGGACGAACGGCGCCGCTCCGAGCGCAAGGCCCGCTACGAAAAGGAAGAACGTCCGTTCCAGAACGGCGTAGGACAAAAGGGTATACGCCGCAATGGAACAGAACGCCAGAAGCAGTGATCCGCCGGGACTCGTCGTCCCCATGAACAGCAAGGAAGGCGACGAGAGGGCGGCGAGGAAGAATGCGAAAATTCCGGGGCCTTCAAGATGAGAGCGCGCCGCAAAGAACAGGAGAACGCCCGTAAGCGTGGAGACGCTCAGCGCACAGAACACTCCCCATCCGGCGACGGCGCCGTCCTGCATTCCCCGGAAAAACGGGAAAACGGCATTCCACAGGACATGAACCCCCAGCGGCTTCCGAAGAACCGAATCGGCCGCGGACAGCCCGCCTGGATCCCGCGCGGCGAGAAGCAGAGGGAACGCCTCCGGGAGCAGGAAGCGCTGCGCAAGCGGGACCGTCACCGTGCAAAACAGCGGCGACAAAAGCCCCAGCGCGCACAGAACGCCGAAAAATCTACGACGCCGGGTGTTCGGTCTCCGAGGCGAGTCCATGAGTGGTCTTCTCCCAATAGAACGGATTCGTCAGCAGTTGCCCAAGCGCCTTGTACGCCGCAATGGAATGCAGGATCCAATACACAGGATTGAGCAGCGCGTAGGGCGTCAGCCGGAAGTACTGCCGCCGGAAGACGGCGAGCATGTTCATGTAGATTGCGACCGCGTTTCCCAGAATGAGATTCATATTCGAGATCACCACGACGGCCGGAGGGAAATAGGCGTCCATCCACTGGGGACGGAACGCGAGCCAGAAGATGAACACGATCCAGAGCACGGGGTTGATCAGAAAGGTCAGGAACGTGCCCCCCACCAGCAGCTGCAACCCGGCGGACGACCCGGACGGGGCGAAGCATGTGCACGAGGTACGTCATCATGTACCCCTTGATCCAGCGCGACCGCTGTCGGATCCAGTTTCCCGCGCGGCTGTTCGCTTCCTCGTACGTCGTCGAATTGACGGTGGCGATCCTGTACCCGCGCGCGCTCGCCCGGATGCCGAGATCCGCGTCCTCCGTGACGTTGAAGGGATCCCATCCCCCGAGCGCCCGGAGCGTCTCGACGCGGAAGTGATTCGATGTCCCCCCGAGCGGAATCGGAAAACGGAGCGCCTCGATCCCCGGAAGCATGTAGTCGAACCAGTATGAGTATTCCAGCGTAAACAGCTTCGTCAGAAAGTTCTGCCGCGCATTGAAATAGTTCAACGCCGCCTGGACGCACACGAGATTCTCCGGCCCCTTGGCGAAGGCGATAAACGCCTTTTTAAGCTGGTCCCTGTCGGGAATGTCCTCCGCGTCGAAAATCGTAAGGAACGCTCCGCGCGCGAAGAGAAGACCGTAGTTGCACGCCTTCGGCTTCGTCTTCGGGAACGAATAGGGCACGCGGACGATCTCGAAGTGCGCGGGGGGCTGAATGCGCCGCAGGGCTTCGTATGTTTCGACGTCATCCTCTTCGAGCAGGATCTTCACGTCAAGCTTGCTCGTCGGGTAGTCGAACTTTTTGACCGACTCGATGAGCGTCGCGACGACGACGGGCTCCCGGTACATCGGAAGGAGAACCGTATAGACGGGAAGGTCTTCGTCCTTCAGCGCCGCAACCTCTTCGTCGGAAACCTGCTGGAGGATCTCAGTGTGCGCGCCGGCCATCGACGCCGCAAACTTGAACAGGATCGAAATGAGGTACAGGATGTTGATCGCCAGAACGACCGCCGTTCCGACGGCGATCGGCCGGTAGTATGCCCCGGCGAGGAGCGCCGTGACGAAAAGGAAGATCGCCGCGAGCTGCGCGTTCGTGAAGGTCTGGACGGCCGACTGTTCCGGCGTCCGGTAGAAGAGCCCCATCACGGTTTCGTCGATATAGGTCTGTTTGAAGACCGACATGAAGGCGCGGGACATATCCCTCTCGCTCGCGACGTACAGGACGATCCCGCCCCCGAGACGCTCCGGAAGTTCCTTCCCGAAAACCGGGTCCGTCGGATCGGATGTCGCAAACGCGATCTTTCCGTCCTCTTCCCCGAGCGGAAGCGCCGAATGCTTCCGGAGAAACGATTCGCTGACGCGGGACAGAACACGGCGAAGAACGGCGGAGTCCGGCGGTTCCGCTCCCGGATCCCGGTACGAAAGGGAAAACTGCTCGGCGAGCGCGAGAGCGATCTGGCGGGAATTCACGAGCCCGAGCGCCATCAGGATCGTCCCGATCGGAGACGTCCACGTCTTCTGTATCTCCACCGCCCGGTCGAGCGTTCTCCGATCGATGGCGCCCTGCCTGAGAAGAATCGCTCCGAGTTTCATGCCGATTCAGCGACGGGACGGAAACGTCGTCGAAATGGAGAGTTCCACGTTGGTCCCCTCCCCCGTATATGCTCCCAGAATATCGCGATAGACGATCAGCGACAGCGACCATCCGCCCGCGAGATGCACCACCGGCCCGATCCCTGCCTTCCAGAGCCTGTGTCCGCGCCTCGGACCGGTCGGATCCGAGGGGGCTGCGCGCGCGATATGCTCGCTCTCCTCGACGTTCAGAGCCAGCTGCACTCCCCATGAGGAGGATAGCGGCGTGTACAGGATTCCGTCGAACCGGAACTGGTTCGGCTCGTCGCCGTCGTAGACCCTGCACCCGGCTTCGAGATTCACGTAGCCATAGCCGCCGCGCAGGGCCCAGCTCCTGCCCCAGACATAGCGGAGATCCGCATAGCGGTTTCCCGTTCCCAGGGCGACCGGAATCCTGTCATCGTATCCGGCCGGGATTCCGAACAGCAGCTGCAGTGCGGCGGCCTCGCTTCCGCGGTTCCAGAGGCGGCGTCTGAGTCCGATTTCGATGTCTCCGACGCCGCTGTCCGAGAGGTCGGACGGCGACGCTTTCTCCTGATGTTTCCAGGGAAAATTCAGAATGGCCGTATAGCGGTCGGACATGCCGTACTCCATGTACAGCCGGGCCTCGGTCTTCGAGAACGCCCCATCGGACGCCTTTTTGCTCTCGCTCCGTTCGTCCCAATACCAGGAGCTTTCGTAACTCCCGAACGTCACGGTCATATTCAGGGCGCCTTCAGGCTGCGTCCAGGCGCCCGCGTGGACCGCAGACGCCAGAGCGAGGACGTACAGCATCGGGAACAGAACCCCGATCGTCCCCGGGCGGCGCATGGGATCAGGACACCTTCTTTTTGTTCCCGAGCGCGATCTTCGCCAGAAGAGCGGTCACGAGAACCCAGACACCGAGCAGAATATAGCCGCGGTAGCGGAACCAGATCCGTTCAGCCATCGCCACGGGCTCAAGCGTGCGAATCCCCGTCTCCTGACTTCTGGTATCGAAACTGCGGACAGCGCCGTCCGTCCTGCGGATAAAGAGCGTTCCATATACATCCCTCGCGTGCGCCGGGTCCGCGACGAAGGCGGCGGTCTTCCGCAGGGATTCCGGGTCCGGAGCCATCGCCGCGAGCACCGGGCGACCGCCGAAGCTTCCGACCTCGATCAACGCGTTTTCATTCGACGGCTCGTGAACGAAGACGGTTTCGCCCGTGCTCTTCCGGTAGACCGTTGCCCCGATTCCGGGAGCGAGGGGAAGAGCCGCGCGTAATTGTTCCGGGAGAAGGCGGTTCTTCAGGGTCGTTACGACCAGCGCGTACCCCGAACCTCCCTCCAGCGTCAGATCCTTCAGGGAACGGAGTTCGGGAAGGAAAAACACGTCTTCCGGATACTGCCGGTTCAGGAAAACGAGAAGGTCGGCAGTCGCCCGGAGGATATCGGGATCGCGCGCTTCATCCGTATAGACCGCGCCGCCGGATATTCCGAACAGACCGAACGAATCGAACGCCAGACTCTCGACGGGGAAAGCTCCGTATCCCGTGACGAAACTCCCCGAAAGCAGCCTCAGACGCGAAGGCGTCCGGATATATCGGCACAGTCCCTCGGTGGACGGATACTGCACGACCGCCCGGAGCGCATTTCGCGTGGAAACGCCCGATTCTTTCGGGATCAGCAGATTCATGGCGAAACTCCCCGAATTGTCGAGCCGCTCGCTTTTCGCAAGCTTCCCGTTCCAGAAAAGATCGAGTCTCGGGCGCCGGAGGGCGTCATCGACAGGCGTATAGATCCCTTCGAGGTGAAACGTCAGATCCGCCGGAGGAGTCGACATCAACCCGGGGTAGACGGGAAGATCCACCGCCGCGGAGAAATGCCCCGCACCCTCCGCTTCTGCGACGAACGCCGGGCTCCGTTTTTCCGTTGCATTCTTCCGCACGGAAAAGACGTCTCCCAATCCCGGAAAAACACGGCGGGCGGGAAGCGCCGCCACCTGCAGCAACAGATTCGCATCATCGGACGCAACGATAGAGAGGTCTCCGGAAACGAGAGAAAAGCCATCCGGAAGAAGCTGCAAATCCGGAAAGCGCCCTCTTCCCGAAGATATCAGGATCCGCGGCGTCGGCTCCGGAAGGGATTCTCCGGCGACATGCAACGGAAACTTTTGCCCCGGATACGCCTTCCGCAACATGGACGCGGTCCAGATACCGGCGGCGGCTTCTCCTGCTGTCGGCGACGAGGGAAGAAGAACAATCGCACCAGCAATCAGTCCTTCGAAAAAGTCCACCGTCGAACGAACCGGAAGCCGGCTGCACCGCAACGCGATGCGCGATTCGGAGAGGATGCCGTAATACAGTCCGCCGCGCGACATATCGCTGCAGATGTCGTCCGTTATGAACAGTCGCGGCTCGATGCGGGCGTGAAGAACCCCCCCGCGACATCACATCATCGGACAGCGGAAGCGACACGACGGCGTTCTTCCGGAGTTCCGCAACGCTGCGCCGCGCTGCAAGCCGGTCGTTGAGAAAAAATGAGAAGTTCGAAAGCGGATTGAGGGCGGCCGAAGGTCGCAGCTCCCACGTCATGAAGCCCTCTTCCATATTGACCCGCGGCATTCGAAAGTACACGGACAACGGCGTCGCGGGGCCTTCGAAGAGCATCTCGTCAGGATAGCCGAGATCACGAAGCGACAGGGCATGCGAATCCGCAACAGCGACGCCGCAAGCGGCGAACGCCAGGACACACGCAATCGATACCGCTCGCAACCACTCCGGATGACGCGTCGGATGCGGAAGCATGAACACTCCCCCTTCATCAGGTTTCTAGTATCACCTTCATTGTATTCACAAATTCAAAAAATGCAACTATTTCTTCTTCGCCAGATTCCTGTCGCGGAAATCGATCGCAGGTTCGTAGCTCGGATTCGCGGCGATCGCTTTGTCGATCCACTCGCGCGCAAGGGGCTTCTTGCCCATCTTGTACGCCGTCACGCCCGCCCAGTACATGTCGAGGTAGTTCCCGGAGTAGATCTTCACGCCCTCCTCGAACTGCTTCAGCGCGCGGGAGAAGTTCCCCTTCGTGAGGTTGTAGTACCCTCCCTTGTGAACGATGGTGATATTCGCCTTCTGTTCCGGCGTCAGCGGCATCGCGTCGAGGACGTCGATCTGGTCCGACTTGTTCGACGCAGAACCGGCCAGAAGATTCACGGGAGCCTGCGTCGGATGCGGTGCGGGTGTGGGTTCGAGAGTCGGGCGGACGGGCTCGGGCGTGGGGGTTGCGCCCTTCTTTCCCTTACCCGTCGACTCGGGGACGGGCGTTGGCTCCTGCCTGGGATCCGGCGTCGGCTCGACCGCGGGAGGCGTCCCGCCGCTTCCGCCGCCGAGAGCGTTGAGCGCGGTCGCCGTGCTTCGCCGCTTCAGCGGAACCTGATCGGGCTTGCCGAAAAACAGCTCGACGAGGTCGCCCCGGCTCGGAGTTCCTTCCATCCGGACGACCTCGCACTTGGAATAGGCGTTCTGGACATCCTTCGCCTTCAGGATCGCGAGATAGTTCTTCTCGATGCCGAGGATTTCCCCCTTGAGGCCGACGACGGGCGTTCCTTCGAGGTACACCGCGAGCATCTGCCCCGGCTGGATCCCCTGCGACATCCCGGCGTCGACCGTCGCCATATCGCCCGCATAGGCGAGGACGTGGTAGGAAGACCCGGAAACCATCTGCCGGAGGCGGTTCGCGATCTTCTGGATCGCGTTGTACGTCGCGGCGGAAAGGATGCCGCCCGACTCGCCCTCGCCGAACGCAAGCCCGGAAATCATGACGCCTCCCGCCGAGCGGTCGGCCGTTCCCGTCTCGCGGACGACCGATACGACTTCGCCCGTCTGGACGCGGACGACCCGGAGGTCGAGCGCGACCTTCGCCGTCGAACTTCCCACGGCGACGCCCGTAAAGCCGCCGAGCGGGATGAATCCGCCCGAGGTCTTCGTCGAGAACTCCGTGATGGCGCCCGTCACGATCGCCTCGACGCCGACAAGCCGCCCGAGGGACACAGCCGTCGTGGGGTCGACGAGTCCGGACGCCGAGAGTTTCTGTTCCTTCGCGACCGCTTCGATGCGACTGCGCTCGTAGACCGTGAACGCCCCCGTCTTGACGAGTTCCGTCGTGAGCATGTCCGTAATGCCCCTCCGGACGCCTTCGGTGATTTCCTTCGCCTCGGTCGCGTTGTTCTGGAACTCCAGCACGGCGATCCTCATCTTCGCGGACGCGGTTCCCGCGATCGTCGCCAGCAGGATCAATCCCAACATGCCTATCGGACAGAAACGACTCCGGAGCTTCATGCGAACGCCTCCATATCAGCAGGGATGTAGACAATATCAGCAATCGTTTTCGGAATTATACCATCTGACGGGGCTTTCTCCCGTCCGGAAGCATGTCGATCTCCCGGATGCGTCTCGAAGGTTAAAAACAATATGAGCAGATTGATGCATTTACGTTCAAAAAGATTGCCTTTTTGCCGGCATATCGTACCCTTATCGCAGAGCCGGAGAGACAGAGAGAAAGGAGGCGGTTCGCCTGAACACCATGAGCGACGCATCGCTTCGGGAGCTGATATCGAAAGAGACGGCATTCCCGGTTGTGGACGAAGGATGGCGGGAAGAATGGATCTTTATGGTGGACCTGAGCCTGAACGTCGTATTGTCGGAGGGCTCCCTCGCCGAATCGGCCGCCCCGGGGGGAAAGTGCTACAGGATCTTTCGCAGGCGCAACGCGGCGTGCCGCAGATGCGCCGCACTCGAGGCGATACGGGACGGAATACCTCATTCGGTCTTCCTCGAGACCGGAGGCCGACACGGGAAGAAGCGGTTCCGGATCGACGCCTTTCCGGTCCGGGACGGAAATAACGTCATCTGGGGCGTTGTCGAGAGAGTGCTGAGAGACGTAAAAGCAGAAACAGCCGCCGAGCGGCGGAAGGAGGACTGAGAGAAATGACGATACGGAGCAAGCTCATAGGAATGGCGGTTATCGTGCTCGCGGTGATCGCGACGATGGCGGGGGTGACCTACTATCGCGGAAGCGCGATGATGTTCGATCAGGTCGAAAAATCCGGCCTGGAGATCATTAAAGGCGCAGCCGACTCCGTCAGCGCGGAGTTCAACAAGATCGAGGGCGTCGTCGCGACGACCGCGAATTCGGTGCGCTACGCGTGGCTCACCCTTGGAGTCTCGGATGAGGAGGGCGTCGAGAAGCTGCTCGCTTCGCTCGTCGAACAGGCCTCGGAAAGCGGCATCTCCGACCTGTACATGGGGCTCGAATCGGACGGCGGCCTCTCGTACGGCAGGGGATGGAAGGAACCCGACGACTACGACGCGCGCACGCGTCCCTGGTACAAGCAGGCCGTCGCCGCGGGCAAGGGGAAGGTCATCTTCACGGATCCCTATGTCAACCAGAACACGAAAAAGGTCGTCGTCTCGGTCGCCACGCCCATCTACGACAACTCGGGCAAACTGCTCGGCGTTCTGACCGGAGACATGGACACGACCGCATTGAACGAATACGTCGTCAACCTCAAGATCTTCGGCGAAGGCAGCGGGATCATGCTTTTGAAGAGCGGGATGATCGCGGCCTACCGTGTGAAGGAAGACGTCCTGACGAAGAACCTGACGAACGACGAGAAATACCCCGAAG
>CAYVKE010000032.1:0-27995 GCA_964451935.1 uncultured Synergistaceae bacterium | reverse complement strand
GTCCCCCCGCATGCGCGGGGATAGACCCGCCGATCGAGCACAAGACCACCAGGGACGCGAGGTTCCCCCGCATGCGCGGGGATAGACCCGCCGTTAAGTTGCGGCTTTCGACGAACCGGACGGTTCCCCCGCATGCGCGGGGATAGACCCCGCCACAGCTGGCACCGATACGGCGGCGAATGGGTTCCCCCGCATGCGCGGGGATAGACTCACTGCACGGTCGACCGCGAAGCGAAAGCGATAGTTTCCCCCGCGTGCGCGGAGAAAAAAATCCGGGATTGACGAGGCCGAGATGGACTACCAAACTTTCTTGTGCGGTAAAATAGGACTGTTTTCCTCGTACGTGCGAGGATAGGCCGTAGTCGTTATATGCTTCTTCTTTGGTTGCGGGAATTCCCCCGTTTATGCGGGGATAAACTCTTGTTGTTCCTGGAAAATAGAACTCTTACCCGGGGCCGACGAGCACGGAATGTTCCCACGCCTCGAATGTTGATTTGACCTTCCCCGGAAACCCCGGACACAGATTTATGCGCCGAATCTCCCGTTTTCGTAGCTTTCCGGGGTCTTGTACCCGATTCCGGAATGAAGCCGCTTCCTGTTGTAGAACATTTCTATATGCCTAAATATGTCCGTCCTCGCCTCGTCACGCGTCCGGTAGTCTCTCCTGTGAACGCATTCCGTTTTCAATGTCCCGAAGAAGCTTTCCATGGTTTTGACAACGCAAATCTGATCACCAGGGATAGCCGAATTTTGACCACCGCGATCATTCTTCCACGACTGCCGTTTTGAGTTGTGTGTGGCTTCTCTCTCTTCCCTCCTTCAGCGTTTCCTTCAGCCTGTAGCTTTCCGACGCACACTCGATGATGCGCGCCCTGTGGGTCAGGCGGTCGAGCAGGGCCGTCGTCATGTTCGGGTTGCCGGAGACCGCCGTCCGGTTGCCGAACCCAAGGTTCGTCGTCACGATGACCGAGTGGCGCAATGGGGCAGGATTACAACTCCCCACGCAAGTGAGTGTGAACCGGGTGGGACGCGCCGAATGTGTCGGCGATCGTGCAAATCCCCACACGATTGGAGGTGAGCTGATAATCAGCGTAGATCAATCGTTTCACACCCTTAACGCGCCATACAAGCGTCGATGACAGGGCTTTGCGTTCGCAGTGGCGCAAGCCGATCGGACGTTTTCCATGAAACAGAAGGCGAGCGGCAAACGACAATTACACTTCCCCAACGGGGAATCCTCGGAGAAGCGTCGAGAGTATCCCGTCCGGAATTTAAAAGACGACGTCGGCGAAGCCCCGTCATCGTCGTCAGACCGTAAAGAGCGGTCGTGGCAAAATACGTGTTGACACGTGCTACAATCAAAAATCGGAGCTTTACGAAGCGCAAGGAAAGGGAAGCCGTGTCCCGGCAATGAAAGCGTGAGGAGGGCTTCCGCAAAGGCAGGTGGAAACAATGAAACACCCGGGCTTTTACAAATATCCTGCTGTTTTCGTCCCGGACGGCGACGGCTGGACGGTGACATTTCCGGACCTCGAGAACTGCTTCACGTCCGCCGACACCGTGGAAGAGTCCATCGTCGAGGCTCAGGCCGTTCTCGAGGATTGCATGTATTTCCGTGAGGTCCGGAAAGACGGCATTCCGTCGCCCACGCCGGCGGAGGATGTCGTTCCCCCGTCGGGAGGCTTCGTTCAGATCGTCGTGGCGGCGATGACGCCGGTTCGACGCGCGTGGAGCAGAAAAGCCGTCAAGAAGACGCTCACCATCCCTGCGTGGATGGAGGAGGAACTCAAGAAACGCGGCGATGTCAATATCTCCTTCGTCCTTCAGGAAGCCTTGAAGAAGGAGCTTGACATCAGGGAACCTGTCATCCTGTAGAGCGGCGCCCCTCGCGAAGAGGGCTTGTTCTTTCCGGCGCGAGCGGAGGAAGTCATCGCTCTTCATGTGCGGGACCGACGCGTTCGCGTACACCTGGAAGATGCCGTCGCCGTGTCTTTTCCACAGTTCGGGAAGATCCCGCCGCGTTCTCCGCATAAGGGATCTGCTCGACTGGTGCAAATTCATCGGCAGGAGCACGAATTCGCTGACGGATGAGGAGATCCGGAGGTTCGTTATCGGGTAAAGACAACGCGAAGATGGAGACCTCTCAGGAGAGGGATCTCTTTCATGGGATACTTGCCCCTTCCCGGGTGATAACAGATAATATTGTAATATTGCAGGAAAGCAAAGGAGGTGAACGCCGTGAATGTGTTGCTTTTGGGCGCAAGCCGGAGCGAACTGACGGAAGAACAGCGGCGTTGCCGATGCGAGGCGGTTCTTCGCCTTTGCGGCAAATATGCCGGGAAGCTTTCGAGTAGCGAGGAGTTTCTTGAAGAGAAGCGTAAAGATATCGAAGCATGGTAGTCGTTCTTGACGCCTGCGCCCTTATCGCCTATCTCACGGGCGAAAAGGGCTCCGATGTTGTTTCGGATGCGATTTGTAAACATGACTGCGTGATCCATGCCCTTAATTGGTGCGAGGTGCGCTACGATTTTCTGAAACGTGAGAACGACGTGCAAATGGTTGAGGAAGCCCTTGCGGATATCCGGAAGACAGGGATTGAGATATACGAGGAGATTGACGCCCCGATTTGGAGGAAAGCGTCGGAGATCAAGGCGTCCGGCTTCCGTCGAAAGATCCGGATTTCGCTCGCCGATTGCGTCGCATTGGCGCTTGCGCAAAAACTCCAAGGGGTGCTGCTGACTTCCGATCACGAGGTCGCACCGTTTTCCGACGTATGCGATATGGTCTTTTTTCGGACGCCGAAACTCTGGTTTGAACCGCATCCCATGATAAGAAACGCGATGAACGGGCTGATTGTCGAATTACGTGAAGAGGACTATTCGACGCAACAGCTGGCTGATCTGGTCAGCCGACTTATCGACGAAGCGAAGTTGTTGTTGTATACCGGCATCCTCGATCCGGAGGGATTCGCTCTCGCTTTCGGGCTGACCCTGAAGGATGCGGATGAACACGACGAATCGCAAGTGTATTCCCTTAAGATGGGAAGCGAATTGCTGCGGACTTTCCCCTCGAAGGTGATAGTCAGGGCGATTCTCGTAGGTTTGCTCGCTGCGGCAGGGTACGGCCCGCCGATTGAATGAAAACGAAAGCCCCTCTCCGGAGGGGCTTTTATTTCGGACGCCTGCTTCAGCGAAGGCGAAACGCCGGGTGTTTCAGGGGCGCGCGCTCTGTTCACACGCCCGCGCGCTTCTCCATCTTCTCCCTGTAGCGCGCCTTGTCTTCCCTTTCGAGGCTTCGCATGTACCGCTCCTTCTCGCCGTTTTCCCACAGGGGGGCGAACTGCCCCTTCAGCGTCTGCGCGTAGCGGTCGAGCCCTTCGGCGCACGTTCCGCCCAGAAGATGCCGGAGCCCTTCGTGGCAGGGCTTCGCGCCGTATTTTTCGATCAGTCCGCGAAGGACTTCCGGGTGGTCCAGGATCAGGCAGGGGCGGAGGAGGTTGTCGTCGCCGTAGGGCTGGGCGTTTCTGATGGCCGTGAAGAACGGGCTTCGCGCGATGTCGACCAGGCTCTTTTCCCGAACGGAGTCCGCGGCGAAGGGGACGAAGACGCAGGGTTCCACGCGGCCGTCGGCGATGATGTGCCAGTAGCGCTCGCCGCCCGCCATGCAGCCGTCGACGAACGGGCCGTCGTTCCAGAAGTCTCCCAGGAAGATCGGAAATTCGGGGCTTTTCCGCCACTCCGTGACCTTTTTGTGCAGCGCGACGCGCTCTTCGGGCGACGCCATGTAGGAGAGGTCCGGCTTCGTCCCGATCGGAACGTACTGGAAGAACCATCCCGCCATGCAGCCCCGGTCGATCATCGTTCGCAGGAAGTCGTCGCTGGTCAGGTACGGAGCCGACGCGTTCGTGTACGTCGCGCTGAATCCGAAGATCATCCCCGCCCGTTTCATGCGGTCGTAGGCGGCCGTGACCGCGTCGTACGTTCCCTTTCCGCGGCGGTCGTCCGTCTCGCGGACGCCGCCTTCCACGGAGACCATGGGGTAGACGTTGCCGAGGTCGGCCAGCGTTCGGACCATGTCGTCGTCCAGCAGCGTTCCGTTCGTGTACACCTGGAAGATGCAGTCGCCGTGCTTTTTCCACAGTTCGGGAAGATCCCGCCGCGTGAAGGCTTCGCCCCCCGTGAAGGTGAAGAAGTACATTCCCAGTTCTTTCGCTTCGGTCAGGATGGCGTCCAGTTCGTCGAACGACAGCTCTTCGGAGGTGTCGTACTGCCCGGCGTAGCACCCGCGGCAGCTCAGGTTGCATTTCATCGTGGGGCTGATGACGAGGAAGTTCGGAAGGTGGACGCCGAGTTCCTTTTCCTTGCGGTCCCGGATGCCGCGTCCCAGGGTCATGAAGTTCACGATGAGGTTCTGGATGAGTTTTTCCAGGCATTTCGGGCTCGCTTCGCGGGCGATCCGCCTGAAGAACCCGAAGAACGGGTCGTCGGCCTCGATCATGTCGGCGAGCAGCGCAAGGCTTTCTCTGTGGTATTTCGCGGGCGCGAATCCCGCTATCGTCCGGAAGAGGGACGCCAGTTCTTCCGTTTTCCCTTCGCCGGCCAATTGCAGCATCCGCTTCGTCGCCTTCTGCGATACGAAGCCCCTGGCTCTGTCGAACAACGACAGGTTCATGCGTATCCACCTCCGTGCGGTGTCGTGTGAGTTTTCGGCGTGTCGGCGCGGCATGGGGTGCAACGGCGTCGAAGGGCGGTTTCGGGTTCGGCGGGAGAGAGGGTCGTGTCGCGTCTGCCTGTCCGGTTTGTACCGAATTGATTATATGATTCTTTGTCTTCGGCGTCAAAAGAACACGGAATAGTGTGCGAACTCGCCGAATTGACGGAGGCGCGGGGAAATCCGAGAATAGAAAGAACGTTGTGTATCGTATCTGTTCCCGGAGGTGAAAGGGATGAAGATGAAAAGTTTTGCGTGGTGGGCGCTGTTTTTCGGGCTGTCGCTGCTGTTGCTCGGCGGGTGCGGAGGGGGAGGCGGCGACGGGGGCGGCACGCGCGGGCAGGTCGTGTCCCACGGGGAGGCGGTGCGGTTCGAGTCGAACGAGCAGCTCGGCGCTTTTCTGGATGACATCGACACGTCGGCGGCGGATCCCTTTCAGCCGGTGTGGGATGCGATCAAGAGCCGGTTCCTCTATCCGGTGGTCATGGTGAGCATGGATTACGCGAGCCGCAACGCGGCGGGGGAACCCGTCACGCTTTCGGGGATGGTCGTCTTTCCGTGGCATTGGGACGCGGCGAAGCGCCGCTCCGTGCCGATCCTCGGGTTGCAGCACCCCACGCAGGTGGAGCGCCGGTACTCTCCGTCGCGGATGCAGATTCTCGATCCCGAGCTGACGGTTCCCGTGGCGCTCGCTTTGGCGGCGACGGGGTATATCGTGGCGGTGGCGGATTACGAGGGCATGGGCGTGAACTACGACGTCCACCCCTATTGCCACGCTTCGCTGGCGTATTCGGCCGTTGATATGATCCGCGCCGCGCGCAACTACCTGACGCAGCATCCGGGCGACATGCTGGCCCCCTGGGACGACAGGCTCTTCCTCACGGGGTTTTCCGAGGGGGGCTATGTCGCGATGATTGCCGCGAAGGAGTTGCAGCGCAACCACGCGGATGAGTTTTCCGTGACGGCGGTCGCCGCGCTTGACGGGCCCTATTCGCTTTCCGGCGCGATGCGCGACGTGATGATCCATGCGACGGCGGCCTTCAGCTCGCCGTATTTCCTTCCCTATGTCCTGAACGGATACGATGCGGCGTACGGCGCGACGAAGCCGGCGTTCGCCTTTCGCCGGAACGTGCGGAACGACGTTTCCGGCCATGCGGATTATCCCGGAGAGATGCTGGCCCTGATGGACGGCTCGCACACGGGCGACGAGATCACAGCGCTGATGCGCGTCGCGCCGGGGTATTCGGGGCCCGCGGGCATTCTGACGGCCGCCTGTTCGGCCGATTTGCTCGACGCGGGCAGCGACTTCTGCCGCACGCTCGCCGACAACGACGCCTGCGCCGACTGGGCGCCGACGATGCGCCTGAAGATGTTCCACTGCATCAGCGACGACCTCGTTCCGGCCGGGAACCTCGACGAGGCGGTCGCGGCCTTTCAGGAGGCGGGCGCGACCACCGTGGAGTGGGAGAAGTATCCGGAGTACATCCCCGGATTGTCGTCGATCCACGTGGGGGCGTGTCCCGTCGCGTATATGAAGGGGTATCTCTGGCTTGACTCGATCGCGTATCCGGGGCGGTAGCGGCGTCGGCGCCCCGAAACGCCGCCCGGATAGCCGATGATTGAGTGAGGAACGGCTGACCTGATCTGACGTTTGCAGCGACGCCTCCGCTTCGGGAGGAACCGGAATCGGTCCCTCGGAGCGGAGGCGCTTTTCGTCCTCAGTATTGCGTCACGTATTCGAATCGCCTGCGGAATTCTTCGGGGGACAGTTTCGCCGCGACGGCGAGTTTTTCGAATTCGATTCCGGGTTCGAAGTCCTGTTTTTCCAGCCGGATCATGTATTCGCGCGCGATCCGGTATTGGATGGATTCCGTGTTGACCATCCGGATCCGCGTCTTTCCCGTGAGCGGATCGAGGATGTCGTGAAAGGGGACGGGGACGATCCGGTCGTTCTGGATCGTGATCATGGCGTTGGTCCCGCCGTTTCGCAGGAAGTCCATCGCCGCGAAGCCGAGGTTCCGCGTGTATTCGATGTCGAAGGCGTTGGGCGGCGCGCAGCGGATTTCGTAGCCCACGTCCTTGTGGTTGATCGTCATGTCGATTCCGAGCGCCGACAGGCTCGCGATCGTCTCGCGCTTGAGCACTTCGGAGAAGTTGATCTCCGCGTAGCGGATGTGTCCGTGGTCGTCGTACAGGACGCAGTCCGATTCTTCGAGGTCTTCCGGCTTGATTTTTTCGATCAGGCCCTCGGCGATGACGGCCACGCCGTAGTTCCGTCCGGAGGCCAGCCGCTTGATGATGGCCCCGGTGATGATGTCCACCGGGAGCGACATCCGGATCTTCTTTTCCGCTGCGAGTTCTTCGGGGATGAGGGTCAGCGTGGCCCCGGCGCTCTTGCCGATGCCGAGGGCGAGGTGTCCGGCGACGCGGCCCATGGCCACGACGAAGTACCAGCGCCCGGTCGTTTTCGCGTCGGTCATGAGGTTCGAGACGATCTGCGTCCCGAGCGAGCGGGCCGTCTCGAAGCCGAAGGTCGGCGTTCCCTCGGGCAGCGGGAGGTCGTTGTCGATGGTCTTGGGCACGTGGACGAAGCTGATGGTGAGCCCCATGTTGTTCTTGGCGTAGTCCGCCACGCGCGACGCGGCGTAGGCCGTGTCGTCCCCGCCGATGGTGACGAGGTGGGTGACGCCGAGGCCGATGAGCGTGTCGACGACGTTTTTCATGGTTTCGTCGCTTTTGGTCGGGTTGAAGCGCGACGTCCGGAGGATGCTGCCCCCGTCGGAATGAATCCGGGTGACCTGGTCGATGGTGAGAAGCACGACGTTCTTGTCGCCCTTTCCGAGTCGGGAAAAGCCGTCGTAGACGCCGTAGACATTCCAGCCGGAGTTTCTGGCTTCGATGGTTACGGAGCTGATGACGCTGTTGATGCCCGGCGCCGGACCGCCTCCGCAGACGATGGCGAGGGTGTTCTGGGTCGGTGCGGTCATTGCGGATCAGCCTCCTTCTTTTGCCTCGGGATCGATGTCGAGGCCATGACGTTCGCCTCGCGGCCGCCGTCGTCGCTGCGGGCCGTGATGACGGAGCCCACGTGTGAAGAAAGTGTAGCAACTCGTCCGATCCGTTTCAAGGAGTTTCAAGAATAGTGCGACCTGAAGGGAGGCCGCCGTGCGCGACGGCTCCCGGAAACACGGAGAGCGGTCCCCCCAACGGCGGGAACCGCTCTCCGGAACTTCGGATCCGAACTGCGCTATTGTCTGCGCCGCAGAAGGAGCGGGATGAAGAGCAGGCCGACGAGCGGGGAGAACGAGCCTGCGGAGCACCCGCCGCCGGACGAATCCTGGGATCTGGTCGCGGTGTAGTGTCCGTCGTACACATGTCCCTCCGAATCCGTTCCGACGAGCGAGAACACCATCGTGTCCGGGCCCGTCTGCGTATACGTTTCCGTCAGGTCCCCGTCGTACGTGATGTAGAAGGAGCCGGTGTAGGGAGTGTTCGCCGGGATCGTGTATTCATACCGGTTCACGACGACTCCGCCCGACGTCGCCGTTCCGGCCTTGTACACCTGCGTGATCGTCTCGTATCCCGCGCCGCCGGTCGTGCTGACGACGAGCGTCCCGGAGTCGCTGTATTCGTATCCGTCATACGTTCCGCCTCCCGTGAACCGCCACGTTCCGCCGACGTAATAATACTGCGTCGCCGCTTTCGGGGCGTCGTCCGCAAGGGCCGTTCCGAACAGACACAATAGCGCCATCAGGGCGATCGAAAACATCCTCGTGCGTTTCAATGAAGTTCCTCCTTCAGTGTCGGGTAGGGTGCGTTCCTGTTTCCCGGCGACCGGTCCCCGGAATGTCTTGAGAGGTTCGCCTCTTTTCCGCTTCCGGATTTCGGTTTTAATGGAATCGGCGCCGCTTTTTTTATTTCGCCATGATGGATTATACATCCGGTCTTTTTGGAGAGAAAGCCGGTTTTTTCAAGGTTCAAAACATAAAGAACCAGAGACTGCTCCCGGAGATCGCCTAGATCGTCGTCATGCCGGAAGTTACGGCTTGAGGACGACCTTGAGCCCCTCCCGGCGTTCGATGAGGTCGAAGCCGCGTTTCCATTCCTCCAGCGGCAGTTCGTGCGTGATGAGGGCGTCGAGCGGGATCTGCCCCTGCGCCATGAGGACGAGGACCTTTTCCCAGATGTCCCACGTGTGGCTGAAGGAGCCCTGGAGCGTGACGCCCTTCGAGAGCAGCGGGTCGAGGCTCAGGTCGACGGGTTTGGGCCCCCACGCCACCTTGTTGATGATCCCGGTCGGCATGACGATGTCCATCGAGATTTTGAGCGTCGCCGCGGGGCCCGCCGCGTCGATGACCGAGGTGAAGCCGTAGCCTTCGTTGCATGTCGCCGCGACGGCCTTCGGGTCGGTCGAGCCGTCGAGCGTGTACGTTTCGGTCGCGCCGTAGAGCCGCGCGATGTCGAGGCGCTTTTCGTCGCCGGGCGCGCCGAAGACGACGATGCGGCTCGCTCCGGCGATTTTCGCCATCAGGACGCAGAGGATGCCGATGGGGCCGGGGCCGAGGACGGCCACGCTGTCTCCGGCCTTGACGCCGGCCTTTGCGATGACGACGTTGTAGGCCACGCAGACGGGTTCGGTGCAGGATGCGTCGCGAAGGCTGATGCTGTCGGGAACGGCGTGAAGAATGCGTTCCGGGACGCACACGTATTCGGCGAACGCTCCGTCCACGGCGAAACCGTAGCCCTTGCGCTCGCGGCAGAATCGGTAGTTGTTCGTCTTGCAGAGGACGCACTTTCCGCAGAAGCGCGCGTGGGTTTCCGCGGTCACGCGGTCGCCGGGTTTCCACTGTTTCACGTCGGCGCCGACCTTTTCGATGGTTCCGGAGAATTCATGCCCCAGGATGACGGGGATGGCCATGGGGTAGGAGACCTGGTTGTGGTACATGTGCGGGTCGCTCCCGCAGATGCCGATGTAGCCCACCTTCACGAGGACGTCCGAAGGGCCCGTCTCCGGAACCGGGACGTCCCTGACTTCCGTGTTGCCGTCTTCCCTGAGGTATTTCACGACTGCTCGCATTGTCGGTTCTCTCCTCTTTCGCGCGCCGTTTTTTTGGCCGGCGCCGGGGTGTGTTCGCGTCTACTGCGCTTCGGGAAGGTCCTCTTCGGCCGCTTCCCGCGCGGCCTGTTCCGCATAGTACCGTTGCGTCCCCTTGATGCCCGTCCAGATGAGCCAGGCCACGCAGAGCATCAGGATGATTCCGATGGGCCGTTCGAGGAGCGGCAGAATGGCCCCGCGGCTCTGCTGGAGCGCCCTGCGGAAGCTCGTGTCGGCCAGGGGGCCGAGGATGATCCCGAGGACGAGCGGCGCGAGCGGGTAGTCCATCTGTCGCAGGATGTACCCCAGAACGCCGAAGCCGAGCATGAGGTAGACGTCGAAGATCCGCACGCCGCCCGCGTACGCTCCGATGACGGTGAGCGGGATGACGATCGGGAGCAGGATTTCGCGCTTGATTTTCAGGATCGCCACCATGGGCTTCGCGAGGGAGAGCCCCCAGAAGAGCATGACGAACGACGAGAGGATGAGCATCGCCGCCACGAGCGGCAGGAAGCCCGGATTCTCGAAGTTGAGCATGGGGCCGGGCCGAACGCCGTGAAGCCAGACCGCGGCGAGGAACATGGCCGACGGGGGGCTTCCCGGAACCGCGAGCGTGAGCAGCGGGATCATGGCCCCGCCGATGACGGCGTTGTTGGCCACTTCGGAGCACACGACGCCTTCGTAGCTTCCCGTGCCGAAAAGATGTCCCTTTTTCGAGCGGCGCTTGCCGATGTCGTAGGAGAGCCAGCTGCCGATGTCCTCCCCCGCGCCGGGGATCGCGCCGATGATGACGCCGATGATTCCCGAACGGATGGCCGACGGGATGAGCGGGATGAACTCCCGCAGCGGGGGAATGACCTTTCCGACCTTCCCCTCGATCTTGTAGGCGACTTCCTCCTGAAGCACCGCGAGGAATTCCGAGATCCCGAAGACGCCGATCAGGGCCGGGATGAGAGGGATCCCCCCCTTGAACTGGAGGAACCCGAACGTGAGGCGCGGGTAGGCGAAGATCTGCTCCATGCCCACCATCGCCGTGACGAAGCCGAGAAAGCCGACGATCCACCCCTTGAGCGGATCCTTTCCGGCCGAGAGCGAGCCGCAGATCATGATGCCGAAGAGGGCGAGGAGGAACATTTCCCAGTGCCCGAACTTCAGGGCGATCAGGTAGACGAGCGGCGAGAGGAAGATCATCACGAGAATGCTGAACATCGTCCCGACGAACGACGCGATGATTCCCGTTCCGATCGCAAGGCCCCCCTTGCCCTGTTTCGCGAGCGGAAAGCCGTCGAGGCACGTCGCGGCCGCCGAGGGCGTGCCCGGGATGTTGATCATGATCGCCGCGTTGAGCCCTCCGGAAACCGCTCCGACATAGACGGAGAGCAGGAACGCCACGGCGCCGGAGAGTTCCATGCCGTAGGAGAGGTTGATGAGGAGCGCGAGCGCCATCGTCGCCGTGAGGCCGGGGATGGCCCCCACGATGAGCCCGAGGAGGGAGCCGCCGAAGATCAGTGCGAGGATTTTGGGCGTGAGCGCTCCGAGCAGGGCGTAGCCCACCTGGATCGTTTCGTCCGCGAGAAGGTGAAGAATGTCCATTGTCAGCCCTCCTTCCTTACGGCATCGGTATCCGGAACAGGTCGCTGAACGCGAACGAGATGGCCCACGCGGAGGCGACGGCCAGCAACAGGTTCCAGTGGAGCTTCATCGCCTTGAGATAGGTGAACGTGACGATCAGGTAAGCCGCAGTGGCCCACATGAACGGAATATGCCCCAGAGCCATGACGTAGACGACGATGAAGGCGAGAAGCGTCATTCCCTTGTGAACCTTCGGCGACGCCGCGAACGTGCGGAGGTTCTCCATCCCGAGAATCCGGGAGGCCTGGCCTCTTCCGCCTCGCCTCGCGGCGGAGCGGAGGAGGAAAAAGCCGAGAAGAACGAACACGCCTCCCAGAATGAGCGGGAACAGGCCCGGGGAGACCAGCAGCGAATTGTTGAACACGCGCATCTTCAGGGCGGCGATCGCCATCGCCGCCCCGAAGATCATGAAGCAAAGGGCGGATATGAAATCCGCCCCGGATCCCTTGGTTGCCCTGGGCGCCATCTTACTTCGTCAGCTTCTTCTTCTCGGTCTCCCAGTTCCAGTCGGCGAGCTTGGGGATGCCGAAGTCCGCCGGGGACTTCTCGGACATCTTCGAGTTGTGGAGCACCCACGAGTAGCCGGAGATCTGGAGGGAGAGGAACCGGTCGGCGTCCTCGCCGGTGAGTCCGACGATGTTCAGGGCCTTTTTCTTCGTGTAGTCCAGGATTTCGGGCTGCTTGATCGCCCAGAGGAAGGCCTCGGTGATCTTGTCCTTGATCTCCTTCGGGGCGTCCCGTCGGATGCAGATCGGCCAGGTTTCGCCGAGATCGGGGATCTTGTCGCTTCCCGGAAGGACTTTCACGATCGGGTCGATGGTGATTGCGTCGGTGATCTTCATGGGTTCCTTCATCATGACGGTGACGGCGCGGATGGTTCCCGCCTGCGCCATGTCGATCGCGGAGGAGAAGGTGACGATTCCGGCTTCGACCTCGCCGGCCAGGACCGCCGTCGCGACGCTCCGGTCGCCGTCGAACGTGACGTAGTTGATCTTGTCGATGCCCGCCACTTCAGCGATGGCCTGCATGATGACGTGGGGGCCGTTGCCGAATCCGGAAACGCCCATGTTGATCTTGCCTTCCTTGAGGGCCTTCGCGACGTCGCCGAAGGTCTTCAGGTCGCCCTTGGCGCTCGTGAGGATTGCGGCCGGACCCTGGAAGGGGTGCCACGAGGTCCACTCGACCCATCCGGATTTCGACGTTTCCTTGACCTTGAAGCCGCCGAAGCAGCCCGAGCCGGTCGCGAACATCGTGTATCCGTCGGCCGGAAGCCCGAGGACGTGTTCCGCCGCTACGGCGCTCGCCGCGCCGGGCATGTTGGCGACGTTGATGGTTTCGCCGAGATATTTGGACATGAGGACGATCATGGGGCGCACGGACGTATCCGTGCCGCCGCCGGCGCCGAAGCCGACGATGACGGTGGGCGTCCCCTTGGGCCAGATCTTGTCGGCGGCGAAGGCCGCACCTCCGAGAGCAAGAGCGAGAACAAGGGCGATTGCGGTAATCGAAACGAACTTCTTCACAATGACCACTCCTTGTCAGACAGGTATTGGTTCTCGTGCGCCAGAAGTCTTGAAACCCCGCATTGCCGCATTGTCACTGACATCGGTTGCTTCCCGGACGCATCCCTCCCCGCAGTGTGTGTGGCGGCCGCTTTCGCCGCTGTTGAAAGCGTGTTCCCTGAAAAAAAACGGTTCAGCGCCCCGACTCAGGCGCGTGGAGCCGGTGCGAGAAGATCCGTCGCCGCATCCGCGACGGCCTCTTTCGTCAGGCCGTAGCAGGCGAGAAGCTCCTCGTAACAGACGGCCGACTGGCCGTACCGGTCCGCGATGCCGACCATCCGCATCGGAAGGGGGGTCGCGCAGAGCGTCTCCGCGACCGCCGAGCCGAGTCCGCCGAGAATGGTGTGCTCTTCGCACGTCACGATCCCGCGAACGCCCTTCACGGCGTCTGCAAGGGACTTCGCGCATATCGGCTTGACGGTCCCAAGGTGCATGACGCGCGTCGAGACGCCCCGGGCTTCCAGAATCGCCGCCGCGTCGAGGGCGATTGCGGTCATGACGCCCGTTCCGATGAGTGCGACGTCGCCGCCGTCCTTGAGGACGACGGGTTTCCCCACCTCGAACGGGGTCGATTCGTCGAAGACGACCGGCAGGTCGTTTCGGTTGAGCCGGATGTACACGGGGCCGTCGATGGCCGCGGCGGCGCGGACGGTCCATTTCGTCTCGACCGCGTCGGCCGGGCAGAAGACGGTCATGTGGGGCAGGATGCGCATCGTGGCCAGGTCCTCGATGGACTGGTGCGTGGCTCCGTCCGCGAAGTCGGAGAGGCCGCAGCTCGATCCCACGATCTTGACGTTGAGGTTCGGGAGGCAGACCCCCTGCCGGATCTGGTCGAAGGGGCGCCCCGACGCGAAGACCGAGAAGGAGTGGGCGAACGGGATCTTTCCCGTGAGGGCGAGCCCCGCCGCGACGGAGATCATGTTCTGTTCCCCGATGCCCATCTCGAAGTAGCGTTCGGGGAAGTTCTTTTCGATGACGACGGATTGCGTCGAGCCGCACAGGTCGGCGTCGAGCGCCACGATCCGGGGATTTTCCTTCGCGAGGGCGAGAAGCGCTTCGCCGTATGCCGTTCGGAGATTTGCCGACATGGCCTTCGTCCCCCTCACATGGCCCGGATGTCGCGCCGGGCCTGTTCCTGCTGCTCTTTCGTCAGCAGGTTGTTGTGATACGCGTGCGTGTTTTCCGCGAAGGAGACGCCCCTGCCCTTGACGGTCCGGGCGACGATGACCGTGGGGACGCCGCGGACGGCGGTCGCCTCGTCGAGCGCTTTCACGATCTCTTCCATATTATGTCCGTCGATTTCGAAGGTCTTCCATCCGAACGCGGCGAATTTTCCCCGGATGTCCCCGAGGTCGTAGCGGTCGCGCGTCCGTCCGACGGCCTGGATGCCGTTCATGTCGACGATGGCCGTGAGCGTGTCCAGTTTGAAAGCCGCGGCGGCCGTGGCCGCCTCCCAGACCTGCCCTTCGGCGAGTTCGCCGTCGCCCAGGATGACCCACGTGTGGTAGTCGAGCCCGTCGAGCCTGCCGCCGAGCGCCATGCCCACGCCGATGGAGAGCCCCTGGCCGAGCGAGCCGGTGTTCGCCTCGACGCCCGGCGTCTCGCGTTCCGGGTGCCCCTGGAGGAAGCAGCCGAGCGTCTTGGTCTTATGGAGGGTCTCCTTCGGGAAGTACCCCGCTTCGGCGAGCGCCGCGTACTGCGCGAGCACCGAATGTCCCTTGCTCATGACGAACCGGTCGCGGTTCGCCATGAAGCGGTTTTGGGGATCGTGGCGCATCTTGTGGAAATACAGCGCCGTGACGATGTCGGCGCAGGACAAGGAGCCGCCGAGGTGTCCCCGCTTGTCGATCCCGAGGGCGTCGATGATTCCGAGCCGGACGGCCCGCGCCTTTTCCTTCAGTTCCGCAATCGTTTCCGTGTTCATGATCCACCTCCGGACTGGTTCTTTGGGGATTCCGGGAGTTCCGTTTCCCGGATGATGCTTTCGAGGTACTGGAGGGTGTTGTAGAGATGGGCGCGCATTTCCTTTTCCGCAAGTTTGGAGTTGTGATCGATGACGGCTTTTGCGATCGCGATGTGGCTCTGGGCGGCCGTCTTCTTGCGTTCCGAGAAGAGGGACGTGACGATCTGCTGCTTGTAGAAGGTGGTGTGAAGGTAGTTCATGGTCTCCACGCACAGGGGGTTTCCGGCGATTTCGGCGAGGAAGCTGTGGAAGGCGATGTCCGTTTCGGCGAATTCCGACGGCGTGAGGCGTTGGTCGTCCACGGCCCCGGCGAGTTTTAGAAGCTCCTCCTCCATGCCGGGACGGATGCGTTCGGAGGCGAGGTAGGTCGTCGAGGGTTCGAGGCAGATCCGGAACTCGATGATGTTGTACAGCTCCTGCGCGGTCCGGCTGTCCGGGATGTGGCGGGAGAGGATGTTCTGCTCGACGGCCGACGGATTCGTGACGAAGGCGCCGACGCCGGGCGCGACGTGGATGAGGTTCGACGCCTTCAGGTGATTGAGCGCCTCCCGGATGGTGGAGCGCCCGACATTGAAGAGCTTGCACAGCTCCATCTCCGTCGGGAACTTCTCGCCGGGCTTCCAGCGGCCGTTCCGGATCAGGTCGTGGAGCGTGTCGTAGATGATGTCGCTTCGGTTTTTTCGCTGGAATGGAACGATGACGTCCATAGGAACGGACCTCCCCGGGGCAATTACGTGTCTGTTGTCAGACAACGGTAGCACGTGCGCGACGAAACGTCAAATCGATTCGCTCTATTCGCGAAAGCGCGTACAACGATACGAAGAGTCCGTCTCCGGCCGCTCGCTCGCCGTCGTCATGCCGCGCGCGTCCGGCCCGAAATTGACAAATTATTTCGTCTGTGGTTCCATTGAATCGAATCCGCGCACAGCGCGTCGCGGATACCCGGAATCAGGAGGTGCAGCACATGCAGCGCAACGCCCGTCTTGGAACCATCCTGCTCTTGTGCCTGGTCGGACTCGTCGCGGCCGGATGCTCTTCGAACGATGCTGACGTCGCCAACGGTCCGGCGACGAATCCGTTCCTGTCCGCCGCCCTGTACGGGATCACCCATTTCGACCCGTCGCAGAGCGATTCGACCCCCTACGGTCCGCCCAATGGAACGTACCGCGTTTCTCCGGAGGACTTCCCGATCGTCTGCGGAGGGCCGGTCAACATCATCACGCTCGCGTCGACGAACGCATCGTATATGTGGGGCGTCGGAACGGACCGGGTCGCCTATATCCGGTCGTCGGGAGGGCAGTGGATCGAGGAGGCGCGAATCAACGCCCCCGCGTACATGGCGCCGACGCTCGGGCCGATAGCGCCCGCCGTCCACCTTCAGATCGGCGGGATGGAACTCGAAGGGATGACGTCGGCGGACCTCGACGCGGTCCTCTCGGCGAGCTACGGGCAGGCGTACAGCTTTCGCCTCATGAATTCCACGTATTCGGCCGTGGATAACGACAACGTCCTGTACGCGAATTACGGAAACGGCGTCTACGCGTTCGCGCTCGTGAATCCGAACGATCCTTCGGCGGGGATCGCGGTCGTCCGCAGCATCGCGGACATCCGGTCGATCCAGGGGGCGATCGTCGACGGCGTGCGTCTCTTCGGGCTGTCGATGACCTACGACGGACATCTTCTCGCAGGCTTCAGCAACGGTCTCGCCGTGATCGACCGGAGCCTCGACCCCGCGACGGCGCAGTTCGTACCGTTCGGGGCCGGAGAGACGTTGAACAACTCAATGGCGGTGGACGAGAACAACGGCATTTACATCGCGACGGACAAATACATGCGAAAGTACGTCTGGACCGGGACGACGCTCTCGGCCCTCGAAGCGGACGGCGCGTGGGTCAGCGCATACGACGCGCCGACGGACGCCGTGCCGCCGATGATCAAGTTCGGCCTCGGGACTGGCTCGACGCCGACGCTCATGGGCTTCGGAACCGACCCGGACAAGCTCGTCGTGATCACGGACGGGTGCAAGCAGATGAAGCTCGTGGCCTTCTGGCGCGACGCGATTCCGGACGGGTTCGTCCAGAGGCCGGGGACGGCGTCCCGGCGCATCGCGGGGCAGATTCAGGTGACGTGCGGCTTCTCGCCGGTTCCCGAGTGGATCCAGTCGGAGCAGTCGGTCGTCGTCAGCGGCTACGGCGCGTTCGTCGTGAACAACATCCCCGCGAACGCCGCGACCTACGATATCGCGACCGCGAACAAGATCCTCGGTGTGGCCGCGATGGGGCCGATGTACGCCCCGCCGACGGGCGCGCAGCGCTTCGCGTGGAATCCCGTCGCCGACGAGTGGACGTCGGTGTGGGCCCGGAGCGACGTGTCGTCGACGAGCATGGTGCCCATCCACAGCCGGTTGGGGAGCATGGCGCTCGTGAACGGCTATTCGGCCGCCGACGGCTGGGAGGTCACCGGGATGGACTGGACGACCGGGGCGACGGTCCACAGGACGATCTTCGGACGCAAGACGTTCGGCAACGGAGCCTACGCGATCCTGCAATACCTGAACAACGGAGACCTGGTGTTCAACAGCTTCGTCGGTCCCTATCGCGTATCGTACTGAAGGCGTTCCTGCCGTAAAAGCGGAAGACAGAGCGCCGCGACGTCGACCCCGACCTCGCGGCGCTCTTCGTTTGCGCGTCGGCGTCTCCCCGGACGGAACGGCGCCGGGATGACGAATTTCTCGTTCGGCGTATTCCGTAATGTCGCGGATTGCGTATAATGGGATGATCTATAAGAACCGAATTCTTTTTTTACTAGAGCCAATTTTCGGCGGCCGCTTCGTTCGGGCCATCGTCTTCTCCTCCCCTCCGGGGCGGAAATTTCCGGAAAAACGTTGCTTTTGCAGGTTCGTCGTCCGCGGCTGCGTGTCGGGCGCAGGGTGGTTCCGGTGTACGCAGGCGATTCTTTTCGTTGGGAGTGATTCGGCATGTTCGATATGAAGTTCGAGGATGAAGCGAAGGGGCGGGTCGCCTTTCTGACCGGGCGCCTCGACACGAAGGCGGCCCAGGATTTCGAAAAGACGGCCCTCTCCTGGGAGTGCCGCAATGTGGTTCTGGATTTCACGGACCTGGAGTACATCAGCAGCGCGGGGCTCCGATCCATTCTGGTCCTCGCCAAACGCCTGCTGCCCCAGGGGGGCAAGCTCGTGCTTTTCGGGATGTCCGGCGTCGTTGAAGAGGTTTTCGGCGTTTCCGGGTTCGACAGCTTTCTTCCGGTCGCCCGGAGCCGGGAAGACGCGCTCGCGCTTTTGCCCGAGTAGGGAACGGAGGAGAATGATATGAACGATTCGAGTCGGCCTGCTGCGGACGCACGGGAAGGCTGCACGGAGTTTTCCAGGGGAGAGCGCACGTGGCCCGCTTCGCTGGATTATCTCGAAGAGATGCGCGAGTTCGTGATGGGCGTGGTTGAAGAGGGAACCCTGCCCCCGAGGCGCGTCTCCCATCTGGACCTCGCCCTCGAGGAGATCATCGTCAACATCTGCTCGTACGCCTATCAGACGCCTCCGGGGGAACTCACGATCCGCATCGAGGACACGCCGACGTCCTTTTCGGTCGAGTTCGTCGACAACGGCGTCCCGTTCGATCCGCTCGCGGCGGAGGATCCGGATGTGTCGCGTCCGCTCATGGAGCGGGACGTCGGCGGACTGGGAATCCTGCTCGTGCGGCGGATCATGGATGAGGTCCACTATGCGCGGAGAGGCAGTCTGAACTGCCTGCGAATCGTCGTGACGAAGCCCGAATGAGTTCCGACGACAGGTTCCCGACCGCACGGCGGCGGTTTCGTCCGCCGGTCGCCTTCGTCGCGTCGACGCTGATTCTCCTGCTCGTCGCGGGGGCTGCCTTCGCCGTGGAGGACGAAGCCCCGAAGGCGCAAAAGACGGCGTCGATGACGTTGCACTGGTACCCCCAGACGCAGTTCGCGGGGTATTACATGGCCCGGGAGAAGGGCTTCTTCCTGAAACGCGGGATCGACATGGAGATCCGGCGGGGCGGGGCGGACGTCGACGTCGTCGAGGAGCTTCGGTCCGGCCGGACGCTCTTTTCGACGATGTTCCTGACCGGGGCGCTTCGCTTTCGCTCGGAGGAGCTTCGTCTCGTGAACGTCGGGCAGATCGTGAACCGGAGCAACCTCCTGATCGTCGCGAAGAAGAAGAGCGGCATCAAGACCGTGAAGGATCTGAACGGCCGAAAGATGAGCCTCTGGGGCGACCACTTTTCCGGCGCGTACAAGAAGCTTTTCGGCGCAAAGGGCATCTGGCCGGTCGTCCGCCCGCAGTTTTTCTCCGTGGATCTGTTCCTGCGGGGCGCCGTGGATGCGTGCAACGCGATGTCGTACAACGAGTACGTCCGCATCCTTCAGGCGGGGCGCCGTCCCTCGGATTTGACGGTGATCTCGCTTCGGGAGGAGGGGTACGACTTCCCAGAGGACGGGATCTACTGCCTCGAAGCGACGTGGAAGGACGACCCGCAGCTGTGCCGCGACGTCCGGGACGCGTCGCTCGAAGGGTGGCGGTACGCCGCGGCCCATCCGGACGAGGCCGTCGACCTGATCATGAAGCTGGCCGACGAGGTGGGCTACACGGTCAACAGGCTGTTGCTGCGCTCCATGCTTCTGTCGATCCTCCCGTCCATTTTCCCGGAATCGTCGGAATCGGGCGTCCTCCCCTGGACTCCCGGCCTCCTGTCGAGAAGCGCCTACGAAAGCACCGTCGCGATGATGAACGAGGTGTTCGTCGGCGATCAGTGGAACGTCTCCTACGACGTCTTCCATCCGATCGGTCTTGAAGCTGCGGCGCGAATCCCTGCGGAGGCCTCTCCCGATGCCCGGTAAGCGGCCGTCGTTTCTCGGAAGCGCGCGGACGGGACTTTCGATCGCCGGAAAGCTCGCGCTCATGACGATGGCGGGCGTGGGCCTGATCTTCCTGCTGATCATCGCCTACGGCTATGTGAGTTCGGTCGGGGCGATGGAGGCGGAGTTCCGCGCGCGCATCGAAAACCTGGGCGAAGCCACCGCGAGCAAGATCCGAAGGATCCCCCGCGTGGCCGAGGCCGTGACGCACGACATGGCGACGATCCTCCGGTCCTTCAAGCCGGACCCCGGGCAGCTTCGCGACGTCATGAAGTCCCTGATCGAGCCGCACCCCGAGGTGTCGGGGCTGTTCGTCGGGTTCTCCCGCCAGACGGGGGACGCGCTGCTCGACAACTTCTGTCCGTTCGTCTACCGCCAGGATTCGAACATCGGCTGGCGCAACCTGGCCGAAGTGTACGACTGGACCGTGTGGGACTGGTACCAGCTCCCGCTCCAGCTCGGAAAGCCCGTCTGGACGGAGCCCTTCTTCGGCAACGAGGGGACGGGCTCGATGGTCGTGGACTATTGCGTCCCGATCTACGACGAGAACTGGCGCTACCTGGCGTCCATCGGCGCGTCGATCGAGCTTCACTGGCTCACGAACGTGATTTCGACGATGAACGTCGGGAACAACGGGTACATCTTCCTGATCACGTCGAACGGAACGATGGTGTCGCACCCGTGGCGCGAGACCATCATGAAGGAAACGATCTTCACGATCTCCGAGGCCGACGGGAACCCCGAAGTCTGGGAACTCGGACGCCGGATGGTCGAGGGGAAGAAGGGACTCTTCAAGTTCTACGACAGGAAGCGCGACCGGCATCTCCTCGTCTGGCACCAGCCGATCGAGGGCATGGGCTGGTCGCTCGGGATCGTCTTTCCCGAGAAGGAAGTCCTCGCGGGCGTCAACCGCCTGAGCCGGACGCAGTTCCTGCTCGGCCTCGCGGGAATGGCCGGGATGCTCGCGGTGTCGCTCTTCATCGCGAGCCGCATCAGCCGTCCGATCCGGTCGCTCAAGGACGCGACGCTGCTGCTTGCGTCCGGGCGGCTGGACGCGCCGCTGCCGCCGATCTCGGGCAACGACGAGGTGGCGCTGCTGACCGAGTCGTTCACGTCGATGCGCGACAGTCTGCTCGTCCACATCGAGGAGCTTCGCGCGACGACCGCGGCGCGCGAGCGCATCGAGAGCGAACTCGACATCGCGCGGTCCATCCAGATGAGCCTGGTTCCGCGGACCTTCCCGCCCTTCCCGAAGGACGACCGGATCGACCTCTTCGCCGTTCTCGAACCGGCCCGCGAGGTCGGCGGCGACTTCTACGACTTCTTCATGACCGACGCGAACCATCTGTTGCTCATCATCGGCGACGTGTCGGGCAAGGGCGTCCCGGCCGCGCTCTTCATGGCCGTGACGCGAAGCTTCATGAAGGCCTATTCCTCGATGAACGGCTGCGCTTCCGAACCGGAGGGCGCCGCGAACGGACCGGCCGCGCTTCTGTCGGCCGTCAACGACCGGATCATCGAAGGCAACGACGCGTGCATGTTCGTCACGCTGTTCTGCGTCTCCGTGGACCTGCGCGACGGCGGCTTCCGTTACGCGTGCGGCGGGCACCCGGCTCCGTGGAAGATCTCGGGCGGCTCGGTCACCGCGTTGCCGCGCGTCAAGGGGCCGCTCGTCGGCGCGATCGGCGGCGTTCCGTTCCAGGAGGGGGCGGGCGTGCTTCAGCCCGGCGACACGCTCTTCCTGTTCACCGACGGCGTGACCGAAGCGCTCAACGAGCGCGAAGAACTTCTCGGCGATGACCGGGTGCGGGACTGGCTGGGCGAGACGGCGTCCGGGAACCCGGGCAGCGAGGCTGTCGTCGAACGGATGCGCGGGCGGATCCGCACGTTCGTGGGCGGCGCCGATCAGTCGGACGACATCACGATGCTGTGTTTCGGCTACAAGGGACCGGGAACGGAACGGAAGGCGTGACGGATTGACTCTGACACCGTGTCATGGTTTACGATTCCGTCCGAACGCGAAGGACGACACTACGATACGCGGGAGGGAACGATGATGGCGAAAGAAGAACGGAAACCGAAGGCTGAAGAGACGTTCGACAAGGTCAAGCGGATCGACGAACTGAACGACGACGAACTGAAGGGCATCGTCGGCGGCGAAGGGATGTCGGACGGGAAGATCTGAGAAAATCCGGCGAGGCCGCCTTCCTTTCGGAAACGCTGAGGGATGGCGGCCTTTTTGTGAGGTGACCGACATTGGACGATATGGACAGAAAGCTGCGTTCCTTCGGCATCGATCCCGACTGGGTCCGGGAGGAAATCCTTCAGGGACGGGAATGGGCCGTGATGGAGGCGCTTGACCGGGCGGACGAGGAGCTGGCGCTCCGGCGGGTCGAACTGGAGGATCTCCGGGAGGGAATCTGCGAGATGACGGAGCGCTTTCGCGACCGCGCCCCCGCTTCGGACGTCCTGACCGACGAGGACCTCGAAATGCTGAGCGCCGCGGGGAATCCCTTTCCGCAGGACGGACGCCTCAATGACTGAGAAGCCGAACATCGCGGACAAACGGACGCAGGCGCCCCGGCTGCTTTCCATAGGAGAATTCGCCGAGCGGAGCGGACTGTCGCCCCGCATGCTCCGGTTCTACGCCGAGCGCGACATCCTCGTCCCAGCCCATACGGACCCGCGTACGGGGTATCGTCACTACCTCGTCTCGCAGTTGATGGAAGCGAAGCTGCTGCTCGGATTCCGGGACGTGGACTTCTCCGTTCGGGATATGGCGGCCCTGCTGAACGGCGCCGCGCGCGGAAACGTGCGCCGGTTCGTCGAAGAGCAGAAGCAGGCCCTCCGGCAGAAGATGGAAGCGCTGCGCATCTCCCTCGAGACGCTCGAGGGAATGCTCGGCGACGAACCCGTCGAACCCTGCGGACTGATCCGGACGACCGAATCGCACGTCCTCTCCATCGCCATAAAGGCCCCGAGGGCGCGGCTGCGCACGCTCGCCTGCGAGGCGGCCCGTCCGCTCCTCGAAGAAATCGGGGAGACGTACGAACCGTGTTCGGCTCCGATCTTCTGCACGTTCGGGAGCGTCTCGGGACGGACGGCGCAGTCGGCGTTCGAGCCGGTCGACGCGACGGTGTGCGTGATCGTATCGCGCTCCACGGGGTCGGTCCTGCCCGGCGGAACGATGGCGGCGACGCTCCATCGGGGGCCGTACGAGGAAATCGGCGAAACGCACGACCGGCTCGCGGAGTGGATCGACGGCAGGAAGCTCGTCGTCGCCGGGAGGGTTCAGGAGTGCTACTTCCCCTTCGACGCAGAGAAGGCGCCCTACGGCCGCGTCGAAGTGGCGATCCCGGTGCTGGAGCCGGAGCGATAAGCGGCGTCGCCGGAGCGGTTATCGGACCCGACGGGTGAAAGCATTTGTCGGGAGACAGACGTTGCAGGATGTGACAGCAGCGCCGGGGGAAGATGCTCCGGCGCTTTTTTGGGCTCCGGACGAAGGGAACGATGTGCGGATGCGTCGGATTTTCCCTTGACTTTGCCATTGTGTCAGAGTGCAGACTGCTTGCGATGCTTCCATTTTCGGTGCGAAGGAGTGGATACGATGAAACCTGCCAACGGTTGTGGATTCAGATTTCTGGCGTCAGTGGCGATGGGAGTGTTGCTGCTGTGCCCGGCTCATGCCGCGAACGCGGCCGTATGGACCGTCACGAGTGCGGCGGAGACCCCGACGGCCCCGTCGCAGCTGACGCTGCGCGCCGCCGTTTCGGGGGCGGCCGACGGGGATACGATCGTCTTCTCGTCGGGCGTTTCGACGGTGAACCTGACGTCGTACCTCTTTATCGACAAGAGCCTGACGATCAGCGGCCCCGCAACCATCCGGCAGACGGGGACGAACCAGCGGGTGCTCTATATCACGAAACCGTGCACCCTCAACGATCTGACCATCACCGGGGGGAACATCAGCGAATCGAGCAGCTGGTGCGGCGCGGGCCTCTTCAACTACGGCGAGCTGACGATGAACCGCTGCACGGTGATCGGGAACACGGTCGGCGGGGGGATCTACAACGTGAAAAGCCTGACGATGACCGACTGCCGGATCGCCGACAACACGGCGAAGTATCCCCGGGCGGGCGCGGGGATCTGCAACGAGGCGAAAGCCACCTCGACTCCCGATCTCAGGATGGTCAACTGCGTCGTCGAGGGCAATTTCATGGATAACAATGTCGGCGGCGGCGTCTTCAACGGCGAGACCCTCTATATGTCCGGATGCACCGTTCGGAACAACGAAAGCCGGCCGTCGAGCGGCGGGGGAATCTACACGAACTCTTTCGCGACGACGACGCTTGTGAACGCCTGCGCCGTGTACGGCAACAAGCCGGGGAACATGTGCGGCGACTACACGGCCGACGCCACGTGCACGATCGGCACGGCGCCGAACAAATCGGCGACGGCGTTCTCCGGGTACGAAGGCGGGACGGAGCCCGAGCCGCGGTCGATCGAGGGCGACGCCGACGTCGCGGATGTGAAGGCGGCCCTGGCGAACCCGCAGAGCGCGCTCTACGGCGCGGTCGAACGGGCGCTCGCGGCGGACCTCGGGAAGACCGCCGAGGACAAGACCGCTTCGCTCGCTACGCTCGCGGGAATGCAGGCGTCGCTCTACTACGCGAAAACGTACGAGGACGTCGCGATCGAGAGCGCGGACCTCGCCGTGGAATACACGGCCTCGTGGCCCGGGAGCGTCCGGTACTATCCGCTCTTCTGTCGCGCGGACGGATCGGGTTACGAGATCCCGGAGCGCGACGTGCAATTCGAGCTGAAGGCCGGACAGAGCCTTCCGGACGGCGTGACGCCGCCGGACTTCTACGTCCCCGGCGAGGGCCTCATGACCTGGCGGAACGTCGTGACGGACAACGGATCGTTCGACCTGAACCCGGGCGTCGGCGTCGTGACCTTCCGGGTCTGCTCGGTCCGTGCGGCGGAAGTTGTCGGCGACAAAGGGAGCGGCGGCGGGTGCAATGCGGGCGGGGGCTTCGCGCCGCTCGCGCTGCTGCTGGTCGCGCCGCTGATCGCCGGAAACCGGACGCGCGCCGGGGGAAAACGAAAGGGGTAAAGGCAGACGGACTCGTGAGACCGGTTCGGACCGGTTGCGAGACGACATGAGGGAGATGGACGCATTGCGTCGGAGAAAGGAAACACGAACGCTTTGGGAATCGGCATGTCGAACGACGGTATCGATTTGTGTCCTGGCGGGGCTGCTCTTTCCCGCCGGAGGAATGGGCGAGGCGAGCACGCGGACGGTGACAAGCGGCGCGGACGACGGTGGCGTCGGAACGTTTCGGTCCGTCATCGCGAACGCCGCCGCCGGCGATGCAATTGTCTTTCAGGCTTCGATGTCGACGGTGTCGCTGAAGGAGTACCTGTTCATCGACAAGGCGCTGACGATCACGGGACCCGTCACGATCAAGCAGACGAAGCCGGGCGCGCGGGTGCTCTACGTGACCGGCGCCTGCACGATGAAGAACCTGACCATCACCGGAGGAAGTCTCGGCGAAGAAGTCGAGGCGTACGGCGCCGGGGTGTACTGCTACGCCGATCTCACGATGAAAAACTGCACCGTGACGGGGAACACGGGCGGCGGCGGCATCCACAACGGCAAGAACCTCGTTCTTCAGGGCTGCGTGATCAGCAACAACAAGGCAAGAGGAATGCGCAGAACGGGTGGGATCGGAAACAGCGCGTTCGGATTCTGGGATGTCTCGCTGACGATGACCGATTGCGTCGTCGAGAACAACACATGTTCCTTCGGCGACGCGGGGGGAATCTGCAACGGCGCCAAGGGAACGCTCACGATGGCCCGGACGAAAGTCCGCAACAACGGCGACAGATCCTCCTTCGGCGGAGGCATGTACCTGTACTTTCGCTCCGCAACGACCTTGACGGACCACTGCGTCGTGTCGGGCAACGACCCCGACAACATCAGCCGCACGTCCGACTCGACCTATTCGGCCGACGACACGTGCACGATCGGAAGCGCGCCGAACAAGAGCGCGACGGCGTTCTCCGGGTATTCGGGCGAGAAGGAGCCCGAGCCTCGGTCGATCGTCGGGGACGCGGACGTCGCGGCCGTGAAGAGCGCCCTCGCGAACCCGCAGAGCGCGCTGTACGGCGTGATCGAACAGGCGCTCGCGAGCGAACTCGGCAAGGCGGTCGAGGGAAAAGCGACATCGCTCGCTCCGCTCGCAGGCATGGCGGCGACGCTCTACGCCGCGAATACATTTGAAAACGTTGCGATCGAGAGTCGCGATCTCTCGGTCGAATACACGGCGTCGTGGCCGTCGAACGTGCGATACTACGCGCTGTTCGCCCGCGCGGACGGATCGGGGTACGAGCTTGCGGACCGGGGCGTCCAGTTCGAGATCAAGGCGGGGCAGAGTCTTCCCGACGGCGTGACGCCGCCTGATTTCTACGTCCCGGGCGAAGGGCTCATGACCTGGCGGAACATCGTGACGGACAACGGGTCGTACGACCTGAACCCGACTGCCGGCGTCGTGACCATCCGGGTGTGCTCGGTCCGCGCGGCGGAAGTTGTCGGCGACAAAGGAAGCGGCGGCGGGTGCAATGCGGGCGGGGGCTTCGCGCCGCTTGCGCTGTTGCTGGTCGCGCCGCTGATCGCCGGAAGCCGGACGCGCGCCGGGGGAAAACGAAAGGGGTAACACGCCGCCGCTTCTTGGAAAGCGAACCGGCGGGCGGCGGCGGCCGGTTGGGAACGGATTTTGGATTCCGGGAGGGGTGAACGTAATGCATCGGAGCGGGGGAACACGGACGTTTCGGGAGTCGGCATGTCGGACGACGGCGCAGCTTTGCATCCTGGCGGCGCTGATCTTCTTCGCCGGCGGAACGGGCGAGGCGACCACACGAACGGTGACCGGCGGCGCGGATGACGGAAGCGTCGGAACGCTCCGATATGTCGTCGCGAACGCCGTCGACGGCGATGCGATCGTCTTTCACTCCTCGGTGTCGACTGTGTCGCTGACCGACTACCTGTTTCTCGACAAGGCGCTGACGATTACGGGGCCCGTCACGATCAGGCAGACCACGCCGGACAGGCGGGTGCTCTACGTGACGGGCGCCTGCACGCTAAAGAACCTGACCATCACCGGAGGGAGCCTCGGCAACGGGGGCGGGGGGTACGGCGCCGGAATGTACTGCTTTTCCAACGTCACGATGAAAAACTGCATCGTGACGGGGAACACGGGCGGCGGCGGCATCCACAACAGCAAGAACCTCGTGCTTCAGGGCTGCGCGATCAGCGGCAACTCTGCTGACGGAGGCATCTCCGCGGGGGGAATCCGCAACAGTGCCGGCGGATCCTGGAACGTCTCGCTGACGATGACTGACTGCGTCGTCGAGAACAACACGTGTTCCGGCCACTTGTTCGGAAGCCGCAATGCGGGAGGAGTCTTCAACGATGTCGGAGGAACTCTGACGATGGCCCGGACGAAGATACGCAACAACGGGAACAGTGATTCTTCCGGCGGAGGGATGTGCCTGGAAATACTTTCGACGACGACGTTGACGGACCACTGCGTCGTGTCCGCGAATACCCCCGACAACATCTACCGCCTGTCGGGCTCGACCTACTCGGCCGACGACACGTGCGCGATCGGAAAAGCGCCGAACAAATCCGCGACGGCGTTCTCCGGCTACTCGGGCGAGAAGGAGCCCGAACCGCGGTCGATCGTCGGGGACGCGGACGTTATGGCTGTGAAAACGGCTCTGGCGAACCCGGAGAGCGCCCTTTACGCCGCGATCGAACTGGCGCTCGCGAGCGACCTCGGGAAGAGCGTTCAGAAAAAAAACGCTCCGCTTGCTCCACTCGCTTCGCTCGTGGGTATGGCGGCCACGCTCTATGCCGCGAACACGTTCGAGGACGTGTCCCTGACGAGTACGGACCTCGCGGTCGAATATACGGCGTCGTGGCCGGAGAACGTGCGATACTACGCGCTGTTCGCCCGTGCGGACGGCTCCGGGTACGAGCCGGCGGACCGGGGCGTCCAGTTCGAACTGAAGCCGGGGCAGACGCTCCCCGACGGCGTGACGCCGCCTGATTTCTACGTTCCGGGCGAAG
>CAYVKE010000031.1:15466-28054 GCA_964451935.1 uncultured Synergistaceae bacterium | reverse complement strand
GCTTGTCGCTCCCGTACCGGTCCATGGCGTCCCAATAGGTCATGCGCCGGAAGGGTGTCGGAATGTCGATGTCGAGAATGGTCTTGAAAAGTTCTTTCATGTATCCCTCGATCAGGGAATACACGGTTTCTTCGGTGAGAAAACTCAGCTCCATGTCGATCTGCGTGAATTCGGGCTGGCGGTCCGCGCGAAGGTCTTCGTCCCGGAAGCACTTGACGATCTGATAATACCGGTCGAAGCCGCTGATCATGAGAATCTGCTTGAAGATCTGCGGCGACTGGGGCAACGCGAAGAAATTCCCGGGGCTCACGCGGCTCGGAACGAGATAGTCCCGGGCCCCTTCCGGCGTGGATTTCGTCAGCATCGGCGTCTCGATGTCGATAAAGCCGTTGCGTGAGAGATATTCGCGCGTGAACATCGCGATCCGGTTGCGCGTGCGGAGGTTCCGCTGCATTTTTTCGCGCCGCAGATCGAGGTAGCGGTGTTTCAGACGCAGGTTTTCGTCAACCCTGTCCGTCGCGTCGCCGATTTCGAACGGGAGAGGAGCCGAAGGAGAGAGACGAAGAATCTCCTCCGCCGTCACTTCAAAGTCGCCCGTCGCCATCGCCGCGTTGCAGGTCCCTTCCGGTCGTTCGCCGACGGAACCGACGACGGCGATGACGAACTCGCTTCGAAGATCGCCGGCAAGAGCATGCGCATCGGGGCGCCGCTCGGGATTGAAGACGACCTGAACGCACCCGGTATGATCCCAGAGATCGATGAATATAATGCCGCCGAGGTCACGGCGTTTCCGGACCCATCCGTTGAGGACGATTTTCTTTCCAAGATGTTCCTTTCCCACAGTTCCGCAATAGTCGGTCCTCTGCCACGTTTCATCGAAAAACGTACTCCGTCCGCTCATCATCTGTTCTCCTTCAGTTCGATTCACAGAACTTGCGAATCGTCCCGGCAAGGTCGGGACGCAAGACTTCAACCTGCTTACCGCTTTCAAGATCTTTCAGGGATACGGTCCCCTTTTCCATCTCCGATTCTCCGATGATGGCGGCGAATCTCGCCCCCAGGGAGGATGCGGCCTTGAACTGGGCCTTTACGCTTCTTCCGAGATAATCCATTTCCACGGCCAAACCGGAACGCCGCAGGGACGCGGTGATGACCTGTGCTTCCGTCCGGACTTCCGGCGTCTGGGCGATCATGTACGCCAGGGGAGCCGGACGCTTCCCGAACGAACACCCCTGCTGCTCCATGACGAGGATGATCCGGTCGAGCCCGGTCGCAAAGCCGACGCTCGGGAGCGCGGGGCCTCCAATGGCCTCGGAGAGGTTGTCGTACCGCCCTCCGCCGCACACGGCGTTCTGCGCGCCGAGCTGTCCGGAAAGGATCTCATAGGCCGTCTTCGTGTAGTAGTCAAGTCCGCGAACCAGCCGTTTGTCCACGTGAAAGGTCGCGCCGAGACGCGTCATGCCGTCGGTGACGGACGTGAAATGCGTCAGGCAATCCTCGCACAGGCTGTCATGGATTCCCGGAGCATCCTCGGTGACGGCGCGACACTGCGGGTTCTTGCAATCGAGGATCCGCAGCGGATTTCGCGAATATCGCGAAACGCAGGACTCGCAGAGCGCATCGAGATGCGCCCCGAAATACTCCATCAGGCGCTCCTTGTATATGGGACGGCATTTGGGACAACCGACCGAGTTCACCATCACTTCGAGGTTCGTCAGGCCAAGGCGCCGGAAGAGTTCAAGCGAAAGCTCGATGATTTCGACGTCCACCATAGGATTCGATGACCCGAGCGCCTCGAAGTCGATCTGCCAGAACTGCCGGTATCGCCCCTTCTGCGGACGCTCGTACCGGAACATCGGGCCTGCGCACCAAAGCTTGACAGGCTGCCCCGCCTCCGCCATATCGTGCTCGATGTAGCTCCGAACCATTGAGGCGGTCGCTTCCGGACGCAACGTCAGACTCCGGTCCCCTCGATCGGTGAATGTATACATTTCCTTTTCGACGACATCCGTCGTTTCTCCGATTCCACGTGAGAAAAGTTCGGTATGCTCGAAAATCGGAAGATGAACTTCCGCATACCCGAAGTCCCCTGCGACGGCGTGCGCATGATTCAGGACGTATGCCCATTTCCATGATTCGTCGGGGAGAATATCGCGGACACCGCGTGGAGCCTTGATTTCCGTCATACCGTGAACCTCCTGTCACCGTCCGTGCGGACGGAAAATACAATATGCAGGTAAGTATATACCACGCGCGGCAAAGAAAAAAGCGCGGCCCCTCCGGGGTCGCGCTCCCGCGCACAACTGAATGCAGAAAAACGTCGTTCCGCGCTATCGTGATTCAAGCTGGAACTTTATCGCTGTCCGTTCCTCGTCGTCAATGGATATCTTCGCAAAGGCGGGGATGCACACGAGATCAATGCCGTTCGGCGCAACGTACCCCCTAGCGATGGCGATGGACTTCACCGTCTGATTGACGGCGCCGGCGCCGACCGCCTGGACCTCCACCGCGCCTTTTTCCCGCAATACCGCAGCGATCGCGCCGGCGACCGATTTTGGTTGCGATTTAGCAGAGACCTTAAGTACCTCCATGCCAAGACCTCCTTTGTCTATCGAGAGTTCAACGAAAGCAATGAAGCCCGGACGCTGTACGGAAAGTCAGGAAACAGTATACCCATATTGTCAGGTTTTTGGCAAGTATGTGCTATTTTTGTTTTTCCAGATATGCCTGACTATTCAAAACTCCGTTCCGAAGGAGCATCCACGCGACGACAGTTCCGGCGATTCCCAGTCCCTTGAGCCACAGATTCGGGGTGAAGCACAGGAGCCCGACTGCAAAGAAGACGCCTCTGCTCCACATCGGAATAGGAGCGCGGATATACCCCAACATGGAATACGCGAACGCGAAAATCGCGGCGAGGCTTCCGGCTATCGCCGCGAGATTGCCTACAAGGGATGCATTGAGGAGAATTCCGCTGTCATAACAGAACGCGAAAGGCACGATGAACGCGAGGAACCCCAGCTTCATCGCCATGAAGCCGGTCTTGTTGGGATCCGAACCGGCGATCGAGCTGGCCGCATACGCCGCCAGCGCGACCGGGGGCGTGATGTTCGAGATAATCGCGAAATAAAAGACGAACATATGTGCGGCAAGCGCCGAAAAACCGAGTTTGACGAGCACCGGAACGCCGAGGGCGGCCGCAAGGATGTAGGCTCCCGTCGTGGGAAGCCCCATGCCGAGAATCAACGATACGAGCATGATCAGACACAGCGCGAGGAACGGAATGTCCCGCGCGAACGAAAAGACGAACCCCACGAACTTGAATCCGAACCCCGTCAGGCTCACCGCGCCGACGACGATCCCGGCGCAGGCGCACGCGATGCAGACGATCGGGATATTCTTCGCGCCGAGATGGATGGCGTCAATGATTTCCTTCGGCCCCATCCTGTGCCCCGGATGGACCAGCGATACGATCCAGGCGAGAAATATTCCGACGACAGCAGCATACATCGGCGTATAGCCGCTGAGAAGAAGGTACACCAAGCCGATGACAGGCAGAAGAAGATACGCCCGTCTGAGGACCGTCCGCTTGTCGGGAAGCTCTTCGGGGCTCAGGCCCCGCAGCCCGCTCTTTCTCGCTCCGACGTGAACCATGACGAGAACGGCCGCGTAGTAGAGGAACGCGGGAAACAGCGCCGCGATCATAATGTCCTTGTACGGAATTCCGAGGAAGGAGGCCATGATGAAGGCTGCGGCGCCCATGACGGGCGGCATGATCTGTCCGCCCGAACTCGCCACGGCCTCGACGGCCCCGGCAAAGTATGCGGGATACCCGATCTTCTTCATCAGGGGGATCGTGAAGCTTCCGGTGCCGTACACGTTGGCGACGGCAGAACCTGATATGGACCCGAACAGGCACGAACTCACGACGGCGATCTTCGCGGGACCGCCGGCCGCCGTTCCCGTAAAGGCCTGCGCGACATCCATGAAAAACATTCCTGCGCCGCTCTTTTCGAGAAATCCTCCGAAAATCAGGAAAACCATCACATACGCGGCCGATACGCCGAGCGGCATGGAGAAGATTCCCTCATCGGTGAGGTAGACGTGCTCGATGACCTCCGGCAGCGAGAAAGACAACCCGCGGAGCAGGCCGGGCATATAGTGCCCCCAGTACATATAGGCCGCGAAGATTCCGGCGATGAGCGCAAGCGGCCACCCGACAACCCGACGCGTGGCGTCGAGGAGAAGGACCAGGAGCAACGATCCCAGCAGAAGTTGCGTCAACGTCACGGGATCGACCTGCACGATGCGCGACGCGATCTCCGTGTAGTTGAACATCGCGTAGACGCCCGGAACGGTTGACAACGCCGCCAGCACCCAGTCATACCACGGCGCTCTGTCCATGGGATCGGAGGATCGCAGCGGATACAGGACGAACGCCATCGGAAGCACCCAGGTCAGGTGAATCACGCGCTGCAGATACGCTTCGTAATTCCCGAAAAGCGCCGTATAAATGTGAAAAAGCCCCATGGCCACGATATACCAGTACAGGAACGTACGCGTTGCTCCCTTCAGCGTCCGCACCGGACATCACACTCCCTTATTTCCAAAAGCGAAGGTTTTGTTCGTAGAAAAAAAGCGGGCGACACAAAGTCGCCCGCACTGGAAAAGTCCCCGCACGGGGAAGGCGTCACGCGATTATTTCGCTTCCTTCCAGAACTTCGCCGCGCCGGAATGCACGGCGACTCCCGCGGGAACGGCCGTCTTCGTATCCAGCTCTTCCATATCCTTGACGGCCATAGCCATCGTCTTCCTGTTTTCCCACATCGCTTTCGTCAGTTCGAAGACCAGGCTTTCGGGAAGATCCTTCCGAATCACGACGCACGTGTAGTCTCCGACCGTATTGGTGGGCTTCGTGACGCTCTTGTATACGCCGGGCTCGATCGTGAACGTCACCGTGCCATAGGCATCCGCAAGCGCCTTGAGCGCGGCGTCTTCCACGGGAAGGATCACCACCGGAACCTGACTTTCAATGTTCATGACGATCGATGCGATCCGGCCGACGGAAAACGCGAAGCAGTCGAGGTGATTGTCCGCAAGCAGGTTCGCCCCGTCTTCATAGGAGGAAAACTCCACCGACCCTCCCCAGCCTTTGAGAGCGTCATAGGTCGCGTTGTACGCCTTCTTGAAAAGCGCCTTTACGACGAACTCCGACGCAGTGCCGGGTTTCAGGGTCGCAAAACGCACGGGAAGTTTTTTCGTGAAAATATCGCCGACGGTCGTAATGCCGTTCTTTTCGGCGAAGTCCTTCCGCATGATGAAATACGTGTATTGTGTATAGAGGTTCGCCATGATCACCGCGTTATCGGCGGCTTTCTTGAACGGATCGTCTCCCTTGATGGCCGCTCCCACCATCGACGTCACGGAAAAGCCCATATCGCCCTTCTTGAGGTCCGAATTGACGATATTCGACACGCCGCCGCCGGAGCTGCTCGTCGTCTGGAGGACCGTCTTCGACCACATCTCCGAAAGCGCGCCGCCAAGAGCGAACCAGTTTCCCCCCGGAGGTCCGGCCATAAACTTGAGCTGATCGGGCCAGCCGGCCTTGTCCGCTGCGGTTGCGAGACCCGTTCCGGCAATGATGAAGAGCACTGCGAAAAGGATTGCGCATGTTCGTTTCATGATTTCCGGTTCCCCCTTCAAAATAAAAATGCCGTGCGTTTGCGCACGAATTATTATACACTTTCATGCGGGGCTCTGTCCGGATTCTCCACTGCGCCGGACGCTCCAACCTTACGGATATGCGAAAGGAAGGGACTTGTATGTCATCCAGCGACATGAATCTCGGAGGCAGGCTGTCCGATCTGCCGCTCTCGCCGCAGACGACAGCGCAGGTGGAAAAGCGCATCGTCTTCGGGCCGGACCGTTTCTGGCCCGACTATACGGCCCGGCATTTTACGGCGAAGGCGGGCGGCGTCATTCCGACACACAGTCACGACTGGCCGCACTACATCGTGATTCTTGACGGAGAGGTCGAGGCCCGTATCGGAGACGGGGCGGTCAGGGCGGGGGCGAAGGGTTGGATTCACGTTCCGGCGAATATTCCCCATTCGTTTACGGTCCTCGGCGACAGACCGTTCGAGTTCATCTGCATCGTCCCTTCGCGGGGAGACGTTCCTCCCCCTTCGGCGTAACTCCCGTACGGCGACGACGACGAGGGGGCCGACGTGTTCGCCCCCCGCCGTCATCCGATATTGAAGGACGGGGACACCTCGTTTAGATCGAAAATCCGTACGGTCCCGCCGCAATAGGTCCGCACGAGATCGGTCGTCGCTTCGGCGACGCGCCGCGCGAGTTCCGGAGTCGCGGGAGGCAGCGTGTCCACATTGATCGCCACGTTCGTCGTCTCGGAGCGGATTTTGCTCCGTTCGCCGTTCCTCCAGCACCATCCGCGACAGAAGACGTCTCCGGAGCGGGAATCTTTGTACACCACCTCGCCGTCCTTCGGGTGCTCCTCCGCGCCTCCGCCGAGGGGAAGATACGTCTCGGTTCCATCGGCGAAACACAGCTCCAGATCTCCGGTCACGGTATCCAGGTCATCTCCGCCGAGAGGCGTCAGATTCGTGAGGCTCTGGATATTGAAGATCGTGACGAGCGGGGATATGAAGGGGAGCGTCTTGCCGCTCAGGACGCGCTTGACAAGGCCTTCGACGGAAGGCGGGTTCGGATTCGGATTGAGCCCGAACGACGTGAAGGCGTTTCTCCAGGCGGCGATATACGGATTCGCCCGAAACTCCCGGAGTTCCGGGTTCGCGCGGACGCGTTCTTCCGCTTCGCGAAGCATCTCCGTCAGCGCTTCGGATTCGCCCGCGTTGGATACGCCCCCGGCGACAACGACACATCGATGGTACCCCGGATACAACTGGAATATCCTGGGATGAACGGATATTTTCATGGACTAGGACTCCTCTCTTTGATTCGCGCCCGTGTTTCGTGCGCGGATTTCGTTCTCTATTTCGAGCAGACGGCTCCATTCGGAAGGGGTGAGCATCGAAACGAGATCCTTCTGGCGCTCCATTCCAACGGTCTGCCGGTTCCCCCTGTGTTCCTTCATAATGTCCCCCCAGCCGATTTTTTTCTTGTTCGCATACAGATCGAGATCCAGGAACCGGTCTCCATTCGATGCGTATTCCAGTCCCATCACGATCCGCTTCAGTTCTTCGGGAGACAGGAACGTGAGAATGCGTATTCGATACACGCGAACGGGCATGAGGATATGCGCGTAATCCTTTCCCCACCCCTCGCCGAGAATCAGCCCCGCCTCGAGCGCGTTCATCACGATCCGCATCCGGCGGATATGAAGATCGTAGAGCCCTTCCATGTCGTACATCCGGATTTCGACATCGTTCCATTCCTTTTGGGTCAGGCCTTCGTTGAAGTAATCGAGCCCTCTGTTCCGCAGGATCGTGAAGATGCTTTCGAACGGCTGCCTGACATAGAGGACGTCATCCTCGAAATCGGCCACTCGCAACGGACGGTTCAGGGATTTGTCCGTAAAGCACACCGCGGCGCCGAGATCGCTGCTTTTTCGCATGACGTGGCGAAGCTTGCCCCGAACCCCTTGAAATTCCGCGAGCATCTGATCGAAGATCTTTCGGTAATCGCCGAAATACCGGAACACGATCATTCGTGGAATAGGGATGATACGATCCACGACTGTCCGTTTCTCGTTCAGAACGCGACACAACAGGTCGTCCGCCTGTCTCGGAGAGAAGTATACGCGGGACCGGCGAACCGCTCCCTCTCCCCCCGTACAGAGAAAGACCGTCTGCCCTTCTCCGGCGATGTCAAGCGCGTCCCGTGTCGAATAGGGAATCGCCTGGAGTCTTTCCTGAAGAAATTCGTCCCATTCGCTGCTTCTCGCCCGAACGATCAGAATGCGCGGGCCTCCGCGAACGAAAGTCAGCATTACGGTCACCTCCCTGAAGGGTTTGATGCGTTCAGAGCCCGCATTTTCGTATCCTGCTTCTGTCCCGGTCGACATACGACGGATATGGGATGGAATAGACGTCTCCCGTCAGGACATCGATGCAGTTGATTCCCGCGATTCCGTTCAGATACAGGACGTTCCGTTCTCCGGAGTCGAAACGGAAATCGTCGTGGCCATAGAGGTTGAATCGTTTCGGCGGAGCGCAAATCCCCCGAAAATCGTGGCTGAGTCCCAATTCGAGGTCGTGAACGACGATTTGCCCCCGACCGTCGAAAAACGGCGAGTCCGGGAACGCCCTTCGAAGCGCAGCCGGGTCGTCGTGGTTCCCCGAAACCAGGATGATTCGTTCCGGCGGGAGAATTCGCATGGCGTCGACAAGGCCGGACAGCTTCCGCTCGTACCACGGGAGCAACCTCGGACACAGCCCGATCTTGACCTCGTCCGCCATGTCGCCGGTGTGGATCAGCGCAACCGGATCCAGGCGCGCGATCAATCCGCGCAGTTCACGGTAGAACGTCGACGGCGTGTCCGAGACATGCACGACGAGACGTCCCGCGAGAACCAGGATGTCTTCCGGAATGTACAGGGAATCGGTGATCCGGGTGAGCAATCGCTTCCACATGACGGCGCGTCCTCCGGAATCTCATTCTATCACCGCATGCGGGACGAAATGGTATGATAGGCACCCAAGAAACGAGGGAACTCAGGAGGGACCGGACAAATGGAAGAACAAAACAACACGGGCGCCGGACAGGGCGTTCTGGCCGTTATCGGAGGCGGGCCGGCCGGATTGCTGGCGGCCGGACGAGCCGCGGAGCTTGGCGCGAATGTCGCCCTGTTCGATAAGAATCCCGAAGCGGGAGCAAAGCTTCTCATATCGGGAAAGGGTCGGTGCAACTACACTAATGCGGAGCCCGACATCCAGCAGTTCATCGCGGCGTACGGCAAGGACGGACGGTTCCTCTACAGCGCGCTCAACACCTTCGGCCCCGATCATATACGGGCCTTCTTTGAAGCCAGAGGCGTGCCTTCAGTCGTGGAACGCGGGAAGCGGGTCTTCCCGGAATCCCGCTCCGCTTCCGACATCCGCGACGCGCTCGTCCGATACGCGCAGGAAGGCGGCGTGCAATTCCGGTTCGGCGAGGAGGTCCGGGATCTTTCGATCTCGGAGGAAACCGGAAAGATCCGGAGAATCGTTCTCGCGAGCAGCGGAGAGCCCGTCGGCGCGGTCATCCTCGCGACCGGCGGCGCAGCCTACCCGCGTACGGGATCGACCGGAGACGGGTACCGGTTCGCCAAGAAGCTCGGGCATACGATCGTCGAACCCAGGCCGTCGATCGCTCCGATCCGCATCCGGGAATCGGGGATTTTCGCGGCGCAGGGGCTCGACTTGAAGAATGTCTCGATCACGGCATGGATCGACGGCAAGAAACGGGACGAGCGATTCGGGGACCTCTCGATCACGCATTTCGGCCTGAGCGGTCCGATAGCCATGGATTTCAGCCGGGATCTTCTGGACCTCATGAAGGAGGGGCCGCTGACGCTCACGATCGACTTCAAGCCGGCGCTCTCCTACGAAATGCTCGACGCCCGCTTTCAACGGGAGTTCCTCAAGCGCGGGCGCGAGGAGATCAAAAGCGTCCTTCGCGCGCTTCTCCCCGAGCCGATGGTGGGCGTCATCCTCTCCGCGTGCCGCATCTATCCGCCCACGCCTGCGGCGGAGATCACGAAGGAGGAACGCCAGTCCCTCTGTTCGTTCATGAAAGCCTATCCGGTCACGCCGGAAGGGCTTCTGGGGCTCAACTGGGCGATCGTCACCTCGGGCGGCGTTTCGCTCAGGGAAGTCGATCCCAAGACCATGCGTTCGCGGCTCGCGCCGAATCTCTTTTTCGCCGGAGAGATTCTCGATATCGACGGACCGACCGGGGGCTTCAACCTCCAGATCTGCTGGAGCACCGGATGGGTGGCCGGGGAGCAGGCGGCGCGCCTGCTTTCGGAGGAATGAAGAAGGGCGGATCCTTTCGATCCGCCCTTCGGAACGCCGCGCTATTCCTTTTCGATCATCAGGTCCGCAAGGTCGAGCAAACGCCGTGCGTAGCCGTATTCGTTATCGTACCACACCATGACCTTCGCGACCCGGTCGAGGATGACCTTCGTGCAGGTCGAGTCCACAATTCCCGAATGGGGATCCGTAACGATGTCCGCGGAAACGATCTCATCCTCCGCAAAGTCCACGATCCCGTTGAGATGCCCCTCGACCGCCTTCTTCAGGACGCCGTTGATCTTTTCCGCGCTGACGTCCGACGTGAACCGGATGCACAGGTCGGAAAGCGATCCGTCCGGGACGGGCGCGCGAACCGCCATGATGTCCATCTTTCCCTTGAGGTGCGGAAAGAGCGGAATCATGGCCTTCGCGGCCCCCGAGGTGCTGGGGATCAGCGAAAGCGCCGCGGCGCGGCCCCGGCGCTTGTCGCCGACGGGCGTGTCGACGACCGACTGGGTCGCGGTGTACGCGTGGATCGTCGTCGCCATGAAATAGTCGACGCCGAACGCGTCGTCGAGAACCTTGATGACCGGAGCTATGGAATTCGTCGTGCAGGAGGCGTTGGACACAACGACGTGCTTTGCGGGATCGTACTCCTTCTCGTTGACGCCGAGAACGATGGTGATGTCGGCGTCTCCCGAGGGCGCGCTCACGATGACCCGCTTCGCTCCCGCTTCGATGTGCTTCGACGCCGCTTCTTTCTTCGTGAAGCGCCCCGTGCATTCGATGACATAGTCGACGCCGAGTTCCTTCCAGGGAAGCTTCGTCGGATCCTTTTCCGCAAACAGCTTGATCGTCGTATCTCCGAAGGACAGCGTTCCCTCTCCCGCCGAAACCGGGAACGGAGCGCGCCCATGAACGGAATCGTACCGGATGAGATACGCCATCTCATCGCCCGGGGTCAGGTCGTTCGCCGCGACGATTTCGAAATGTTTCGGGCGCTCGAGCAGGTAGTGACGAAGCGCAAGTCTTCCGATGCGGCCAAGACCGTTAATCGCAACTTTCTTCATAAAAAACACCTCCGTGGGATGTTCGTTTTCCTGGGTGTCCGTTATTCGATCGGACACACTTGTTTTACCACAATGAGCGGAAGTTGTGAATCACGGGATATGGACCGCCTATAATAGACGCGGAAGGAGGCGGATGCCATGACTGTCATGACACTCCGGGAATTTCAGGACGTAACCCGCGCCGTCGTCGAACGGCTTCCCGGGGAACTCTTCACGAACCTGAACGGCGGGATCACCGTTCAGCCGCGACTGTGTGCGGACGCACGAAACGATCGGGTCACGCTCGGAGAGTACATTGAAGACCCCGTCATGGGGCGATCCATCGTCCTCTATTACGGCTCTTTCCGCGATTTGTTCCGGGATGATTCGCTCTCCGTCTGGTCCAGGGAAATCGAGGAAACCGTGCTTCATGAACTCCGGCATCATGTTGAAGCCCTTGCGGGACTCGACGACCTTTCCAGAGAGGAAGAAATGGAGGAAGAATAAAAAAAGAGCCGGCTTCACAAAGGCCGGCTCTTCAATGCCATTCTCTACTTCTTGACCGCAGCGGGCTTCTTTGCAGGCGTCTTCTTCTGCGCGGGCCGTTTCGCGGCGGCGACGGGTTTCTTGGCGGTCTGCGGCTTGTTCTTTCCGATAATATACTGATACGTTTTATGCGGAATCGTGTCCTTCGACAGCTTCTCGAGCGCGATCGTCGCGCCGTCGAACGTGGTGGACTTGATCTCCGTGCCGAGCATGTCGTAGTGGGTCACATACGTCAGCCCGAATCTGGTTCCGTCCGGAGAGTACGTGTAGCCGTACTCGGTGAAGTACAACTGGGCCGCCCGGTCGTGGGCGATCCCGAACTTGGATGCGATCAGGTCGATCGTCTTGGTCTTCTCATCGGGGTTGGTGTAGTATTTGCGCACGATGGCATAGCCGGAGTCATCCTTCGTCCCGAAATCCAGAAGATACCAGTGCATCTTGTTTTTGTCCTTCCCGAAATCGATCGGCGCTTTCTCGGCGGCCAGAACGGCTGTCGCCAGCGAAAACATGAAAAGAACGCTCAAGACAAGCAACACGATACGTTTTGCCTTTGTTCCAAACACGCAAATCCCTCCTGTAGCTTTTGATTAGTGCGACGAAAGCCGCACGAACGACCGCGATAGTCGCTCGCTGTTCCCAACGAACGCCGGGAGATTGTATCACACATCCCGGAAGACGCCGCATCCTCATTTCCACGGATTTCAAGAACCGGATCGGATTCTGCGGCTTTCAATCGGCCGTTCTTCACCCGACATTTCCATTTCCTTCGTTTTCCGGGCTTTTTCGTGGAACCCGCCGATCCCGGGACGTATTCCGTCACTCTCCCGGCCGCGATTCTCCGATGATCGTCAGGCCCGTGATCCTGCCGGCCGGGACGCCGTCGTGATCCGGAAGCTCCATGCCGGGAGCCAGCGTCGTGATGACAGCCTTGCCGACGATATGCCGCCCCGGACGTCCCGAATTACGGGTGCGGACGCCCCACATGTTGTGAAACACGAGGGGATGTCCCCGGCGTTGTC
>CAYVKE010000031.1:0-15456 GCA_964451935.1 uncultured Synergistaceae bacterium | reverse complement strand
GATATAGAGCATGATATGCCCCGGCATGGCCACAAGGGTTCGAAACGGAATCCCCTCTTTCAGCAGGATTCGCTCCTTTTCCTCAAAGTCCTTTCCCTTGAGGTCGATCCACCGCCCGGTTCCCGCCTGCTCCCGTGAATTTCGGGGCATCGCGACGCCGAACGGAGCGAAGAAATCCATGACCAGCGCACTGCAATCCCTGCGGCCGTGCAGTCCTCCCCACCCGTACGGCTCCGCGAGAAGAGACGAGGCGACGAGCGCTCCGTTCCACGGCGTCAAAGGCAACGGAAGTCGGGTCGCGTCGGTCATCGGAATGACGGCGCTCCCGGGTTCGACGCCGCCGTCCGTCCGTCTCAGCGGAACGCGCACGCGGAAAGAACCGTGCAACAGATCGGTTTCCAGAAGCGGGAACTGCGCTCCTGTTTTCGCACGTCCGAGATACGCTCCGCGCTCGTCGGCCAGCGGGAAGTCGTCCCGAAAAAGTACAATGCGGTCCGGAGACGAGAAAAGAATCACGTCGGCCGAATCCATCACGCCGATGCGGCGTGCGTCGATCCATCCCGAAGCGGTCGGAGCATCCACAAAATACCACGCGCCGTCCGCAGAACGATGGGAGACGAAAAGCGGTTCTCCGGGCTTCACGACGCTGTTCTGGCCGTAGTCGAACGGGTATCCTTCGCCTGCTTCATCGAAATCGAAAAACAGCGGATCCGCAGAGGGGAAGATCCGAAGGTCTGCTTCGCAGACGGCGATAGCCGGGCGATTTTCTGTTCCGAAAAGAGATTCGTTCGCATTTTTCCGCTGCCTCGCGAACCACTCCGGACTCCTTCGTCTCCTGTTTTCGCCGAATGTCTCCTTCTTCCCGTATGTGGAAAACCCCCAGGTGAGGGACTCGATCCCTCTTTCGGGCTTCTTTTGCCGCCAGGGCGCATAGTATGCGGAATCGTACCTTTGTTTCATCTGTCGCTGAAGATCGGGAGAGAGAAGCGGCGTATCGAAATCGCCGCGGATGCAGAGAAACGGATCCTGTCGAAAGGTCTCCAGGTCTGCGATTTCAAAATCCGCAGCATGTGCGGGAAGCGTCGGGGAAAAAATGAGGGCCAGAAGAAAAAGGAACAGGGGCAGCGCCGCCGCCCCCGTCGGGGAACGTTTCATCTCAAGGAGATCGTCGTTCGTCGATGCACGAAGAGAATGCCGTATTCCGGACGAAACGGACACAGACATTATTCGGACGCCTTCGCGACCTTTTTCTGCGGCTTTCGTCCGCGCGGTTTCCCGGTATATTCCCGGACCGGAGGCAGATTGCGCCGTTCCCGGTATTTCTTGACCGCGAACATGACCTGCATGGGCTTCAGCGGAATATCGGTGGCTTCGGTCAATTTGATGGCGATGTTGGAATAGCTCACCCCGTCACGATTCAGTTTCTCCATGTACTGCAGGATTTCCTCGTCCAGAATGCGCGACAAGGCGCCACGCCCGGTTTTGCCTTCGAGTGTTTTGAGGGAATCCATAATTTTCTCCCTTTCCGTCATCGTACTATGTCCTCCATTCTCTCGCATACATCGCGGCAATTCGCCCAAATGCATTCATCACAATAGATCCGCATATATCCTCCGAATTCCGTCAGACTATATCACGATACAGATACGCATTCAAGGGAATGTTTTATGCTAATACTCCGCCGAATAACTGATCTCAGATCTTGGTATATTCCTCGACACAGGAGACGAAACATTTTAAATCCGGGGAGTTGCAAGCGAGGACCCGCTATATTTGCAGGATTCGTTTCGACATACGAGACATACGCTCGATCGAAATTCCTTCTCTCATTGCTATTGCCTATCCGGACGACGGATTTATCGGACGGAAACAAACGGTATTGCTTCAAAGCATCACTCCGGATAGGCTTGAAGGATCAAATGATACGATGCTTTCGAAAAAATCGAAGCAAAAACGAGACGCACTGTTATTCGCCGAATTTGATCCGCCATATCACAATGGAAATAATTCCCATCCCTGCCATAAAGAAACAGAGGATTCGGAAAAGAACGTTCACCCTTCGAATGACGACTTCGCCCCGCTCGTCTCCGGCAAAACGGGCGCGAATGAGCCGTCGGAAGAAACGAAGTCCGACGAACGCAAGAGCCGTCCACAAAAGAAGACCGAGCAGAATGGAGCCGACCATTGAAATCCCCTCCGTCGTTTCAGCGGATGACGCGAATTGTGCTCCGTGATTCAGATCCGCATGCCTCGGATCTGCTGCTGCGATCTTGCGGAAAATTAGTCGCAAACCTCCGATCGCCCCTGCCCGACCGGGGGAAAGAACACGGCGGGACTTCCGGGAGGACGGCGTATCGACGAAACGAGACACGCCGTCCGATTTTCGTCAATCCGGCTTTTCCAGGCTCGTCCGGAACGCGAGGAAGTAGAGGCACGCGACGAAAAATATGCCGCCGACCATGTTCCCGAGCGTCACGGGAACGATATTCGAGAGATACCCTCCCCACGTGACATTGCTCAAAAGCGCCGGGTCAATCTTCGCGGCCGCGACGACGGCCTCGTTTCCGCTGACGAAAATGCCCAATTCGAGGAAGAACATGTTCGCGATACTGTGCTCGAAACCGCACGCAACGAACGTCATGATGAGAAAGAGCGCAGAAAACAGCTTTCCGATGACATCAAGGGCCGCCATGCTCATCCACACCGCCAGGACGACGATCCAGTTGCACAGGATTCCGCGGACGAAGGCCGCCCAGAAAGAGATATACGTCTTTATGGCGGCGATCTTGAGGGCGTTCACTCCGACGGCTCCCCTCCACAGCCCCGATTCGTAGACCAGGACCGCGATTATCAGCGTTCCCAGAAGGTTGGCGATATACACCCAGAACCAGTTCCGCAGCACGCCGCGCCAGGGGGTGCATCCGGAGAGGGGACCGAGAGGCATCATGCAGTTCCCCGTAAAGAGTTCCGCGCCGGCGACCACGACGATCATCAGTCCGACGGAGAAGACCGAACCGCCGACGAGTTTTGTGAATCCGACGCCCATATACTGCGCCATATCCTGGGTCACCACGATATTCAGATACCCGCCGAACGAAATATACGCACCCGCCAAGATCCCGAGAACCATCATCTGCCGGACCGGCATGGCGCTCTTGACCTTTGCGGAGGCGCAGGCGGCCTTCGCCACTTCCAAAGGCGTCTTGAAGTTCATCGAAGCAGTACCCTCCCTGTAGCCAGACATTTCCGGGGCAGAAACGGCTCCGGTCGCTACATTATATCCAATATTTCCGTTCCCGCATTTCGGAACAAAAAAGGAGCGCCCGCAGGCGCTCCTTCCGCATGCACCGAACATGATTTCGGATCGACGCGCCTGCTACCCTCCAAGCATGCGTGGAACGATCAGAATGATATCCTGAAAGTACGTAATGATCACAAGATCCGCGATAAGGACGCACAGATACGGAGTGACCTCTCTCATGATCGTTTCTATCGGAATCTTCGTGATCGCGGAGACGACGAAGAGGTCGAGTCCGACTGGCGGCGTGATGCACCCGATCGCAAGGTTCACGACCATCATGACGCCGAAGAAAAGCGGGTCGATCCCAAGCGACAACGCGACCGGCAACAGGATCGGCGTCAGGATCACCACGGCGGCCGACGCGTTGATCAGCGTCCCGATGAACAGAAGCAGCAGGTTCACCAGCATGAGGAAAACGAGCGGGTTTGTCGTGAGCCCGGCGAAGTACGCCCCGAGCTTGTGCGGCACCTGGGCGTTCGTGAGAATCCAGCCGAACAGATTCGCCCCGCCGACGACGAACATGATCATCGTCGTATTGACCGCAGCCTCCAGAATGACCTTCGGAAGATCCGCCGGGCGCAGCTCCCGGTACACGAACAGGCCGATGAAAAGGCCATACGCCGCCGCGACGGCCGCGGCCTCCGTCGGCGTGAAGATCCCGCCGTATATTCCGCCGATAATGATGATGGGCATCAGGAGCGCCCAGAAACAGTCCCTGAACGTTTTCACGATATTCGGAAACGAGATGGAGCCGACGCCTTCATAATGTCGTTTTTTTGCGATGAAATAACTGACGAAGCACATGGAGACGCCCATGAGAATCCCCGGAAGAAAGCCCCCGAGGAACATATCGCCGATCGAAACCGACGCGATGGAACCGTAGACGACCATCGTAATGCTCGGCGGAATCACGATTCCCACGGTCCCGCCCGCGGCGACGACCGCCGCCGCGAAGGATTTGTGGTACCCCCTGCGTTCCATCTCGTCGATCATGGCCGTTCCGATTGCGGCTGTCGTAGCGGCCGACGATCCGGAGATCGCGGCGAAGAACATTCCGGTGACGCACACGACGAGCGCCAGCCCCCCCGCCAGAGCGCCGACGAGCGCATGGGCGAAATTCACGAGCCGCTTCGTCACGCCTCCGTAGGACATGAAGGCGCCGGCCAGCATGAAGAACGGCACCGCGATGAACGAAAACGAATCCACGGAGGTGAACATTCGCTGCGCCACGACGATCAGCGGGATCTTCATGAACGCATACAGAACGATGGCCGACGACGCCCCGAGCGCGATCCCTATCGGAACGCCCATGAGGAGGATCGTCAGGAATCCGAGAAAGACCGTCCAGAGAATCATGCGGCCCCCTCCTTCTTCCGCAGGAGCGCGATGAGATCGGAAACCATTTGAAGCATCATGAAAAAAGACCCTATCGGGATCGCGAGATACACCCAGGACATCGATATCTCCATTGCGGGGGAAAGCTGTTGCGACGTCCGTTGAACCATTTCGACGCCCTGGATGATCATTGTCGCCATGAAGGCGATGCCGACCAGATACGCGGCGACGGACATCGTCCGGGCGGCCGCTCCTTTCAGGCGGCCGCTCAGCGCCGTCACCGCCATGTGCCCGCCTCGTTTCGCGACGACCGGCAGCCCGAGAAAGACCGTCCACACGAACAGATACCGCGACAACTCCTCGGAAAATACGAGGGAACTCTCAAACAGATACCGTGCGACGACCTGAATAAAGGTGAAAAAAAGCATGAAGGCCATTGCGCCGATGATAATCTTCTGCAATATCCCGTCCACGCAGTCCAGAATCCGTTGCACGCGCCCACCTCCTTGCCGGCTGCGGCGAGGGGAACCCGTCGTTCCCCCGCCGCATGTTTCGGATCTGTCCTACTTCGTCGCGACGATCTTCTCGATGTTCTCCTTGCCGACCTTCTTTTCGAACATCGCCCAGACGCCGCGGGTCGCATCCGCGAACGCCTGCTTGTCGACATCGCGGTTGATCTCGCTCTTGCCGCTCTCCCGGATCTTCGTCCAGTACCCCTCTTCGAGCTGCCGGCACAGATCACGCTGCCAGTCTTTGGATTCGTTCGCCGCCGCCTGGACTTTTTCCTGAAGCTCCTTGGGAAGCTTGTTCCACGCCGCAAGGCTCACGAGCATCGGTTCCGCGGAATAGGTGTGCGCGGTCAGGGAGATGTACTTCTGGACTTCGAAGAAACGGGCCGTGTAGATATGGGCGGCGGGGTTCTCCTGGCCGTCGACGACGCCCTGCTGCAAGGCGGTGAAGAGTTCGCCGAACGCCATCGGCGTGGGGTTCCCGCCGAGAGCCTTGATCATCTCGATATAAATGGGCTGCTCCATGACGCGGATCTTCAGACCCTTCATATCCTCGGGTTTCCTGATCGGGCGTTTGCTGTTCGTCATGTGCCGGACGCCGTTTTCATAATAAGCGAGGAGCTTCATGCCCTGAAGCTTCTGCGCGATTTCCATGCCGACCGTATCAAGCGCCTTGTAGGCATGCTGAACATCCCTGAAGATGAACGGCAGATCGAAAACCGCTATCTGCGGAAGGAAGTTGCCGAGCACCGCAGTGCTCGTCATCGTGAAGTCGATCGTCCCGAACTGCGTGCCTTCGACGAGGTCGCGCTGGTTTCCGAGCTGGCTGCTGGGGAATACCTGAATCTCGACCTTGCCGCCCGTTTTTTCCTTGACGAGCTGCGCGAACTTTTCCGCGCCTTTCGCATAGGGGTTCTCCGGATCGGCGATGTGCCCGAGCTTGAATACGAAATCCGCCGCATTCGCCGCTGCGGCCAAACCAAGGACAAGAACTCCGACAAGCAACAACAGTCTCATACCACGTTTCATAGACCTTTCCCCTCCTTTGGGATTCAAGCGTTTCCCCGCCCGGCGCAAAACACCGGATTCTCGTCGATTATGGAATTATCCGGCTGTTTTTGCAAAGCATTGGGTCGTTCTGTCCGGATAAAAAACATTTCGTACGACACGCGAATCGGGCTGCGGAAAACCGGCCTTTGTCGGCAAGGAGAATTCGACGGGGGAAAGCGACCGAAACTGTACAAAAGCGAAGGATCAGCTTTCTTTCCCGAAGTGAACGAGGGAATACATGTGAACCGGGCGGCCGACCTCGCGATACGCCCGTTCGACATCCGCCTTCCCCGTCTCGACGAGATATTCGAGATACCTCCGCGCCGTCACTCTGGAAATGCCCGCTTCCGCGGCTGCCTCTTCGGACGAGAGCGACGAAGCGGATTCACCCAGTATTTCCTCGATTCTCGCCAGCGTGCCCGCGTTGAGCCCTTTCGGCATTCCCGCAAGGATATTCTTTCTGTTCCGCAACAGGAAGAAACGGTCGATATCTTCCTGGCTGCACTCGTCCTGCCCGAAGAGAATCTTCCGCATCAGATCGCGGTAGGCCGTCAATGCGGCCTTGAATCGTTCGAAGGTGAACGGTTTGACGATGTAGTCGAACACTCCGTACCGAAGCACGTCCTTGATCATGGCGACCTCATGCGCGGCCGAGACGATGACGACATCGACGTTTTTACGCGTCTCGCGAAGCCGGTCGAGCGTCGCGAGCCCGTCCATACCGGGCATATACAGGTCGAGGATGAGAAGGTTCGCATGCAGTCGATCGAGAAGGTCGAGAGCCTTCGCTCCGTTCTGGGCAGTCCCGATGACGCGGAAGCCCGGAACGGCATGGACGAACTGTCTCTGGATGTCGAGGACCATCGGATCGTCCTCCGCGATCAGCACGCGGATCGGCTTCGGCTCGTTCTTCACGGGGCATCCTCCCGGTGCGGAAGACAGACCACGAATTCGCACCCCTCGCCGGGAACGCACGCCGCGGAGACATCTCCCCCTACGGATTCCACGGCGTTCCTCAGGTTGAACAATCCGTACCCGCGCTCCTCCCCCTTTGTCGAGAAACCGGGTTCAAAGATGCGGTCCCGGATCTCGTCCGGCATTCCTCCCCCCGAGTCCCGGACGGATATCAGGATCGTGTGCGATTCGTCGAAAACGGAGAACTCCACCTTCCTCACCTCACCGTCGGAACGAGCTGCGACAGCATCCACGGCGTTATCGAGAAGATTCCCGATAACGGTCACGAGGATCTGGTCTCCGGGGCCGGTCCCCGATTCCAGCATGCTGTCCGGATCGATCTCGAAACGGATTCCAAGTTCCCGGCAGCGGCTGCTCTTTCCGAGAAGAATGCCTCCGACCGCCGGATTTTTTATGTGCCGCGCGATGAACGAGACGAGCGACTGATGCGATTCCATAACGCTCGATATGAACGCCACGGCCCGATCGTGCTCTCCGAGCTGTATCAATCCCGATATGGCCTGGAGCCGGTTGAGAAACTCGTGATTTCGCGCCCGGAGCGCCTCGACGTACCGCTTGACGCCCGTAAGCTCTTCGGCGAGCGCGATGGCTTCGCTCATATCGCGAAAGCTGGCGATGGCGCCGACCACACGACCGTCCGAAAGGATCGGAAGCCTGCTGGTAAGTATTCTCGATCCCTTGAGGAGCTGCTCCTGGCCCAGTTCCGCCTTTCCCGTCCGAAGCACGACGGGCAGCAGCGTGTTTGGGATGACATCCTCGACGGGCTTTCCGCGCGGATCCGTCCGGACGTTGAGAAGCGCGTGCGCCGTGCTGTTCATGAGGCTGACGCGGCCGTTCCCGTCCACGGCGACGATCCCCTCCGGAACCGATTCGATGATTCCGTCGAGTTCCCTCGTCACGCGGACGATTTCGAACGGTTCCATTCCGCCCATGGCTCTTTTTATATTCCAGGCGAGAAACGCGACGCCGCACGCTCCGACGAAGAGCCCAAGAAGCAACGCAGCCATCAGAAAACGATTCAGCACTCCGAGACTCCGCTGGACGTCGCTGAGCAGAATCCCGACCGCAACGGCGCCGACCTGCTCCCCGTTCCGGAAAACGGGCGTAAACGCCCGCATGGACGGGCCGAGCGTACCGATCGCCTTGGAGACATACGTCTCGCCGTGAAGCACAAGCCCTTCGTCTCCCCCGACGAAGGGTTTTCCGATCCTTCCGGGCGCCGGATGCGAATAGCGAATCCCGTTCATGTCGAATACGACGACGTATTCGGCTCCCGTCTTTCGCCGGATGCGTTCGGCGATCGGCTGGATCGCCTTCTCTCCGCCGGGTCTGCCGGCATAGTGCTGAACATCAGGTATTTCCGAGACGGACAGTGCGATGTTTTTCGCGTTTTCTCCAAGGCGCTTCTCGAACTGTTCCATCATCGCGCCGCCGAGAAACAGCCCGACGGTCAACAACCCGGCGCTCCAGAACGCAATCCCCAAGAGCGCTATCTTCGTACGGATCTTGAGCGGAGAGCGCCCTTCCCGGAGCTTTTTGAACGAAATCGGCATGCGTTCCGGCCCGCCTCCCGTACGACGTATTTTCTTCAGGAAAGAATAGCACAGACTTTTCATATCAGACAGACATGCGAGAAAAAAGCGCGAAAGACGGGGGGATACGATCCCTTTGCTGCATGCCCGTAGAGGCGAAGGGGTTCCGTCCCCCTGAATGCCGGAGCAAATCGGACGTAATATACGAAGAACGCTCCCCGTCGAAAATCGGGGAGCGTTCCGGTGTGGCTATCGCTTTTCTTCGCGGGGCTTCTTCATCGAAAGCGAAATTCGCCGCCGCTGAAGATCGACCTCGATCACCGTCACCCGCACGCGCTGCCCGGCCCGGACGACATCCGCCGCATTCGCCACGAACCGGTCGGCGAGCCGACTCACGTGAACGAGCCCGTCCTGGTGAACGCCGATATCGACGAACGCTCCGAACGCCGTCACATTCGTGACGATCCCCGGAAGAACCATCCCTGCCGACAGATCCCCGATCTCGCGGACATTGGCCGCGAACGGTACGGCTTCGAACGAAGCGCGCGGATCGCGGCCGGGTTTCGCCAGTTCCGCGAGAATATCCTTCAGCGTCGGAATTCCCGCTTCCGGACAGACGTATCGTTCGATATCGATTTTGCCGCGCATTTCGACGCTCGCCATGAGGTCGCGAACGGTGCAACCCAGATCCCGCGCCATCTTTTCCACAATTCCATAGTTTTCGGGGTGAACGGCGCTTGCGTCGAGGGGATGCGCGCCGTTACGGATTCTCAGGAATCCCGCAGACTGCTGAAACGCCTTCGGCCCGAGCCGCGGCACCTTTTTCAGATCGGAACGGGAGCGGAAGGGACCGTTCGCCTGGCGATGGGCGACGATCGCCCCGGCAAGCCCGGGTCCGAGCCCTGAGACCGATGTCAGCAGTTGGCGGCTCGCACTGTTGACCTCGACGCCGACGCTGTTCACGCACGAACTCACCACGTCGTCGAGCGCCTGCTTCAAGAGCTTCGGCTCCACGTCGTGCTGGTACTGGCCGACTCCGATGGATTTCGGATCGATCTTCACGAGTTCCGCCAGAGGGTCCTGAAGCCTGCGGCCGATCGACACCGCTCCCCGAACCGTCAGATCCTGATCCGGGAATTCCTCGCGCGCCGCATCGGACGCGGAGTAGATCGACGCGCCGCTTTCGTTCACCGACACGACGACGGGGTTCCCCGGCAGGGACAGTTCGCGGAAGAACGCTTCCGTCTCCCGCCCGGCCGTTCCGTTCCCCACCGCTATCGCTTCCGGAGCGTGGCGTTCCGCGAGGGCCCGGACCTTGCGCACCGCATCGGCGGCGTCGCGGTCTCCCCGCTGAAGGAAAATGACATCCGTCGCAAGCAGCGAGCCCTGCGCGTCCAGCATCGCGAGCTTGCACCCGGTCCGAACGCCCGGATCCACGGCGAGGACGGACTTTTGTCCGAGCGGCGACTCCATCAGGACGTCATGGACGTTTCTCGCGAAGACGACGACGGCCTGCTCGTCGGCGATATGTTTGAGCACGCCGCGGAGTTCCGTCTCCATGGACGGGGCGGCGAGGCGCCTGTATCCGTCGCGGATCGCCTCGCGAAGCTGTTCGGTCGCGCGGGGCGCGGAAGTGCCTCGGGAGGACGCAACGTCCCGGGCGAAGAACTGCTCCATCAGACGAATTCCCTCCTCTTCGGGAGGAAGGAGGGAAAGAGAGAGCATTCCCTCGCGCTCTCCCCGCAGGAGCGCGAGAATCCTGTGGGACGGAATTCCCCTGACGGATTCGCTCCAGTCGAAATAGTCCCGGTACTTGGCCCCCTCTTCTTCCTTGCCCTTGGCGACCTTCGACCGAAGTGAAGCCTTTCGGGCGAAGAATTCGCGGAGCGACGCCCGAACCCGGGCGTCTTCGGCGGCCCGTTCGGCGAGAATATCCCTCGCTCCCGCCAACGCTTCATCGGGAGCGTTCACGTTCTTTTCCGGATCGACGAAACGCGACGCTTCCCGGACGGGATCCACATCTCCCGTCTTCCCGACGGCCGCGTCAAGCAACAGGTCGGCGAGCGGCGCAAGCCCTCGTTCCGTCGCAATTGAGGCTCGCGTCCGACGTTTCGGACGAAACGGAAGATAGAGATCTTCCAGCCGGGCCATCGACTGCGCCTTGCCGATGGCGTCGCGCAATTCATCGGAGAGAAGATTTCTCTCCTCAAGGGAACGGAGAACGGCGTCCCGTCGCTTATCCAGCTCAGCCAGTTGTTCGAGACGGTCCCGTATCGTCACGATGGCGACTTCGTCGAGCGAACCGGTCGCTTCCTTCCGGTAGCGCGCGATAAAGGGAACCGTACACCCCTCTTCCAGCAGACCGGCCGCAGCCGCCGTCTGCTCGGGCTTCAGGCCCGTCTCCTTTGCGATGAGCATGCAGTGAAGCGTATTCAAATCGCGATGCCTCCCCATTCGGTCGTTCGACAGACAGCTTTCGAAAACCGCCCTATTGTACTATACGAAAAATGCGGAAGGGGTTCCCTGACAGGGATGCCCCCTTCCGCACACAGTGTCCGCTCCCGGGAAACCGCCTTACCGCACCAACATATTCGGCAGAAAGGTCACAAGTCCCGGGAAAGCGACAATGATCGCAAGCGCGACGGTCATGGCTCCAAGGAACGGGAAGACATACGGGAACGAACTTTCGTAGCTCGTGTCCGTCACTTTGCACGCCGTGATCAGGTCGACTCCGAGAGGGGGGGAATTCGCCCCTATCGCCAGATTGACCGCGATCATCACGCCGAGGTGAATCGGGTCCACGCCGATCTGTTGCATGATCGGCATGAAGATCGGAACGATGATGATAATGACGGCGATCGTCTCCATAAACGTCCCCAGGATCAGAAGGAGCACGTTGAACATGATGAGAATGCCCCAATAGCTGTGGGAGATCGAGAGGATGAACTCCGCGACCTTCTGCGGGATCTGATCCGCCGCGAGAATCCATCCGAACAGCGACGCCGAGGCGATAATGAGCAACACCGAGGCGCTGGTGATCCCGACGGAATAGCAGACGTCCAGAAACGATTTCAGGCTCAGTTTCCGATACACGAACGCCGAAAGGATCAGCGCGTACAACGCGACGACCGCTCCGGTTTCCGTAGCAGTGAAGATCCCGCTCCGGAATCCGGCCACGATCAGGAACGGCGCGCCGAGCGGGAGCAGCGCCTCGCGAAAGGCGGCCTTCACCTCCGCCCATGTGGGGCGCTCTCCCCTCGGGTAGTTGTCCCTTCGCGCGAAATAGTACGAAAGCGCCATCAGGCAAACGCCGAGCAGGATTCCGGGAACGATTCCCCCTATGAAGAGCTTCCCGATGGACGCCCCCATCGTCACCCCGAGAATGACCATGACCATGCTCGGCGGAATGATCGTCCCGAGCGACCCGGCGCATCCGAGCAGCGCCGCCGTGAACGGTTTCCTGTACCCCTGCCTGTTCATCATCGGCACGACAATGGACCCTATCGCGACGACATCCGCCACCCCCGACCCGGAAATGGCGCCGAACAGCATGCAGGAGACGACAAGCACCATGGCCAGGCCGCCGTGAATGCGCCCTACGAGCACCGAGGCGAACCGCATGATCTTTGGGGTGATCTCTCCCTCAGCCATGAGAGCGCCGCCGAGAAGAAACAGCGGAATCGCGAGCAGCGTGAAGGAATCCACGCCGACCACCATGCGCTGCGCGATAACCATGAGCGGAACGACGTCCCCGATAATCAGATAGAGCGCCGCCGACGCGCCGATTGCAAACGCGATAGGCGCCCCGATCATCATCATCGCAAGCATGACGCCGATGAGGAGAATCACGGCCGGGGCTCCCTTCCGTTTTTCCGCCCCGTAAGGGCCCCGAGGGCCAGAAGAAGAATCAAAGCCATCCCGAGCGGCAACGCGGCGTACATGACGCCTGCCGAAATCCCCAGGGATTGCGTCGTGTCTTCCCGGGTCCGTTCAACCACCTGCCATCCGGACCAGCACGCAATGGCCGTGAAAGCCAGCGTGATCGCCATGTTGACCGCGCGCACGGCCAGCTTCGCCCGTTGTGAATGAAGCGCATCGGACAACATGTTGATGGCGATGTGATCCTCTTTCAGGAACGCAGCCGCCGCTCCGATAAAGGTCAGCCAGACGAGCACCGTCTGGGACAACTCGGCTCCCCAGGAGATCGGCGCCCCCAGCACGAAACGGAACAAAACCTCCGTGACGACCTCGATGAAGACGACGACGACGGCAAGCGTCACGAACCAGCGAAGCGCCCTGGAAAGAAAAAACGTCATCGCTTACTTTCCGGCCTCCTCCACAAGATCGAGAAGATCCTTTCCGAAAACGGACTCATACGCCTTCCAGACATCCCTGACCGCAGCGCGGAAAGCGGCCGTATCGACGGTGCGGACATCGACGCCCTTTTCCTTTATTTTCGCGACCAGTTCGTCGTCGGACGCCCGGATCATCTTGCGCTCTTCGTCCCGCCACTCCGCGGCGATTTCGAGAACGAGCTTCTTGTCGGCGTCCGAAACCTTCTTCCAGACATCCTTGTTCACGCAAAGGATCGCCGACGTCCAGATATGGCTTGTCAGGGAAAGATGTTTCTGCACTTCGGAGAATCCGTTGGAGAAGAAGATCGCGAGCGGGTTTTCCTGCGCGTCGACAACGCCCTGCTGGAGCGCCGAATACAGTTCTCCGAACGGGATGGGCATCGGAGACGCGCCGAGCGCGTTGAACGTATCGAGGCGCATCTTGTTCGGCGTGACGCGGATCTTCAGTCCCTTGAGGTCTTCGGGAACGAGAATGGGCTTCTTGCTGTTGGAAATATGACGGAAGCCGTTTTCCCACCAGGAGAGTCCGACAACTCCCTTTTTGCCGAGAATATCGAAAAGCGCCTCGCCGAGCTTTCCGTCAAACGCCTTGTAGGCCTGTTCATGGTTCGCAAAGGCATAGGGCAGCTCCTCGATGCCGAACTTCGGGTCGAGGCTCTGGAAAGAAGACCCTCCGATGAGCCCGCCGTCGACGGTTCCCATTCGCAGCCCTTCGATGAGGTCCTTTTCATTGCCGAGCTGCGAACTCGGGAAGACCTTGACGACGACGCGCCCCGAGGTCGCCTTTTCGACATCCCGGGCAAACCCGTTGAGCGCCACGTTCCACGGATGATCCGGATTCAGGACGTTGCCGATCTTCACGGTCACCGAATCGGCCGCACAGGCGGCCGCAGCGAGGAACACCGACAAAACCAGGAGTGCGCCAAACAACTTTTTCATAGAAAATTCCCTCCTTATAATTCCGAAAATGATTCGAATAGTGTTTAAAACGTTCGATCATCAGGACTATCAACGCTCCCGGCTGAAGGACATCACCTCTTTTCATGAAACGCCATGTCGGGAATTGTATCACGGAACACTCGTACACAACCCGCGATTTTTATGTCCCAAAGGGCACTCTCCGGAATGCGGCTCCGCGTTTGCCATCGATAGACTCTCCCCGTACAATACAGAAACTCCGGAGAAAAGAGCGATACGCATTCGTCGGCGAAAGAACGCACCCGCGTATCCGGCCGGATTCGGCGCTGATCGGACGCGCCTCACACGAAAGGAGCGTTTTGCATGCGAGTGGAAACGGGACATCGAATTCGGGTTCATTATACGGGAAAATTGACGGACGGTTCTGTCTTCGACTCTTCGAAGGGGAAAGAACCTCTGGAATTCGTCGTCGGCGCGGGGCAAATGATCCCGGGATTCGACGCGGGCGTCGTCGGAATGGAGATCGGCGAGGAACGAACGCTCACGCTGCCTCCCGAAGAAGCCTACGGGTTTCGTGACGAGGAAATGGTCTTTCGTTTTCCGCGTTCCATGCTTCCGAAGGGGTACTCGCCCGTCATCGGGGAAATGCTCCGTATGACGTCAAATGACGGTTCTCCGCTGCGTGTGACGATCCGGAAGGTCGAAGGCGAGCAGGTTCTTCTCGACGCCAATCACTTTCTGGCGGGGGAATCGCTGATCTTTACGGTGAAACTCGTAGACATCGCGACGCAATAAACGCATCCGCGGGAGGATTGTATTCCGTCGTTTCTGCATCCTCCCGCGAAATCGCCTTTATCGCCTTTCCGCGCGCACTTCCACTCGAATCCTCTTAAGATATGCGTCCTCCGGTACGACGAAAACATATTCCGTCCGGAAGGCATTTCGAACATTACCGTGAGAGCCAACCTCCGTCGACGGCGACGACGTATCCCGTCACGTAGTCCGAAGCCTTCGACGCAAGGAAAACGGCCGCTCCCTTGAGATCGTCGGGCGTTCCCCAGCGTCCCGCGGGGATCCGTCCGAGAATTTCGTCGTTGCGTTTGGGATCCTTCCGAAGTGCTTCCGTATTGTCCGTCGCCATGTAGCCGGGCGCAATGGCGTTCACCTGAACGCCGTACTTCGCGAGGTCGTTCGCCAGCAGCTTCGTGAGCCCGGCGACGGCGCTCTTGCTCGCCGTATACGAAGGGACGCGGATTCCCCCCTGGAAGGAGAGCATCGAGGCGATATTCACGATCTTCCCGCCCCGCCCCTGTTTGGCCATCTGCCGGGCGACTGCCTGGGAAAGGAAGAAGAGGCTCTTCATGTTGACGTTGATCACGTCGTCCCAGTCCTTCTCGCCGAATTCCAGGATATCGGCGCGTCGGATGATGCCGGCGTTGTTCACGAGAATATCCACGCCGCCCATCGCCGAAACCGCCTCG
>CAYVKE010000030.1:16877-28835 GCA_964451935.1 uncultured Synergistaceae bacterium | reverse complement strand
TGTTGTTGTACATTCCGCCGCCTGCTTGTTTCGCGCTGTTTCCCGAGAAGGCGCAGTCCGTCACGGCCGGGCTGCCGCCGCTGTTGTACATTCCGCCGCCGCCGGATCCGGCGAACTCGCCGCTCGATGTGTTCCCGGAGAACGCGCAGTTCGTCACGGTCGGGCTGCTGGTGTCGTAGTTGTACATCCCGCCGCCGCTGCCGAAATTGACGTGAACAGCGGCGTTCTCGGAGAAGGTGCAGTTCGTCACGGTCGGATTGCTGTGGCCGTTGAACATTCCGCCGCCGCCGAATAAATCGCTGTCAGCTATGTTCCCAGAGAAGGCGCAGTTCGTCACTGTCGGGCTGCTGCTGCTGTTGTACATTCCGCCGCCGACCCAGGCGGTGTTTCCGGAGAAGACGCAGTTCGCCGCGGTCGGAGCGCCGCCATCGTTGCACATTCCGCCGCCGCCATTCCCGGCTCTGTTCCCCGAGAAGGCGCAGTTCGTGACGGTCGGGCTGCTGTTGAAGTTGTTCATTCCGCCGCCGTCGTAGAAGGCGTCTCCGGCCGTGATCGTGAAACCGTCGAGAACGGTCGTCGCTCCGCAGCCGGATCCCGTCCTGACGACGCATGTACTGTTGGTTCCGTTGATATTGCCCGCGTTCGTCGTGACGCCGTTGACCCTGCCCTCGTCGTCGCTCGCGAGATCCCCCGTCAAAACCGTGACGTTCGCGGCCGGATCCCGGTCGGCGCTCGACGTTTCCGTTCCGGCGAATCCGCCGTAGACGGCAACGCCGTTCTTGAGGACGAAGGATTTCGATTGGTCATTCGTCGTTGAGGGGCGGTAGACGCCGGCCCTGACCCGGATTTCGTCGCCCGCGCCCGCGCTCAGGATCGCCGCCGGGAAGGCGGTTTCGTCGTACGCGTTGTCCCAGTCCCTGCCGTCCTTGTCTCCCGCGCCCCCCTGCGTGACGTAGCGAACGGCGGCCTCCGCCGTCACGGTCGCGAGGATCATCGCCGAAGCCGCGAATAGCACGCGGAAATACTGCCGTAATCGCTGCGATGCGGTCATGTGCCGGACTCCTCCTCAAGGCTCGCGTTCCGGCTTCAGGGGGGCGCCGGATGACCTTCCGGACGGACTCCCTCTCGAGACGCACGGAACTCCTCCAGAAAAAATACGCCTGAGATGGATTCACGTCAAGAAAATTATGTACAGTGCATTATATGTGGAAAAGTGAAATGAAGCGGCGCGTTCGCGGCCGCGCCGGATGAAGGGCCGGAAGAACCGGATGAAGGGCGCCGATTCCGTTACGCGGCTTCTTTCTCGAGAAGCGACGTCGCGCCGGAGACGGACTTCACCGACCCGAAGACATTGGGTCCACGCTTTCGCCGTCCCATCGTCGCGGGCGAAACGCTATCACGCCGTTGACAATCCTCTCTTCGCCCTGTACCGTTATTGTCCGATACGACAGTCTCTTCCCACTATTTTCAGAAGCATCCCGAGGAGGGGATCGACAATGAACGGACAGATCGACGCTCCCGTTTCGCGCGAGATCGCGGGGGCCCCGTCGACGGCGAACGTTCGGCTCATGCGGGACCGGTACCTTTCCGAGCCGCTCTACGTCGACGTGGAGTATATCCGGCATTATGCGGACGCGCACCGGAGGACGGACGGCCTCAATGCGTTCGAGCGCCGCGCCGAGTGCCATGCGTGGGCGCTCGAACACCTCACGCCGTCGATCCGCGACGGCGAGCCCTTCGTGGGCGGCAAGACGCGGTACGTCCGCGGCGCGATTCCCTACTGCAACTACGCCTGCGGCTACGTCCTGCGCGAGCTGCGGCACGAGGAGCAGGAGGCGCAGGACAGCGTCACGGACCTCGGGACCGGCGGCGGGATCGGCGCGGGGCGCGAGATCTCGGGCAAGGGCGGCTATTCGTTCTTCGGCGGCAAGTTCCTGCTGTCGCATGAGGACCGCGAGACGCTCAAAAGCTGCGCGGAGTATTTCAGCGGAAAGTGCATGCAGGATGTCGGCGACGCGCTCTGGAAGAGCGTCTACCCGCAGGCGTCGTATATCGAGAACGGCTGGAAGGCCGTTCTGTACACCGCGCCGCACGACCCGGCCCCCGAGGGGCGCTACGTTCTTGACTTCGAGACGGCGCTGGCCGAGGGGCTGAACGGCGTCATCGCCCGGGCCCGCGCAAAGATCACGGAGGCGTCCGTCACGGACTGGGCGTCGGCCGAGAGGATCTACTTCCGGCGCGCGTGCGTCCGCGTCCTCGAAGCGACGATCGCGTGGGCGCGGAACTACGCGACCGCCGCGCGCGACCTGGCCGCGTCCGAAGGCGACCCCGCACGCAAGGCGGAGCTTCTCGCGATCGCGGAGCGGTGCGAGCGCGTCCCGGCGGAGCCTCCGCGCGACTTCCGCGAGGCGATCCAGGCCTTCTGGTTCGTCTACCTCGCGGGACACATCGAGGGCTCGCACCTCGGGTATTCGCCCGGACGCTTCGACCGGTACATGTATCCGTACTACAAACGGGACATCGACGCGGGCCGGATATCGAACGACGAGGTCCTCGAACTCCTTGAGGCGCTTCGCGTCAAGATGACGGAGATCGAGTACGTCGCGTCGTTCTCGTGGGAGGGGCTCGGCTCCGGGAACCTCTTCCAGAACATGATCCTGGGCGGCGTGGACGAACACGGCCGCCCCGCCGACAACGAGCTGTCGATGCTGATCCTCCAGGCGGCGATCAACTGCCGCACGACGCAGCCGACGCTCTCGATCTGGTACGACGACGGCCTGAGCGACGAGTTCCTCCTGAAGGCCGCGGAGTGCGTCAAGACCGGGTGCGGCTTTCCCGCGTGGTTCAACCTCAGGGTGTTCGCGCAGCACGAACTCCAGAAGAGCGGCGCGCCGCTCTCCGTGATCCGGAAGTACGCGGCGATGGGCGGCTGCACGGAGCCGACGCTCGAGGGCATGAGCCACGGCATCGTCCAGGCGGGGTTCGTGAACCACGGCAAGATCCTCGAACTCGCGATGAACGGCGGCGTGGACCCGCGGACCGGAATCGCGTTCACGGCGACCGCCGTCCCGACGAACACGGACGAGCTTCTCGCGGCCTACGAGGTCCACATGAGGGACGCGATCGGCAACTGGCAGCGGTACTGGAACTACGTGATGGCGGCGCACCGGCAGACCTGCCCGCTGATCTTCTCGTCCGCCCTCGTCCGCGACTGCATCGCGCGCGGCAAGTCCCTCGACGACGGAGGGGCCGTCTGCAACGGCACGCCGACGACGCTGAGCAGCGGCCTCGTCAACGCGGTCAACTCGATCGCGGCCGTCCGGAAACTCGTCGACGAGGACCGCGTCTGCACGTTCTGGGAGCTTCGCGCGGCGTGCCTGTCGAACTGGGAGGGACGCGGCGACCTCAGGCGGCGCGCGCTCGACGCGCCGAAGTGGGGCAACAACGACGACGCGGCGGACCGCGTCTACGAGGACTTGTTCGACCGATACTGCGATGTCGTCGCGGCGCAGAGGAACTATCTCGGCGAGCCGTACGACCCGTCGATGCTCGCGATCACGACGCACACGCCGTTCGGGAAGGCCTGCGGCGCCACGCCCGACGGTCGCTCGGCCGGGGACGCGCTCGCCGACGGCGTCACGTCGCCCTACCCCGGAACGGACGTGAACGGGCCGTTCGCGGTGCTGCTGTCGTCGTCGAAGATCGACCACACGCGCATCCGGGGCGGGCTCCACAACATGAAGTTCCACCCGAAGACCATCTGGGGCGTCGAGGGCTCGAAGAAGCTCCTGTCGCTTATCAAGAGCTACTTCGACCGAAACGGCTTCCAGCTCCAGTTCAATGTCGTCGACGGCCGGATGCTCCGCGACGCGCAGGCGCGCCCCGAACTTTACCGCGACCTCATCGTCCGCGTGGCGGGGTTCAGCGCGTTCTTCGTGGAACTCGGGAAGCCCGTTCAGGACCAGATCATCGCGCGGACCGAGCACAGCCTGTAATGGAGCGCGCCGAAGGGACGATCTTCGACATCCAGGACCTCGCCGTCACGGACGGCGCGGGGCTCCGGACGGTCGTCTTCCTGAAGGGCTGTCCGCTGCGCTGCCTCTGGTGCGCGAACCCCGAGGGGCAGGAGCGCGGGCGCGAACTCATGCACATCCGATCGACATGCGAGCGCTGCATGGCGTGCGCGTCCGTCTGCCCGTCGGGGGCCGTATCGGTTGGGAGCGACGGAGGCCCCGTCTTTGCGCGAGAGGCGTGTTCGCGGTGCGCGGACACGCCCTGCGTCGCGCGCTGTCCGACGCGGTCGCTCCGGACGGTCGGACGCGAATGGGCCGCGGACGCGCTCTACGCGCGCGTGCGGCAGAACGCGATCTTCTACCGGAACTCCGGCGGCGGCGTCACGCTCTCCGGCGGCGAGGCGCTCGCGCAGCCCGCGTTCGTCCGGGATTTTCTCGCGCGTTGCGCCTCCGTGGGGATGTCGGTCGGCGTCGAGACGTGCGGCTTTTTCGACTGGGAATCGGTCGAGCCCTTCATCCGCGACATCGCCTTTTTCTTCTTCGACGTCAAGTGCCTGGACGACGACGTCCACCGGCGCGTCACGGGGCAGGGGAACGAACGCATCCTCGGAAATCTCGAACGTCTCGCGGCGCTCTGCGCCGACAGGATCACGATCTCCGTCCCCGTCGTCGGGGGCGTCAACGCGAGCGCGGACTTCTTCGAAGCGCTCGCGGATCTCTGCCGGCGGCTCGGGATCAGGAGCGTCCGCCTGCTGCCCTACCACACGCTCGGGGTCTCGAAGTACGAGGGGCTCGGGCGCTTGTACCTCATGCCCGACAGCGCCGCCGTGGAGCCGGAGGAGATCGGATGGTTCGCGGATATCCTGCGCGCGTCCGGGATCGAATGCCGCATCGATTAGGCATTCGCCGGACGTTCCCGATACAATAGGGGGGATCATTTCGTATCTTTCTGGAGGGATGACAATGCGACACATCGTGCGGGCCGGAATTCTGTGCGTTCTTGCGGCGGGGATAGCGGGCGCCCTGCCGTCCGAAGCCCGGGCCGCCGCCGAATGGACGACGGCGCCCGTCTCGGCGCGCTTCCTGAACGCCGCTGCGCAAGGGCGGACCGCGACCGCCGGCGGGCGTTTGACCGGATATCGCCCCGGCCCCATCGACTTCGCGTCGGCCGACATCGCCCGGGCGGGGCTCGAAGGGCGGCGCGCCGGGAGGACGGCGCTTCCCCTCTGGTACGACCTGCGGACGACGGGACACGTCACTCCCGTGCGCGACCAGGCTCCGTACGGAACCTGCTGGGCCTTCGCGGCCCTGGGGTCGCTCGAATCCACGATCCTGAAGGCGGGCGGCGCGTCCCCGGATCTCGCCGAACGGCACCTGGCGTATTTCGCCTATTCCGACGACGTCGCCTTCACGACCGACGTCACGCCGATCTACAACGCGAGCGGGGCCGACTTCCAGGCCGTCGCCGTTCTCGCGCGCGGCCGCGGCGCCGCGAACGAGTCGGACTGCCCCTACGGCGGCGCGAACGATCCGACGGGCAATGAACCGACCGTCGCATACCTGACCGACGCGCTTCACATGCCGCAGATCAACGTCACGGCCTTCCTGAACGCAACGCCGTACCCGGCGCTTCTCCGCGACGTCGTCAAGCAGGCGATCTTCGACCGGGGCGCGGTTTCGGCCGGGCTCTGGGCCGGGATGGACGCCCTTCCATCCTCGTGGAACGCCGCGACGAACGCCTTCTATTCCGGACCGTCCGTACACCCGTCGGACCACGGCGTCGTCATCGTCGGCTGGGACGACACCTACGCGGCGGCGAACTTCACGACGCCGCCCCCGGGCCCCGGCGCGTGGATCGTCAAGAACAGCTGGGGGACGGCGTGGGGCGACAGGGGCTATTTCCGCGTCTCCTACTACGAGCCGTCGCTCGACTGCGGCGTCGCGTACATCGGAACGACGACGAAGCCCTACGCGCGCCGCTACGACTACGATCCGCTCGGCTGGGTCTCGAACATCGGCGCCGGAAGCGATACGGCGTGGTTCGCGAACATCTGGACCGCCCAGGCGACCGAGACGCTCGCCGCGGCGGCGTTCTACGCCTACATGCCCGGTTCGACCTACGAAATCCGCGTCTACCGGCGCGTTTCGGCCGGGCGTCCTGATTCGGGGACGATGACGCAGGTCGCGCAGGGAACGCTGCCCGAAACGGGGTATCACACCATTCCCTTCAAAACTCCCGTCCCCGTGACGTCGGGAGACCGCTTCTCCGTGGCCGTGCGCCTGACCACGCCGGGGTGGAACTACCCCGTTCCGATGGAGACCGTCCTCGCGAACTATTCCGAACAGGCGACGGCGAACCCCGGCGAGAGCTTCTTCGGCCTGACCGGAAGCGACTGGGCGGACGTCACGATCCCGTATCCGAACGCGAACGTCTGCCTCAAGGTCTTCGCACGAGCCGGCGTTCCTTTGCCGTCCGACATCCCGATCATCCCGCCGCAGGGAAACGGCGGCGGATGCAGCGCCTTCGCGCGCTCCGCATGGGCCGCGGCGCTGCTGCTTCCGCTCCTCGCGGCGGGGAGGCGGTCCAGAAAGGACACGGCCGGCTGACGCGACACACCCGCAACGCACGCCGACACCCGCTAAAACTCGTCGATGCCTGCCGACGCTCCCCGGATGGACGCCCCCTTCGTTCGTCCGGGGAGCGTTTCGCATCCGCCGCTCCGGTCCGGCTCCGAAAACCCCGCACCGAATCCCCGGCAGCGCCGCAGCTCCCGCCTAAAAGCCGTCGCGCATTCCGCACGACGCATCGTCATTCCGCCCCGACGCAGCGAACAAACGCCCGATTTTCGTGTAAAATTAACTTATGTATTTCTATCACGAAAAACCGGAATGAACCGACAAATCTCTGGAGGTGAGTCGTCATGTCGTCCGAAAAAAAACGCGTCCTGTTCCGCAGCGTCGCATCCAGGTTCCTCCTGCCCGTCTTCATCCTGCTGCTCCTTCTCTCGGCGGTCCTGCTCTGGCACGGATACCGAAGCACGTACCAAAGCATCTACGACGACCGGACCAAGGCGATCCGCGACATGGTGGATTTCACCTGGGGAATCGTGGATTTCTGGGGCAAAAAGGCCGCTTCGGGCGAAATGCCGATCGAACAGGCGAAGCGAATCGCCGGAGATATCGTCAGCACGCTGCGGTACGAGGGCGAGAACTACATCTTCGGGTACGACATGGAGAATAAGGTGGCCATCCCCTTTCAGAACCACGAGCGGGGCAAGTTCCTCGACGTGAAGGACGACAGGGGCCGGTGGCTTCAGCGGGATTTCCGCGAGATCGCGCAAACGAAGGGGAAGGGGTATTACTCGTACCCCTGGCTGAACTCCAACACGAAGCGCGTCGAGCCGAAGGTCGCGTATCTCCGCGCCTACGAACCGTTCGGCTGGTATTTCGGCACGGGAGTGTACGTTGACGATATCCGCGCGAAGGTCCTGGCGAGCATCCTCGTTCAGGCGGGCATCCTCGGCGGCGCCATCCTGCTGATCGGCGTTCTGCTCGTATTCATCACGGGGAGGGTCGTCACGCGCCCCCTGCGCAAGGTCGCGCTGCTTGCGGCCCGGTCGGGAGAGGGGGATCTGACCATATCGCGGGAGGACTTCTGCTACGACGGCAGGGATGAGATCGGTTCGATGGCCGATTCGCTCTCCTCGATGGTCGCCGCGCAGGCCGACACCGTCCGGAGCATAGCGGGCGCGGTCGCGGACGTTTCCGCGGCCGCCGACAGCCTCTCCGCTCTCAGCGAGGAGACGGGGGCGTCGCTCGAAGAGGTGCGAAAGGCGCTCGAAGACGTCGCGAACATGACGGAATCCGGAGCGGCGGCCTCCGAGGAGACGAACGCGGGAATCGGCGAGGTCGCCGATGGCGCCCGTTCCGTCGCGAAGGCGTCGGGCGACGGCGCGGCCGCCGCGGGCGACGCGGAGACCCTCGTGAAGAACACCGTCCTCGAATTCGAGGACGTCATCGCCAACGTGGCGCAGGTGGAGGCGCAGGAGAAGGTCAGCATGGAGGCCGTCAGGTCGCTCGCGTCCACCGTGGAAAACATCACGGGCTTCGTGGTCACCATCTCCCGGATCGCGGACCAGACGAACCTTCTCGCGCTCAACGCGGCCATCGAGGCGGCCCGGGCGGGCGAGGCGGGGCGCGGCTTCGCCGTCGTGGCCGACGAGGTGCGGAAGCTCGCGGAGGAGTCGAACGAAGCCGCGAAATCCATCCGGGTGCTCATCGGAGGGCTCGAGGAAAAGGTCGGGACGTCCGTATCCTCCGCACAGTCGTCCGACAGGATCCTTCAGGAAACCGTGTCGCTCTCGAAGCGCTCGATGGACGACCTTCGGCAGGGAATGGGCGCCGTCCGGAAGATCATAGCCATCATCTCGGACCTTGCCGCCGTTGCGGAAGAGCAATCCGCGTCGGCCTCCGAAATGGCGCACGCCGTGGACCAGATCGCCTCGACGACGTCCTCCATCGCGGAAGCGGCGCAGAACATCCGAACGTCCTCCGGCGAGACGGTCAAGGCGTCCGAAAGCGTCTCCGAGCAGGCCATGCGCCTGTCCGAGCGCGCCGCGCAGCTAAAGAGGGAAATATCGCGCTTCAAGCTCTCCGGCGGAGGCGGACTCGTCCGCGCCTGACGCGCGACGGCAGGAACCGGCGCCGCATCCGGCCGCGTCCATCCCTGTCCCGAGCGGACGCATCATACGACAAAGCCGGCGAAGAATCCTTCGCCGGCTTTCTTCGATGTCCGCGACGAACGGGCGGCTACTTCTGCGCGATGACGCCGACCCAGACGAGCGGGGTCTTTCCGTTATTCGCGAGGCCGTGCGACTCGCCCTTCGACGTGACGGTCATGTCGCCGGGGCCCACTTCGTACGTCTTGCCGTCGGTATCGGTGTAGATCCCCGTTCCGGAGATGAACACGTAGGTCTCTTCGTTGGCCGCGTGCTTGTGGAAACCGATCGAGCAGCCGGGCTCGAGCTTGAGCATGCCGATCACCTGGAGCGCCGCGTCCGCGGATGCCGCTCCGGAAGCGACGGCGTACCGGCAGTCGAGATTTCCGACGCCTCCGGCCACCTTTTCCCTGACGGTCCCGGGGATATCCGCCGCCTTGTACACCTTCGCCGATGCCGGAACCGCCATGCACAACAGGATCAATGCCGCCGCAACCGCCTTTCTCACCTGATCCACCTCCAATGAAATCGAAATCACGAGCGAAATTATAGACGCATTGCGTACTTTATACAATACATTGTCGCCTGAGACTGCGGAAAAGCGCTTGCGTGCGGAAATGAGACGATTATGATAAAAAGAGATATGCGAAACATCTATCTCATCCCGACGCGTGACGATATCATTTCGTTCCGCACGGAGCGAACTTTCGTCCGGCGCGCGGGACCGGTCCGGAGGGGGATGCATGACCGACAACTATTACGCGAAGAATCTCAACGCCTCGAACCTGCACCGCGTCTACGAGACGCGCATCGAACGCGTGAAGCGATACCTCGACGCGGAAATCGACTTCGTGCGCCGCGGCCTGCGCGGCGACGAGCGGATTCTCGAACTGGGGGCGGGGTACGGTCGCATCATGAAGGCGCTCGCCCCGTTCGCGGCGTCGGTCACGGGGATCGACATTTCGGAGGAATCCGTCGCGTTCGGGCGGGAGCACCTCGCGGACATGCCGAACTGCCGCATCGAGACGATGGACGCCCACGCGCTCGCGTTCGACGCGGACTTCGACATCGTCCTGTGCCTCCAGAACGCCCTGTCGGCGATGAAGGGCGACGCGGCCGACACGGTCGCGCGCTGCATGAAGGCTCTCGTTCCGGGGGGGACGCTCTATTGCAGCAGCTACAGCGCGAAGTTCTGGGAGCACCGGCTTTCGTGGTTCCGCGAGCAGGCCGACAAGGGACTCCTCGGCGCGATCGACGAGGAGAAGACACGCGACGGGCTGATCGTCTGCCGCGACGGCTTCGTCGCGCGGACCTTTTCGGAAGCCGACCTCGACGCATTAGGCCGCGCGAGCGGATATCCGTACAGGGTCGAGGAGGTCGATGAGTCGAGCGTGTTCCTCGTGATCGGGAAGAAAGAGACAAAGTAATCCCAGGAGAAGGCCGGTCGAACCGGGCTATCCCCGAATCGGCCGGCCTTCTCCTGTTGCGTCTGATCGCCCTGGTGTCGCCAAGCGATGCCGCAGCGTCACTGTCCCTTCGCGGAGTCCGCCGCCTGCCGCATTTTGAGCATCCGGAGCATCGCTACCGTCTCGGGCGTCAGCGGCTCTCCGCCGAGGGCCTCTTCGGGCGTCGGCGGAACCTCGCCGGGGACGCCCCACGTCGCGTTCGCCATGACGACGAACGACTGAATGTCGATGAGCGGCCGTTCGAGCGTCCGGGCCGTTTCGTCGGAGATCGCGCGATGTTCCGCCATCTCCCGTCCGGCCGTCCGCACCGCGTCGAGATACCACGACGTCCGCGACGCGAGTTCCGGGATTTTCAGCAGTTCGCCCGACGCGCAGAGGATCGATCCGAGGAAGGCGTCGCTGCGTTTTCCCACGAGCAGCCGGAATTCCTCGACGAGCGCCCCGAAGTGATGCCGCTCCGGAAAGCCGCAGTTTGAGATCAGGAAGTGCGGCGCCATCCGCCCCGGGTATCGGATGGGGTGGTGGTAGTGCTCCCCGTCGCTGACGATCCAGGGCTTCGCGTGCGGCAGCGTCCGCTCCATGATCCGCTTGAGCCGCGCGGTCATCCCGAAGTGGTAGAGCGGCGTCGCCCAGACGAGGAGGTCCAGGTCGAGCATCTTTTCGAGCACCCCGGGCATGTCGTCCTTGAAGACGCAGACGCCGGGGGTCTTGTTCCAGCACGAGAAGCACCCGACGCAGTCATGGACGTCGAGTTCCGTCGCGAAAATCGTCTCGCACTCCGCGCCCGCCTGCGCCGCCCCCTCGAAGAACGCGTTCACGAGACGCTGCGTGTTGCTCGCACGCCCCCTGGGGCTCCCGTTGATCGCCAGAATCCGCTTCATGCCGCCCATTTCGGTCGCACCTCCGTATTATGAGAATACCCGTCATTATGGCAGGACGCCGCGGAAATTTCGAGTCTTCGGCGGGGCGTTCCGATTCATGGGTCGAAAAAAGCGTCGCATCGCCCCGAAACAAGGAGCGATGCGACGCGGGTTGTTCCGGGAGCGAATCAGTCCCGCTGCCCGTACGTCTTGAACTTCTCCAGAACCGTCTCCATGTCGCCCGCGTCAAGAAGAACCGGCTCTCCGACCGCCTTCGAGCGCCAGTAGATCTCGCACACGAATTCGATCTCCTCGGCGACGTTGAACGCGTAGTGCATGTTCGGCCCCGCGGCGAGCAGTCCGTGGTTGCCGAGGAGCACCGCAAAACGGCCCTTCATGCCCTCGACCGCGACCCTCGCGAGTTCCGGCGTGCCGAACGTCGCGTAAGGAGCGCACCGAACGTCGTGTCCCGCGAAGCCGACGAGATAGTGCACGGCCGGGAGGTTCCATCGCATGCACGCAAGCGTCGTCGCGTAGGTCGAGTGCGCGTGAACGACGGCGTTGATGTCGCTCCGGTCGATGTAGAGCAGCCGGTGCATATCGGTTTCGCTCGACGGGACCCGGCGCCCTTCGACGACGCGGCCTTCGAGGTCGAGGACGACGACGTCCTCCGGCTCGGTCTTGAAGTAGTCCATTCCGCTCGGACTGATGGCCATGAGACCCTTCTCCCTGTTGCAGGCGCTGATGTTTCCGCCGGTTCCCTTCGTCAGCTTATGGGTCGTCAGCATCCGGCAGTATTCGACGACCTGTTCGCGTTCTTCCCGCAATATCATTGCGTTCCCTCCGTTCACAGAACTTCCCGGTTCCAGACGTTCCGGGGCTGCATGCCGCGGATCCACCG
>CAYVKE010000030.1:0-16867 GCA_964451935.1 uncultured Synergistaceae bacterium | reverse complement strand
CGTCCTCGACGACCATCCTCGACTGCCTGTCGGGAACCTCGTAGGACGCACCGGCGAGGTGCGGCGTGATCGTGACGTTGTCGAGCGTCAGCAGCGGGTGGTTCGAGGGGAGCGGCTCTTCCCAGTAGACATCGAGCGCAGCCCCTGCGATCCGTTTCTCCCTCAATGCGTCCAGAAGCGACTTCTGGTCAACGATCGAAGCCCGTCCGGCGTTGACGAGGATCGCCGTTCGCTTCATGAGCGCGAAGGCGTTCGCGTCGACCATCGCCCGGGTCTCCGGGCTTTCCTTGCAGTGGATGCTCAGGAAATCCGCCTCCCGGTAGAGGGTCGGAAGGTCCACGAGAGTGACTCCGAGCGCCGCCGCCTCTCCCTGGTCGACGTACGGATCGTAGGACAGGATCCGCATGTCGAACGCCTTCGCATAGTGCGCGACCATCCTGCCGATGTGCCCGAGCCCCAGCAGAGAGAGCGTCTTTCCGCTGAGTTCGAATCCGTGGAAGAGTTTGTAGGGGGAATCGCCGCTCAGGTTCCAGACGACGTCGTCGCGTTTCGGGGTTTCCAGGATGTTCGCTGACGGCGCGCCGAGATACCGGCCGTTTTTCAGGGCGTAGTGCGACCGGGCGATGTGCCTCGCCTCGGAAAGCATCATTCCGAGCGTGAATTCGGCAGCCGAGACGGCGTTCCGACCCGGCGCGTAGATCAGGGGGATTCCGCGCTTCGAGAGCGCCGCGCACTCGATGTTGACCGGATTTGCGCGCGCGCAGGCCACGAGCCGCAATTCCGGCAGCCCCGCCACGACCCGCTCGCTCACGCGCTCGTACCCGACGACGTAGACGGGGAAGTTCCGGAGACGTTCGATCTGTTCTTCTTCGTTCATCAGAACCCCCGTCGAGACCCAGCCGCATACGTCGACGTCGCCGAGTTCGCAGAGCTTCCGGAAGTAGGGTGGAGTAATGTCCGCTGTGACCGCTATCCTGTATCGCATTGTGGTTTCCCTGTCGTCAGCCATTGAGATCCCTCTGTTCTCCATAGGTGGATTCGATATGCGTCTTCTTTTGTCGCATTCCCGCGATGCTCACTTTCCGGCGAGGTTCCGCAGACGCTCGACCGCGGCGACGCACGCGCCGGGATGTTCCGGGACGAAGCGGGTTCTTCCCGCGGCGCATTCCGGATGTGCGCCGCGCCCCGAGAGTAGCGAAAAAACGCCTTCGATTCCGGGTTCGTCCGCCGATACACGTTCCACAGGGACTTCGAGAACGTCCGCGAGCGTCCGGCAGAGAAGACTGCTGTTCGAGGCGCCGCCCGTGACGGCGAGGTTTTCCGGATACAGGGGCATCGCCTCTGCGATGAGGCGCATCGCGGACGCGAGTCCTTCGTACGTCGCGCGGAGGAGGTGCCCCCGCGAGTGGTGCGCGCGAAGCCCCCCGAACGAACCGCTCGCGCACGCGTCGCGGAACGGGGCGCGCTCGCCGAAGAGAAAGGGCGCGAACGTCACGCCCTCGCTTCCTGGCGGAACGGCGGAAGCCTCGGCTTCCGCCTCCCCGATCCCGCCGGCGCCTGTGGTCCGCCTCGCCCATTCGAGGACGGCGCCGCCGTTGAGCGACGCGAGCAACCGGATGCTGCGCCCCGGGACCAGACTGTACAGGACGCTGCCGATTTTCGGCCATTCGGCGACGGCCGCGTCATCGATCACCTGCAGCATGCAGAAGGTCGTCCCCAGGATGCAGAGCGTCTGCCCGGGCTCCCGAACGCCCAGACCGTACGCGGCGGCCGCGAGGTCCAGCGCGCCGGCGATCACGGGAACCCCTGCGCCCACGTGCGGCAGCGCCCCTTCGAGCGTCCGGCCGATCACGGCGTCCGAGGCGAAAACCGGGGGCAGCTGCGACGCCGCCTCCGGGACGCCGAGAAGCCGCAGCAGCGTTTCGTCGTACGTTCCCGCCGTCCGGCTGAAGACGCTCGTCCCGGCGTCCGTGCGCTCCGTCACGATCCGGCCCGTCAGTCTGTAGTTGAGCCAGTCCTTGCAGTGCAGAACGGAAGCGATGCGCCGATACCGTTCCGGATCGGTCCTTTTGAGAAAACGCAGCAACACCGCGTTCGCTCCCGAGAACTGCGCCGCAGTGCGCGATTCCGTGTAGCGCGGCGCGAGAAGCCGTTCGACTTCGGGCATGAGGTCGGAAGCGCGCGTGTCGTTCCACAGGATCGCGGGACCGACCGGCCGTCCGTCCGCGTCGATGGCCCAGAGGCCGTCGCCCTGCGCGCAGATTCCGATGCCCGAAAGGTTCCTGAGGGCCGCGCGGTTCTCCGCGCTTTCGCGCCCGAGCGCGTCGACGCCGCCCCGAAAGGCCTCCCAGAGCGCGTCCATGTCCATCTCGCTGCATCCGCCCTCCGCAACGCGGCTTTCGAGTGGCGCCGCGAAGCGGCCGAGCGTGCGTCCGGACTCGTCCCGGAGCGCCAGTTTCAGGTGCGTCGTTCCCGCGTCCGCGCACAGGTAGCGCTTCTCCATCGTGCGGGCCGCCCCGTCGGCTACGCCTTCAGCGCGGCGAGGCCGTGCTCGAAGTCGGCGATGATGTCGTCGATGTCCTCGACGCCGAGCGAGACGCGGATCATGCTGTCCGGGATGCCCATGCTCCGGCGCTCGTCGGGATCGATCTTGCCGTGCGTCATCGTCGCGGGCTGCTGGACGAGCGTGTCGAGGTCGCCGAGGCTCACGCAGTAGTGGGCCATCCTCAGGTTGTTGATGACCGTCTGCGCCTCCCTGACGCCGCCCTTCACGACGAGCGAGACCATGCCCCCGAAGCAGCCGGGCCGGAAGTATTTCACCGCGTTCGCGTGGCTCGGGTCCTCCGGCAGGCCGGGGAAGACGACCCGTTCGACGAGCGGGTGGTTCCGGAAGTGCTGCGCGAACGCCATCGCGTTGGCGCAGTGCTCGCGCATGCGCAGGTGCAGCGTCTTGAGCCCGCGCAACGTGAAGTAGCAGTTCATCGGCGCGGGGACCGGGCCGAGTTCCTGGTAGATGCCGCTTCGGATCTTGTCGACGAAGTCGGCCTGCCCGACGATCATGCCTCCGATGAGGTCGCCGTGCCCGTTGATGTATTTCGTGGAGCTGTGAATGACGACGTCGACGCCGACCGAGAGCGGCCGGAAGATGTAGGGCGACGCGAAGGTGTTATCGATGATCGTCGTGACGCCGCGCGACTTCGCCCACTTCACGATCGGCTCGAAGTCGGGGATTTCGAGCGTGGGGTTGTAGACGGTCTCGAAGTAGACCGCCTTCGTCTCGGGCGTTACGGCGCGGTCGAGTTCCGCGACGGTCATCTTCTTCACGAACGTGTGTCTGATGCCGAATTCGGTGAAGACCTTGGTCAGCAGCGCGTGCGTCCCGCCGTAGACCGTGTGGCACGAGATGATGTGGTCGCCGTGACGGACGCAGTTCAGGATCGCGAGCGAGACCGCGGCCATTCCCGACGCGACGGCGAGCGCCGCGGGCGCGCCTTCGAGCGTCGCCACCTTTTTCTGAAGGTCGTTCTGCGTCGGGTTGCGCGATCGCCCGTAGGTGAAGATCCCGGCCTTGTCGCCCGCGAGATAGCGTTCCATCTTCTCGGGCGTGAAGAGATAGGTGCTCGTCATGAAGACGGGGGCCACGAGCGCTCCCGTCTCGGGGTCGGGGGCCTGTCCCGCGTGGACGGCCTGTGTCGCGAAGGATGCGTTTTCGGGAAGCATGATTCGACTCCTCCTCAGAATCTATCGTTTTCCGCTCAGGCGGATGATGACTTTGGCGTGTTTCGCCGCGTTCCGCTCCAGTTCCTCGAAGCCCTTGCCGACGAGGTCGTCGAGCCCGATCTCGGCCGTGATGAGCGATTCGAGGTCCGCGTAGCGCCCTTCGGCCATCTGCCTCAGGACCTCGCCGATCTCCTCGTTGTAGGCTTGTGACGTGTAGAGCGTGCGTTCTCCCTCCTGGAAGAAGTTCATCGGGAAGTGCGGCTCCTGGGCGAACACGCCCATGACCATGAGCTTCCCCGTGGGAACGAGGGCGTCGATCGCGGAGCGAAGCGTGCCTTCGAGCCCCACGCATTCGAACGCGACGTCGGCGCGCTGTCCGGCGAGACGTTTCGCGCCCTCGTCGGTCGAGACGTCGATATAGCGTCCGCCCTGTCTCTCGACATAGGAACGTTTTTCCGCCCCCCAGCCCGCGACCGTGACGTCGCGCGCGCCTCCGACCCTGCACGCGAGGAAGGCGCTGAGTCCGATGATTCCCGATCCGTTGATCAGGACGCGTTCGCCCGCGACGCCGCCGAGAAGGTTCACGGCGTGCTGTCCGCACGCGAGCGGCTCGGCGAGGACGGTCGTCCGGAGGTCGAGCCCCTCAGGAACCTCGTAGAGCTGATAGGCCGGGACGACGACATAGTCGGCGAACGCGCCGTCGGTGCTGACGCCTGTGAAACCGAGCTTTTCGCAGACGTTCGGCCGCTTCTTGTCGACGCACGCCGGGCACTCCCGGCAGCAGAGCGTCCCGGAGGCGGTCACCCTCGTTCCCGGCGCCCAGCCCCGGACATCCGGGGCCGCCTCGACGACCTCGCCCGTATATTCGTGTCCCATGACGAGCGGCGCGGTCCTTCCGGTCAGCCGGTGCGGCTTCGTCGTCGGGATGAAATTCGGTCCCGTATATTCGTGCCGGTCCGTTCCGCAGATCCCGGCCCACGCGACGCGGATCTTCACGGTCCCCGGCGTCGTTTCGGGTTCGGGAACCTCCCGGATCCTGATGTCCTTGTGTCCGTGCCAGTACGCCGCCTTCATCGCAGCCACCTCACTTCAGAATGTCGAAGAGCCTTCGGAGCGTCGCCGACTTCGACGGCGCGTCCCCGACGGTCATCCGGTCGGCGACCCTGCCGGCCAGTTCGAAAAACTCAACGGACGCGCGACAGGCCTCCTGCGGGTCGTCCCGGTAGGGGTAGATGTCCACCGAGACCCAGCCGTCGTATTTCGTCTTCCGGAGCCAGTGGACGAACTCGAACCACTGCGGCCAATGGACGCTCCCGGCGGGCATGTCGTCGTCCGCGACGCCGTAGTTGTCGTTGATGTGGACGTGGAAGAGGCGCCGTTGCGCGGCGAGCAGCGCGACGGACGCGGCCGGGTTCTCCCCCGCGTTGAACGAATGCCCGATGTCGAGCGTAACGCCGACGTTCTCGCACCCCGTCATCAGGCAGAGCGCGAGCGCCGTCCCCGCGTTGTTCACGTAGCTCTTCATGCGCGGCTCGCTCGCCTTGTATTCGAGCGCGAGTCGCACGTCCGGGCGGTACGCCGCGCACTCGCGCAGGCCGCGGACGAGATTCTCCCAGGCTGCCGCGTAGTCCGCCTCGAAGACGCAGTCGAACCCGTCCTGCCCGAGCCACAGGTTGACGACGCCCGCGCCGGAAAGCGCCGCAACGTCCATTGTCGCCCTGATGCCGGCGACGGCCCGGTTGCGCGCCGCTTCGTCGGAAGAACTCAGGGATCCGTTCCGCCAGCTCGCGTCGCACACGGTTTCCGCGATGATCGACGCGACGCCGAGCCCGTTTTTGTCCAGCAGCGCCTTCACATCGCGCCATGTTTCCGCGTTGATGTCGTTCGGGGCGCTCAGCTCCACTCCGCGGACGCCATCAAGCGCCGCGGCCTTCCGGAGGCGCTCTTCGAAGGGAAGCGCCCCCCTGTACCCGTCCGAGACGTACCGCTCGGCGCATTTTCCGTAGGCCCAGATTCCGACGGCCATTTTTTCCATATCCCCCGCCACCGCCTTTCGATCTTCCGGGCTTCTCAGCCCAGGTATCCCTGGATCAGGGTCTGGTTGTTCATGAGTTCCTCGCGGGACCCGCTCTTCACGATCTCGCCGACGGAAAGGATGTACGCGCGTCCGCAGATCGAGAGCGCCTTGAACGCGTTCTGTTCGACGAGAAGGATCGCCGTTCCGAAGGAGCTGATCTCCCGGATGATGTCGAAGATCTGTTTGACGATGATCGGCGCGAGGCCGAGCGACGGCTCGTCGAGCATGAGCAGATCGGGACGCCCCATGAGCCCCCGGCTGATCGCGAGCATCTGCTGCTCGCCGCCGCTGAGGAGCCCGCCATACTGCCCGAGCCGCTCCCGCAAACGCGGGAAGAGCGTGAGAACCCGTTCGAGGTCTTCGGCGACGCCCCTCTTGTCCGTCCGCGAGAACGCGCCGAGCTGGAGGTTTTCGAGCACCGTGAGGTTCGCGAGAATCCGTCGCCCCTCCGGAACGTGACATAATCCGCATCCGGCGAGCCGATACGTCGACGAAGGACGCTTCGCGCCCTTGAAGAGAATCTCCCCCGTGCACGGGACCATGCCCGAGATCGCCTTGAGAAGCGTCGTCTTCCCGGCGCCGTTCGCGCCGAGAACCGCGACGACCTCTCCGGGGTTCACGCGGAGCGTCGCCCCGCGCAGCGCCCTGATGCCTCCGTAGGAGACGTGGACATCCGTTACCGACAGCACGGCCCCGCGTCACTCCTTTCCGAGATACGCCTCGACGACGGCCGGATTCTTCTTGATCTCCGCGATGTCCGAGGACTGGGCGAGGATCCTGCCGAAGTTGAGAACGGTGATGTCGTGGCAGAGGCTCGTCACGACGTCCATGTGGTGCTCGATCATGAGGATCGTGAGCGAAAACTTCTTCTGAATCTCGCGGATGAAGCTCACGAGAGCGAGGGATTCCTCTTCGTTCATTCCCGCAGCGGGCTCGTCGAGAAGCAACAGGCTCGGTTTGAGCGCGAGGGCGCGGGCGATCTCGAGGCGGCGCTGCAAGCCGTAGGGCAGGCTTCCGGCCTGCTCCCTCTCCCTGTGTTCGAGGCCGACCGTCGCGAGGAGCCCGCGCGCGTGATCGCACTGCGCCCGGACGATGCGCCGGTACCGCCCGAGATGCGTGAGCGCCTCGACGAAAGAGTACCCGGCGTCCCGGTGCCCGGCGATGATGACGTTTTCGAGGACGCTCAACATCGGGAAGAGACGGATGTTCTGGAATGTGCGGCCGACTCCCATGTTCGCGATCTCGAAGGGTTTCCTGCCGATCAGCTCGCACCCCCGGAAAAGCGCCGATCCGCTCCGGGGCCGGTAGATCCCCGTGATGACGTTGAAGACCGTCGTCTTCCCCGCGCCGTTGGGGCCGATAAGCCCGTGGATCGACTCCTGTTCGACGTTCAGATGGAAATCGTCGATGGCCCGGACGCCCCCGAACGACTGGTTCAGGTTCGAAATCGACAGGACGGCGCTCATTTGCGCGCCTCCGCGGTCGTTTGCGTCCGCGGCTTCCATGGGAAGAACGAGGAAATCTCGCGATATCCCATGAGCCCGTTCGGCCGGAGCATGATGATGAAGACGACCGCGATCCCGTAAAGCAGCATCCGGTACTCCGCCAGGCTTCGGAAAATCTCGGGGAGAAGGGTCAGGATCGCGCTCGCGATGAGCGATCCGGAGAGACTCCCGAGGCCGCCGATGACGACCGTGATGACCCATTCCGACGACTTGTCCAGGTTGAACATCGTCGGATTGATGAATCGGAGAAAGTGTGCGAAGAGCACGCCCGCGCAGCCCGCGTAGAGGGCGCTCATCACGAACGACAGGAGTTTGTACTTCGCGGTGTCGACGCCGACGGCCTCTGCCGCGACCTCCTGTTCGCGGATGGCCATGAGATGCCACCCGTATTTCGAGCGGATGAAATTCCGCGCGACGATCGTCGCGACGATCAGAATCGCGACCGCGAGGTACACGTTCGTATAGTGCGGGATGTTCGAATACCCCCTCGGACCGCCCGTGTATTTGTACGCGTAGTCGAGCGCGACGCGGATGCATTCGCCGAAGCCGAGCGTCGTGATCAGGAAGTAGTCCCCCTTGAGCCGGAGCGTCAGCCTGCCGATGCAGTACGCCGCCATCCCGGCGAGAAGCATCGCGGCGGGCATGCTGCACGCGAGCGGCCATCCGTACTGCTTCGTCAGGATCGCCGAAGCGTAGGCGCCGATCGCCATAAACCCGGCGTTTCCAAACGAGAAGAGCCGCGTGAATCCTGTCAGAATAGAGACGCCGAGCACCGCGACGGCGTTGACGCAGACCAGAATGATGACTCCCTGGGTATAGTCCGACATGCGTGACCTCCTCCGCGAATCAGGATTTCTGCTCGACGCTCTTGCCGAGAAGTCCTTCGGGACGAATGAGAAGAATGGCGATAAGCAGTCCGAACGTGAAGAGATCCCTGAGTCCGGAGCTGACGTAGGCGGAGACGAGCGTCTCCAGAATCCCTATCATGAAGGCGCCCATGATGGCCCCCCGGATGCTCCCGAGCCCGCCGAAGACCGATGCGATGAAGGCCTTGAGCGCTGTATTTCCCAGTGAGGGGTAGACCGTGTACTTCATTCCGAGCAGCACGCCGGCGCATCCGGCCAGGCCGCCCGCGAGCAGGAAGACGATCAGGATGTACCGGTTGACGTTGACGCCGAGGAGTTCGGCCGTGACGGAGTCCGACGCGCACCCGCGGATCCCGAGCCCGAACTTCGTGTGATAGATCAGGACGTCCAGAAGAACGATGGCCGCAAGCGACACGATGATGGAGAAGATATCGAGAACGCCGATGTTGATCCCCCAGAACCCGAGCGACTCGAACGGCAGTATCTGCGGGAAATACTTGAACTTCGGCCCGACGAGAACGACGATGAGGTTCTTGTACGTCGTCGACAGGCCCATCGCCGCGATCATCAGGAACATGGTCGGCGAGTTGTTGTTGCGGATATGGCGGTAGAAGAACTTCTCGTTGACGAGGCTGATGAGCGCGGCTCCGGCCAGGGCGAGCGCCAGGGAGGCGACGAAGGGCAATTTCGCCGTGATGACGGACATGACCGCGATATACGCCCCGAGCATGGCGACCTCTCCGTGCGCCCAGTTCGAGAATCCGAGCAGGCTGTAGATGAGCGCGTATCCCGTCGAGAGCAATGCGTAGATGCCGCCGACGGACAGACCGTTGATCAATTGCTGAGCCAGCATGAGATCTCTCCTGAATGATCGTTGGGATTGGCGTTCCCCGCGAACGGACGCGGGGAACGCGAATTCGAAAAACGTCTCTTCCGGGACGGCCGTCAGTCCTTGGGCATGAAGTCGCCGACGTAGACGATCTTGCCGCCCTTGATCGTCATGACGCTGCAGGGTTTGACGGGGTTGTGGGTCTTTTTGTCGATGTTCATCGTTCCCATGAGCCCTTCGAAGCCGGTGGTATTCTCGAGCGCATTCTTGAGCGCGACGGAATCCGCCTTGCCCGCCCGCTTCAGCGCGTCGACGATCCACATGACGGCGTCATGGCCGAACAGCGCCTCGGTCTCGGGCTTGATGGTGTAGGTCTTCACGTACTCGTCGTAGTAGGGCTTCGTGACCTCGCGGCCGAACGAGGGTTGCGACGTGTAGTATCCGCCTTCGAGCGCGGCGCCCGCCATCGTGATCATGTCCTGGTTGTCCCATCCGTCGCCGCCCATGAAGGCCGCCTTGATGCCCAGCTCGCGCGCCTGTTTCGCGATCAGCGCAACGTCCTTGTCGATCCACGGCACGAGAATGACGTCCGGGTTCACGGTCTTGAGCTTGCTGAGCTGCGCGCGGTAGTCGTTGTCGCCCGCGCGTCCCTGCTCGGAGGCCACGATCTTTCCGCCGAGTTTCTTGAATTCCTCCTCGAAGTACGAGGATAGGCCGTACGAATAGTCGGAACCGATGTCTGTCAGGATCGCGGCGGTCTTCGCGCCGAGCTTCCCGATCGCGAACGCGGCGAGGACGCGGCCCTGGAAGGGATCGATGAATCCGATGCGGAAGCTGTACTCCATGAGCTTTCCGGTCTCGTCGACCGTGACCTTGGGATCGGACGCGGCGGTCGCGAGGAGCGGAATTTTCTTCGCCGTCGCGACGGGGGCCATCGGAATGTTGCAGCTCGAGAAGTTCGTGCCGACGACCGCGATGACGCCCATGTCGATGAGCTTGCTCAGCGCGTTCAGGGAGTCTTCGGGCTTGCCCTTCCCGTCCATGCCGATGACTTCGATAGTGCTTCCGAGAACGCCGCCCGCGTCGTTGACCTTCTTCGCGGTCAGCTTCATGCCGTTGAGCCCTGCCTGTCCCCAGACGGCCGTATCGCCCGTCAGGGCACCGATGTATCCGATTTTGATGACCTTTTCAGCAGCCATACCGGGAGCAGCAAACGCAACGAACACAGAGAGCGCAAGTCCGAGCAGCAAAAGCTTTCTCATCATGAGATCCTCCTCTTCGAGTCGTGTGATACATTCCCGTCGTTACTGAAACGAACCATCACCGCCGCATTGCAATCACCGGCCGCTACCCCTCCTTTTCTTCGGGTTGTGCTCCCGTTCCGACGTTCCGGAAAAAACACGGCTTCGACTCCTCACAAAAGGGCCTCCGCCGTGTCCCTGTCCGTCAGCAATATGTTCAGAACGCCGCTCCGAAGAGCGCCCCTGACGGCGGCAAGCTTCTCCGGACCGCCTGCGATGCCGATCACCGTGGGGATTTTCCTCAGGTCGGAGAGCGAGGTCGTCGTCATCGTGACTTCCTGAAACGCAGGGCAACACGCCTCTCCATCGGCGTTGTAGAAGTTCATGCACATGTTTCCGACCGCCCCGGATTCCGTCAGCGTCCGCCACCACGCGGGACTGATGTATCCCTGCTGGTAGAGCGTCGAGGTCGTGCTGAGTTCTCCTATTCCCGCGAGAACAATCGTGCAGCGCTTCGCCGCTTCGACGACCTCGGCGATTTTCGGATCTTCGAGGAGTCCGGCTTTCACCTGCGGACTGCTGACGATCGACGGGCAGAAGAGCGCGAGCGGTCGCGTCTCGAAGTATTCGCCGAGACGACGGAGAAGATCCATGACCTGCATGTCCTCGCCGCCCATATTCAGGCACCCGACGAGCTGAACCACCTGCGGCCCCTTGAGGTGCGACTCGTGGAAGTTCGAGACGAGGGAGAGGAGCGTCTTCCCCCATGAGATGCCGAGAATGTCCTTCGGCGACATGAGGCGCTTGAGGAGCTGCGCCCCGGCGAGGCCGAGCGTTTGCGCGATCGGACGATCTCCCGGAACCTCGACGATGCACGCTTCCTTGAGGCCGTACTTCTTTTCGATGCGCGACTCGAGAGCCGGACACCATGACAACGTCCCGTTCACGTAGATCTCGACGACGCCCTGGCTCCGCGCCTCGGCAAGCAGACGGCAGACCTTGGACTTCGAGAGGCTCAGAAGATCGGCGATTTGCGTTTGCGACTTGTCTTCGATGTAGTAGAGATGGGCTACCTTCGTCAGGAGCCGCTGATATTCGGGATCCATGGGATCCTCCGATCTTTCGACGGCGCGAGCGCGTATTTTCCGGAAAAGCCCGCGTCCCTTCTGTTATTGAAATTTATTTCATCAGTGAAATATTTTCTTCGTGTAACAGTATCATACCGCCAATCGTTTGTCAAAACATTCCGTTGACTTCATCACGATCGCATCGTTTCCGGGGCTGTCGCGCTCGTGCCCCGGGTGTTATGCTTCAGTGGCGACGACGCCGGGAGACACGCCGTTTCCCGGCGTCGACAACCGAAAAGAGAGGTGTGGGTGTGCGAATGAGAAAATCCATGCTTCACTGCCGCTCCTGCGGCGCCGTCTACGACGCGGACGCCGTGTTCCGCTGCTCCTGCGGCGAGCCGCTCGATCTCGACTGGACGGAGTCAGGGATCGACGAGAACGGCCGCGATCTTCCGTCGCGCTACGGCGCGTTCTTCCCGTTCGAGCCGGGCGAGTGGCTGTCGCTCGGCGAGGGGAACACGCCGCTCGTCCCCCTGCCGCGCCTGGCGGGCGAACTCGGTCTGTCGTCGCTCGTCGCCAAGAACGAGAGCGCGAACCCGACGTGGTCGTTCAAGGACCGCGGGACGGCCGCCTGCGTCGCGCACGCGCGCGCCCTCGGCTTCACGCGCGTCGGAACGGTTTCGACCGGGAACATGGCGGCCTCGGTCGCGGCGTACGGCGCGGCCGCTGGGCTCGAGACGGTCATCCTCGTCAAGGGCGATCTCGCGGAGGAGAAGATGGCCCCGATCGCGATCTACGGACCGCGCCTGATCCGCGTCCAGGGCGCGTACGACCGTCTGTACGCGGAGAGCATCCGGATCGGCGCGGAGCAGGGAATCTACTTCATGAACTCGGATGTCCCCTTCCGCGTCGCCGGGTCGCGAACGATCGCTTTCGAGATCTACGGGCAGACGGACGGCTGCCCGCCCGACTGGGTGATCGTTCCGACGAGCGCGGGCGGCAACATCCGGGGGATCATCAACGGCTTCATGGACCTGAAGGCGGCCGGACTCGCCGACCGCGTCCCCGGCTTCGTCTGCGCGCAGGCCGCCGGGTGTTCGCCGATCGCGACGGCGTTCGCGCGCGGCGACGAGCGCATCCGCCCGTTCCCCGAGCCGCATACGATCGCCCACGCGATCGAGAATCCCTTCCCGCCGAGCGGGAACCGCGTGCTGCTGGAACTCCGCTCCCGGAAATGGCATTCGCTCGCGGCGACCGAGGACGAGATCGTCCGCGCGCAGGCCGACATGGCGCGTTCGGGCCTCTTCGGACAGCCTGCGGCGGCCGTTCCGCTCGCGACGCTGCGTCAGGCCCGGGCGAAGGGGATCGTGAAGGAGGGGGAGCGCGTCGCCCTCGTGTTCACGGGCTCGGGGCTCAAATACACGGCCGCGTTCGCGTCGCACCGGCTCCACTGGGAGGACTGCGATCTCGCCGGACTGGCGAAAAGGCTGTAGGAACGCCGCCGGATGCGGCGGCGGAATGAACATACGAAAGGGATGGGATTCATGAGAGTTGTATTGTGCGCTGTTATAGGAGCGATGCTCTTCGTCGGATCGGCGGCCGGGCGCGCATCGGCCGATGTCGCGCTTCCCGCGCCCGAAACGGACGGCGGCCCCGGCGTCCTCACGGCGATCCGGACCCGCGCGTCGGCAACGCATGCGGGCTTTTCGGACCGGACGATTTCCGACAGGGACCTGGCCACGCTGCTCTGGGCCGCCACGGGGAGAAACCGGCAGGGAGGCGGGTGGACGATCCCGCTCGCGATGGGGAAAGCGCCGTATGTCGATGTCTACGTTCTCGCGAAGAACGGGAGCTTTCTCTACGACTGGGAGAAGAACGCGCTGAAGCAGACCGGGACGGAAAACATCATCGGGAAGGCCGGAAGGCAGTCGTTCGTCGCAAGCGCGTCGCACATCCTCGTTTTCGTGAAGGACGAAAACGGGCAGTATTCCCGGGACTTCGGCGACGTCGCCGTCGGCGCGATGACCCAGAACGTCTATCTCGCGGCGACCGGGCTCGGAATAAAGGGGCGCTACGTCGTCGGAATGGACGTCGACGTCCTGAAGACATCGCTCAAACTCGAAAAACACAAAAAACCCGTCTGCATCATGCCGCTCGGGTATCAATAGCGGGAAGGCCAAAAAAAACCGAGGCCCCGTCCTTCGCGCGAAGGACGGAGCCTCGGCGTGTCGTTCCGTCGTTTCCGCCGCTACACCCCGAAGGCTTCCTTGACTTCCTTCAGCAGTTCGCGGATCGGAAGGCGCTGCGGGCACTTCGTCTCGCACAGGCCGCATTCGACGCAGTGCGATGCGCCCTTGAGTTCTCTCGTTCCGCCGAGAAGGTAGAGGTAGTTCGCCTTCAGCGCCTCCCACTTTCCGGAAAGCGACGCGTCGTTGAGGCTCCGGAAGCACTGGGGGATATCGACGCTCTGCGGGCAGGGCATGCAGTACGAGCAGCCCGTGCAGGCGGCCCGGATACGGCTCTGCAGGTGCGCCCGGACGTCGTCGACCAATTTCAGGTCCGCCTCTGTCATGCCGTTCGCAACGCCGCGGTTGGCGGATTCGAGGTTCTGGTCCATCTGTTGGGGCGTGCTCATTCCGGAGAGCACCACGCTGACCTCGGGATGGTTCCACACCCAGCGAAGGCTCATGTCGGCGAGGTTCGGAGCGTTGTAGCCCGAACGGGCCGCAATATCGCGAAGGCCGCCCTCGACGGGCATTCCGAGAATGCCTCCCTTGAGCGGTTCCATGATGGTCATTCCGATTCCCTTCGACGCGGCGTAGCGCAGACCCTCCGTCCCGGCCTGGAAGTTCCAGTCGAGCAGGTTGTACTGGATCTGGCACATATCCCATTCGTAGGCGTCGACCATTTCCCGGAACAGCTTCACTCCGTCGTGGAACGAGAAGCCGATATAGCGGATCTTTCCCGCGGCGCGGGCCCGCTCCATGAAGGCGAGCGCGTCGAGCTTCTTCATGCTCCGCCACCTGGGGTCGGTCATCGAGTGCAGCAGGTAGATGTCGAGGTGGTCCGTCTGAAGTTTTTTGAGCTGCTCGTCGAGCGTCCGCTCCATGTCGGCCTGGGAGTTGATGATCCAGACGGGCATCTTCGTCACGAGCATGACCTTGTCGCGCAGCCCGCCGCGGAGCGCTCGGCCGACCGCGTCCTCGCCCTTTCCCCCGTGGTAGGGCCACGCGGTGTCCACATAGTTGATCCCGCCCTCGATCGCCTTGCGCATCATGACGTCGACGGTCTTGTCGTCCACCGAACCATCCGCGTTCACGGGCAGGCGCATCGCGCCGAACCCGAGGATGGACAGTTTCTCTTCGATCCGGGGCATCTTGCGGTACAGCATTTCGAAACACTCCCTTCCGGCAGTCGTTTTCCGTTGGATTCATCCGTCCCGAACACGCGAATCGCCGTGAAACGACGCGGGACGGAGAGAATCCGCCATTCCCCCGCGATTGTTGCATACAATCGCGTCCGTTTCAATACGCCATTTCGACGCACCTCTATCGAACGCCAATCGAATCCTTCATGATTTCCTCGAAGAGGATGCTCTCGCGCCGGTCGAGGTAGAATCGCGGGATGGCGCGATCCCCGAGTTCCATGGAGCGGCCGTTCGCCCGCGTGAACGCCGGCCATGCCGGTCGTCCCCACGTGTTCGGATCGCCGGAACGCGCGAACGACGTCCAGTAGTCCATCATCGTGTTCGAGAGCGACGCGTCCGTATCCGTGAACCCTGGACGTCCGGCGACCCGGCCGAATACGTACCCGATGTCGAGGCCGTGAAAGACGCCGAGTTTCCGCGACGCGTCGCTGTTCGGACGACGCGTCATCCGGTAGAGATACGCCTTCCGGCCGCGCCGTTCGGCGCACGCCGCAATGAAGCGCGCTGGGGCCGCGAACATCGCACAGGCGAAGAGCCGGTCGAACGCGTCCGCCGTGTCGCGGTCGCTCCGGGCGGGAAAGAGCGCGAGCACCTTCGGGGCGTATTGCCCGAAAAGGCCTTCGACCCATGTTTCGTACTCCTCGCGCGTGACGGACTCGTAGAACATCGTCCCCTCGTTTTTGTTGCTCCCCGTCAGCACGGGGACGTCCGCCTGGCGCCCGTCGAGAAAGGCGCGCGCCGGATGTTCCGGCAGGACGACGCCGTCGACGACGGGGGAAAAGCGGATTCCCGACGGCTTCAGGAAGGACGGCGCCTGCGCGGAGGCCCCGAGAAGCGCTTCGAACGGTTTCGACCGGAGACGTTCGAGCGCGTCCGCCCCCCTGCCGGGACAGCCGAGCGACGCCGCGAAGCGCTCTCCGAGCCGAAGCGCGCGGTCCCGTTCGTCCTCGCGCGGGCGCATGTCCGAAAGTCCGAAGGGACCGCCGCTCTGCGCGATGGCCTTGTGGAAGAGGCCCGCGGCCATCGGGCTCGTCATCAGGTGCGTGACGCAGATCGCGCCCGCGGACTCGCCGAAGATCGTGACATTGCCCGGGTCCCCGCCGAACGCGGCGATGTTGTCGCGCACCCAGGCGAGCGCGAAGATCTGATCGAGAAGTCCGTAGTTGCCGGAGGTCTTCCGGGCGGATTCCGCGTCGAGCGCGGGGTGGCTCAGGAAGCCGAGCGCTCCGAGGCGATAGTTGAAGGTCACGACGACGACGCCCTTGCGCGCGAGCGCCGCTCCGTCGTACGCGGGAAGCGATCCCGCGCCGGACATAAACGCGCCGCCGTGGATCCAGACCATGACCGGACGCCTCGCCCCGGCGCCCGGAGCGGCCGTCCAGACGTTCAGATAGAGGCAGTCCTCGCTGGTTTTGCCGACATTCGCGCGGGGCGGCTGCGGACATGCGGGGCCGAATTCCGTGCAGTCGCGGACCGCCGTCCACGGCGTCGGCGGTTCCGGGGCCTTCCAGCGCAGGTCCCCGACCGGAGGCGCGGCGTACGGAATTCCGCGGTAAACGTGAACGTCCCGTTCGGTCGTTCCGGCGACGGGGCCGGAGAACGTTTCGATCCGCGTCGACGGGTCCGGCGTCGCGGCAGGGGCGGGAAGCGCGCACGCAAAGAGGGTGAGAGAGACGAAAAACGAAAACAGCGGCAATCGCGCCCATCCGTGAAGATGTAAAAATTCCCGTGCGTCCTTGATCGTCATTCTGAGATCACGCCCCCGTCGAATGTGAATGCCTTTCCACAAAAATTATGCTGCCGCGGTAGAGTTTCGGCAAGGGCCGGAATGAAACACCTGTTCGATGAAAGAAACGGAAAAGCCCTAGCTGTCACAATGGAAGTCGCGTACCCCGAGTGGTTTAAAGTATATTGTGAGAGGCGCTCGGGAGGTGCGATGGAGATGAAATGATACAGCCCGGAATTCAAGGAAGCCGTCATCCGGAAGATGATGCCGCCGGATCGCGTAGCATCCCGGAGCGAGTTCGCGAGCGAAGTGGAGAACGTGCCGATCATGCGACTGGCGGAGGAGAGCGGAGTATCCTACGTGACCCTTGCGAAATGGCGGGAAGAGGCGCGAAGCGGCGGCGAAGCCG
>CAYVKE010000029.1:0-28885 GCA_964451935.1 uncultured Synergistaceae bacterium | reverse complement strand
GCGTCACCGAGATCGCGAGCCCGAGCAGGATCGTGACGATGTTCGCCAGTTCGTTCTGCGCGCCCTTGGCGAGACGATCCACGACGCCGCTCTCGCGAAGGAGGTTGCCGAACATCAGGAACCCGATGAGCGCGACCGACGCCGGGGCGATAAACCCGGCGAACAGCGTCACGATGATCGGGAAGAGGATCTTCGCGCGTTTGGACACCTTTCGGTCCGTGTACTCCATCCGGATCGCCCGCTCCCTTGAGGTGGTCAGCAGGCGGATGACCGGCGGCTGGATCAGCGGGACGAGCGCCATATAGGAATATGCGGCGACGGAGATTGGACCGAGGAGATGCGGGGCGAACCGCGCCGAGACGTAAATCGACGTCGGGCCGTCCGCTGCGCCGATGATTCCTATGGACGCAGCCTCCTTGATGTCGAAGCCCAGAAGAAGCGCGAGCCCCATGGTCAAAAAAATGCCCGCCTGCGCGGTCAGGCCGAAGAGAAAGGCGACGGGGTACTGGAAAAGCGGCGTGAAGTCGATCATTGCGCCGACGGCGATGAAGATGAGAAGCGGGAAGAGTTCCGTCGCAATCCCGGCTTGAAAGAGAAAGCTGAGCGCCCCTTCCTGCGCGACCCCGCCCACGGTATGGGTCAGCGCCGCCGAAAACGGGATATTCACGAGAAGCGCCCCGAACCCCATCGGAAGCAGCAACGCGGGCTCGTACTCCTTCACGATCGCAAGGTAGATGAGTCCCATCCCGACGAAAAGCATCGCAGCCTGCTTTACGGTCAGCGCGGCAATGGTCTGTATAAAAAAGTCCATGTCTGTTCCCTGCCTTTCGGAGTCTGTCCGGACATATCGCCCGGGAACGGAAAAAAGCCTTCGGGGCGGGTGCGCCGCCCCGAAGGCTCGAAAGCCGCTGCGTTCCGGCCGTTCCGGCCTATTTCCTTCTCAAAAAGAGCACCGGCGCGAGAAGAAGCAGGGAGAGCGGCGCGAACGGACCGGCCGAACACGACGCGCCCCCGCTCGGGTCGTTCCACGGGTCGTGCGTCACGGTGAACTCCCAGACCGGCCCGTTCGTCCGGAGCCCGTAGGAGTTGATCGAGTTGACCTGCCAGTAGTACTTCGTGTTGGCCGCAAGCGACGTCGGGACGTACTGGTTGACGCTGATTGTCCCGCCCTTGCCCGACGAGGTGACGATCGGCATGTCGGCGAGGCTCTTCCCGAGCCGGACCTCATAGTACAGCTTCACGGACGTATCGCCGCCGACAATGTTCGGATCCTTGCCGGTCCATGAAAGGACCGCGTTCTTTGCGACATAGACGGCGCCGTGATCGGGTGACGGCTCGGTGGCCGGATACGGCGCGTACTTATCGCTCGGGAACGTGTTCCCCGTGATGAAGACCCATGTCGGGCTGATGGCGACGTTTCCGTGGGCGTCGCTCGTCACGATCTTCCAGAAATATGTCGTCAGCGGAAGGAGCTTGACCGCGGGCGCGTACTCGAACGTCGGATTGGTGAGATCCTGGGAGACGGTGCGAATGCTCCCGAGATACGTCGGCGCGTTCTGGTTCGTGCCGAGATATATGGCGTACGTGACGTCATCGCTGACCGTGGTGTCCGAACCGGTCCACTTGATCGTCGTGTTGCACACGACCTCCGCCGCCTCGTTCGCGGGCGTCGGCGCGCTTGCGGGCCGGACCGCCCCCCACGAAACAGCCGACAGCCCGCACACGAACGCACAGCTCAGAATAAAACCGAACAGTTTTCTTTTCATGCCTGCCTCCTTCTATCATCCGCCCGCGCAGAAAGTATGGTTGTACATCGTATCCGAATTGTACCCCAACCCAACCGCTCACGCCACATGATTCTTCAATGGCCTCCGCGTGATTCTCCGGTACTGCGCACATACCCGAGGAACCCCAGGATGCTGTTCCGCAGGAAAAACTCTTCCTTCACCCTGTTTCCCGCATCGAAAAGAGAGACCGCCGCGATCAGGGGATCCTCGTCCCGCAGCCGGAGCGCGATCCGTTCGACGACCCCCCGGTCCTCCATTCCGCACGATGAAGCCGCGCGGCTCTCTTCCGCCGCGATCGTCTTCCACTGCTCCATCTGATCCGGGAGGCGATCGAGATCGCCCGCGGGCTCCTCGGTCCATCCGTAGTGGCTGTAGCACATCAGCGCGTATTCGCGTTTCCGCAGCAGTTCGGCGGATTTCCGGTAGATGTCGTATTCGAAACGGGGCGGCGTCCCCGGGTATTGATACCGGAAATCGGCCGGAAGTTCTCCGTTCGGGAAGCGCGCGAGCGTTTCGCGCGGAATCCACAGGTCCGCGACGGCCCGCGTCAGCGCGACGCCCGCCGCCTCTCCCGGAAAGAGCAGCAATCCCGCGGAAGAGTGATAGACGAACGCGTCGTGATGAGAGGCGTGTCCCGGCGTCGGGAGAATCTCCAGTTCGCGGACCGGCGACGCGTCAAGAAACGCGTGCGGGTCCACGATCCCGGGGCGTCCGAAGGCGTCGATCACGGTCGCCCCCAGCGTCGCGACGCTCGCTTCGTAGAGCTTTTCGGGCTGCGTGAGGTGCGGACGTCCCCTGGGAGGCGCGTAGACCCCGCAGCCGGGGAAGTCCTTCAGGAACGCCGCCGTCCCCCCCGAATGATCGAGATGAACGTGCGTGGCGAGGAGCGTGTCGACGCTCCGGACGTCGAGGGATCGAAGCGTTCGGACAAGACCTGGAACCGTCGAGGTCGGCCCGGGGTCCACAAGTCCCGTCCAGCCCGTTCCGCCGTCGCGCAGGAGCCAGGCCGTGATCTGATGCTCCATGCCCGGAAGCGGTATCGGGAGGTCGATCATGAATACGTCGAGCCGCTCCCCCGCCGCGATGCGATACGCAGGGAAACAGCCGCGTTCGGGGGGAATCCGTTCCGTTTTCACCGGATGCAGCGCTCCTTTGTGATCAGAAATGGTCTGTCCTCTTCGCGGACCTTCTCCGCATGCCACATTATACACATCGCGGGGTGTGTTTTCCCTTCCGTTTGATGTAAAGTATCCCTGCATACGAAAAAGGAGGGAGGCAGTCCATGCAGATACGAGCCGGCGAGATTGTTCATATGAAAATGTACGACGTTGCGGATGAGATTCGACTCGATACGTTGCCGCCGGATGTTTTTGCGGGGCGACTGCCCGTTCGTCAGTCGCTGGTCCGGGTCGAGACGAAATCGATCGAGCTGGTCAATCCGCCCGTGGCGGTCGATCTCGGGCCGCGGGCGTGGGTGACGTCCTCCGGGCGGATCGTCTTCGACCTGTCGGCGCACTTTTTCGACCTCGGCGTCGTCTGTCTCATCATGCGGGTTCCGGTCCGCAACCTGGAGCTTTCCGCCTTCATCGAAACCGCGCTCTCGATGGACCCCGACCCGGAGATCGACCGAATGCTGGATTGGGAGATCGAGCAGATCATTCACGGGATCGCCGCCTGTCTGACCGGACAGCACGGCTTCGCCGACTTTCAGGAGGAGTATACGTTCTACATCCTGAAGGACACCGACGAGCCCGTCTGCTTCGATACGTTCCGGAATTATCCCATGCTCCTGAGCATGCTTCTCGGGGAACGAACCCCCGTCAGCCGCCAGCAGACCGACATGATGGCGGACAACGTTTTTTCCTTCTCCGACGACGAACTCGTCCTGCTGAATTACGACAACGCGCTGATCGTCGACCGCAAGGAGGCCGCCGACATCCTGCTCCTGCTGGAATACGCCGTGGTGCAGGTCCTCGAGGCGCGCTACTACGACGAGACCCTCACCGCGAAGCTACAGGGGCTGTACCGCGATATGGACACCCCGATGCCCTTCCTCACCGCGCTCTTCTCGAGCCGCTGGAGCAACCTCGCCCGCCGGGGCATGAAGCTCATCCTCGAGACGCGCCTGATGACCGATCACCTCACGACATCGGTCCGGGTCACGGAAGACGTGTATTACGCGCAGATCTACACGAGGGCGCTCCGGATCTTCCGCACGCAGACCTGGCTCGCGAAGATCGACGAAAAGCTCGCCTCGATGAAGGACGCCTACGAGCTGATGGAGAACGAAATCGACTCCAAGCGCTCCACCGTTCTCGAATGGATCGTCATCGTTCTCATCGCCATGGAGCTTGTCCGCCTGTAGCCGTCAGTCCACGTAGAGCACCAGCTCCATGCCGCGGATCACGCTCTTCGCGTCCAGCCGGAAGACGAGATCGTAGTTGTTTTTCATGTCCGTATAGACGAGGGCGTTGTCTTCGATGCGATGGGGCTCCCCGAGCGCGGATCGGACCGCGCGCGAGTCCATTCCCACGCGGATCGATCCGCCGAGAGGATAATCCTCGGACGAAATTTCCAGATACGCGAGCATTTCGTGGTCCGACCAGCGAAAGACGCCGGCGCGGAGCCCCCGGTACGAGAGCGATACGAGAACGGGCGCGAAGGAAGCGTCGTTTCCCGCGTTCTGCGTCTTTGTCCGGCTCGAGGCGGGGCGTCCCAGTCGCGCGGTCAGATCGTCCGCGCTGTTTCCGTAATATCGGAGCGTCTCTTTCAGGAAGGCGTCGATGCGGTCATACTGATCGGTCGCCCGATGGGAGCGGCTCTCCCGCCGGAGCCGTTCGGGAACGGGCGTTCCGTCCGCTTCGCGAAGCAGCAGCGCGGATTCGTAGCGGTGCTCCGGATCGAACGGAAGCCTCCGGATGACCCCGTCGATCCCAACTTCGAACAGGAAACCGCGCATCGGGCTCTTTTCGGGAACCGCCGGTTCGTAGAGAAACCCGGCGATCCACCGTCCGTCGGAAAGCGAGGAGACGATCCATCCGTAACTGCTTCGCGCTCCTTCGGCGCGGAGGCGTTCGTTGACGGCGTCCTGCACGGTCCGCCCCTGCCCCATGGCTTCCGACCGCTGCACGCGCAACGCGACGAGCCGCTCCTCGGGCAGAGGAATCCGGGCCGCGGAAAACGCCGCGTCGATCGCGTCGGCATAGGCTGATCCGTGGGATCGCTTGACCTCGCGGATCAGCCTGCGTCCCGGAACCAGCTCGAAAAACCAGCCCCGAAGCAGCGCACGCGCGTCGAGAAACAGGAAATAGACAAGATAGTTTCCGTTTTCGAGGGGATCGGCCCCCCATCCGATCGACATGACAGCCCCGTTCGAAGCGATCGCCGATCGCACGAATTCCTCGTTCGTCGTTCCGCCGCGAAGAGCGCCGGAACTGCGGACAAGCCGAACCGCCAGCTCGGGCGTCAGAAAGGGATCGACGCTGAAAAGCAAAAAGGCCAGCACGAGACACAAAGCGACGGCGACGAACGTCATACGTACGTCCCTCCGAAAGACGGCGCTCTGCGCCTTCTCCGCATATCCGCCGGCCATCACCATTCTCCCTCCCCGCGCAGCCCGATGCTCTCTTTCTTGTATTATCGCATGCTCCGTGTTTCTTTTCGGCTGTGCGGGTATAATTCCTGGAGGGGAAAATACTACGCGCGTCGCATTGCGGACGAATCCCCTTTTCCCGCAACGCGAATCCGTACGGAAAGCAGGGAGCGACCATCCGCTACGCAGTCCTCGATTTCGAAACCAACGGTTTTGTCGGCCGCTCGGTCGTGTCCGCATCGTCCATCGTCTTCGACGGGCAGGGACGCATTCTCGGGTACTTCAACCGCTTTTACTTTCCCCGCGAGACTCCGGACCGGAGGACGGAGCAGGTTCACGGCCTGACGACGTCGCGGCTCGCTTCTCTCCGGCGGAACGCGGCGTATCCGGAATTCTTTCCCGAGGACATCGGGTCGCTCATCGATTTCTGGAACGGGCTGAAGCCGGACGGAATCGTCGTCCACAATCTGTCGTTCGATACGGCGTTCCTTCCCCGCGAGGCGCTGTCCCCGCAGAAGTGGTGGTGCTCGATGCGCGGACTTACGGACGTCTGCGCAATCGTGAATCCGAAACGGCCCGGCGTCCCCAAGTGGCCCAAACTTCAGGAGGCCGCCGACCGCATTGCGGACCTCTTTCCCGCGCCTCCCGCCATCAGGGACGCCGAAGAAACGTTAAACCGTTTGTCGCATGCGCACGCGTCCCTGTCGGATTGTTTCGTCCTCGGGAGCATCATGTCGCGGATCGTCGCGCACCGCCCGGACATCCCGACGTTCCGCAGGCTGCGAAGCTCGAAGTTCCTCCCCCCGCCGTCCGTCCCGTATACGCGGAATCCTCCCGGCCCGGAGGACTCCGTAACGGGGGAAATCCGGGCGTTCGAGGCGGCGCTCGCCCGCGTCATGCGCGGAGAGGGGGCTCCCCGTCGGGAAGCCCCCTCTCATGCCGAAACGGTCGATCTGCCCTTCCCGTCAGAGTGAATTCCGGCTTTCAGTTCCGGCCGAGATACCGCATCGCGACGCCCGCCATCGTCGCGACGCCGAGCGGAAGGACATCGTCGTCGACCTTGTACTTCGGATGATGTTGCGGGTAGGTCGCATCGATCGCGGGGTTCCCCGTCCCGAGGAACAGGAACGTCCCGGGGATCTTCTCGAGGTAATAGCTGAAATCCTCTGCGCCCATCGTCGGCGCCATCTCGTAGACGTTCTCGGCCCCGGCGACCTCTTTCGCGACCTCGACGGCGTATTTCGTGAACGCCGGATCGGTGACCGTCGGCGGAAGGAAGCGGGTGTACGTGAATTCCGCAGTGCAGCGCATCGCCTCGCAGATGAGTTCGGCCGTCGTCTTCATCCGGGACTCGATGTAGTCGCGGATTTCGGGCCGGAAGGTCCGCGTGGTGCCGAGAATCGACGCTGTGTCCGGAATGACGTTGAACACGTTGCCGGAATTGATCGCGCCGACGGAAATCACTCCGGCCTCGAGCGGATCGACCTCACGGCTGATGATGGTCTGCCATGCCGACACGACCGCGCACGCGCACGTGACCGGGTCGACCGACAAGTGCGGCATGGAGCCATGTCCTCCTTTTCCCTTGATGTTCAGAAGGTAGGAGTCCGCCGAAGCCATCGTCGGTCCCTCATGATAGGCGATCTTTCCGCTCGGGACGGGAGACCAGATGTGAAGCCCGCAGATCGCGTCGACGCCGTCGAGCGCGCCGCTCTCGATCATCCGGGTCGCGCCGCCGGGCTTTCCCTTTTCTTCGGCGGGCTGGAAGATGAGGCGGTACGAGCCGTTCAGCTCCGCTTTGTGTTCGATGAGAATCTTCGCCGCGCCCAGAAGCATGGTGATGTGGGCGTCGTGACCGCACGCGTGCATGAACCCCGGCCGCTCCGACCGGTACGGGACGTCGGCCTCCTCCGTCACGGGCAGCGCGTCGATGTCCGCCCGCAACGCGATCTTCTTTCCCGGCCGCCCCGTGTCGATGTCGGCCATGACGCCCGTGGTGATCTCGTGTCCGCCGACACGGAGGTTCGAATACCCCATTTCGGTGAGATGCGCGACAATCATCTTCGTCGTCTCGACTTCCTCGTACCCGAGTTCGGGGCGCCGGTGAAACTCGTGCCGCCACGTCGCAAGAAGGTCTTTCATGTCTTCCGCCTTTTGCCTCAGAATATTCTGCACATCGATCACTCCCTTATAGGATTGTATACCCATTATAAACGACCCGCCGCTTCCGCGACGGGTCGCTCTGACGAAGCGGGCGCCAACGAGACTCGTTCCCCTCCGTGCAATCCGCCGGCTCAAGGAGTGGTAGTGCACGAACGCTATCGAGTCGCTAAACGTTCTGTCCGTAAAAGTGTTGGCGACACATATTTTTCGGATTTATCAGAAAAGCATTTTCGGAAGCCAGGTGACAAAGGACGGGAAGATGATGCACAGCGTCAGACACACGAGTTGAGTGATCACAAAAGGCACCACGGAGCGGTAAATGTCCGACATGGTGACCCCCTTGGGGGCGATTCCCCGCATCATGAACAGCATTGTGCCGAAGGGCGGCGTCAGGTACCCCGTCTGTGTGTTCACCGCGTACAGGACTCCGAGCCACAGGGGATCGAAGCCGTAAATCGGCAGAAGGGGGAGTATGATGGGCGCTGTGATCATGAGAATGCTCCAGGCGTCGATCACGAAACCGAGAAGGAACCAGACGACCTGGATGCCGATCAGCATGGCCCACCACCCAACCTGGTATTCCTTCACCAGCCCGATGACCATCCGGGAGGCCCCCAGTCCCATGTAGACCGCGGCGAAGGCTTGGGCGGCGAAGAGAATCCACATCATAAAGCCCTGGATCTTTATCGTCGCGAGAGACGCCTCCTTGAGAAGGTTCCAGCTCAATTTCCCGTGGATCGCGCTGCAGATGATGGCTCCGAGAGCGCCGACGGCCGCCGCCTCGGTCGGCGTCGCGATGCCGCTGTAGATCGATCCCAGAACGGAGAAGACCAGCAGCATGGGGAGGATGATTCCCTTGAGAGACGCCATTTTGGCTCCCCAGTTGGCCCGCTCCTCCGGAGGGAGCGGAGGTCCCATCTCCGGGTTGAAATGGCATTTGATGATTATGTAGCCGATGATAAGAGCGGAGCACAGCAGTCCGGCGCTCATTCCTCCCGCAAAGAGCCCTCCTATGGAGACCTGGGCGATCGTGCCGTAGAGCACCAGCGCGATGCTCGGAGGGATGAGGGGCCCGAGGACGCCGCCGGCCATGATGCACCCGACCGCCATCTTTTTGTCATAGCCTCGTTTCAGCATTGCGGGAAGCGCCATGAGGCCCATCATGACCACGCCGGTGGACGCGATTCCCGACATGGCGGCTATGAGGGTGCACGCCAGAACGGTCCCGACCGCCAGTCCTCCCTTGAGGGAGCCCATCCAGCGGTACATCATCTCATACAGATCCTCGGAGACGCCGGAGCGTTCCAGCACCGTCGCAAGGAGCACGAAAAGCGGACACGCCACAAGCGTCGTCGTGGACATCATGGAATACGTCCGGGCCACAATGATGAAAAGCGATTCCGGCCCCCAGAAAGTTGCGGCGAACACCGTCGCCAATCCTCCCAGGACGAACGCGACGGGAAGGCCGAGCAACAGGAAGAGCAACATGCCGCCGAAAAGGAAAACGGAGATAAGCCATATATCCATGCAAATCACCTCAGTTTCCACCGCCGACTTCGGCGTCGACGATGAGTTCGCGGCCTGTCAGCGCGAGATGGAGATCCTTGATGGTCTTGGTCATGCCCTGGAGCAACACGAGGAACGCCGAAACGGGAATCAGCAGCTTGATCTGCCACACGTAGGGCCCCCAGGTGCTGTTCGAGTACTCCATCACGCGCAGGCTGTCCCAGGCCCAGGGAACGCTCAGCCACAGCATCGTCCCCACGAAAGCGTAGAAAAGGGTCCACGTGAAGAGATCCACGACGGCTTTCACGCGCGGAGGAAAGTACTGGTACAGCGCGTCAACGTTGACGAAAGCTCCCCATCGCAACGCATAGGCCCCTCCGAGGACGAAATGGGCCCCATACAGCATGCACGATGTTTCGTGAGCCCAGATCGTGGGGCGGTTGAATCCGTATCTCATGACCACCTCGTAGACGAGGACGAGCATCGTCGGATAGACAAGCAGGCCGAAGATCTTGCCCACCCAATCGTTGAGATTATCGGTGAAATTGATGAACTTGATCAAAAAATTCAATCGCATCACCTCATTCAATTCAAGTCTGTCTCAAAAAAACGCCCCCTCCTCCCCGGAGGAAGAGGGGGGCGTTTCACGGAAAAAAAGCTCTCCCGCTACTTGATGTACCCGCGGTCCTTCATGAACTGCTTGACGATCTTGACGCCCTCGGCGACTCTCGGATCTTTCCCGCCGATGTCCTTCTCGATCTTGTCGAGGTAGGGAATCGAGAATTCATTCGTAATTTTGTCGACGTCTTCCTTGCCCCATTCGATATAGGTGGTTTTCCATTCCTTGAAGGATTTCGTCATCATGGTCTTTTCCTGTTCATCGCAGACCCTGGCGTAATCCTCGTTGAATTCGTCGGCGGCCTTCGTGACGATTTCCTTCAGGTCGTCGGGAAGAGCGTCCCAGGCCTTCTTGGAAACCCAAAGCTCCATGCCCTGAGGCACCTGCCAGGCCGGGCCGATGAAGTACGGGCAGACTTCGTAGAGTTTGAGATCGCGGTACAGCCACCACGCCGTTCCGCTGCCGTCAAGGGTGCCCATGGCGATCGCCATGTAGGTCTCGGGGTGGGGAAGCATGACCGGAGCGGCGCCGAAATGCTCCATGGTGTCCGACATGGCGCCGAAGAAGCGGACTTTGAAACCCTTGAGATCCGCGAGACTCTTGATGGGCTTCTTGCTCCAGAAATAGGTGTTGCCCACGCTGTGGCTGCTCAGGAAATGTATGCCCTTCGTGGCCATCTCCTCGCGGATGAGTTTGTCGATTCCCCGTTTATAGTACAGCTCTTTGAAATCGTCGAGGCTTCTGCAGACGAAGGGGGGAAGGTTGCCCGCCTGAAGCCAGCCCATGTTGATCGAGCCTCGCCAGAAGAGGGTGCTCGTGTTGGAAATCTGAATCATATTCGCCTGCATGGCGGGAAAAACTTCCGAGTATTCGACCAGCTCGCCCGCGTAATGAAGCGTGATGTTCAACCTGCCGCCGGATCGTTCACGCACCCGCTCGATGAAAGGCGGGATGACGAAGGTCGTCGAAAGCGCGCCGGGCGTATGGTGGCTCTGGAACTTCCAGTTGATCACGTCCGCCGCCGAGGCCTGCCCGAGGCCGCCGATCATCAGAAAGCCGAAAAGAATCGCCGCGGCGACAAGCGCCGTTGATTTCCAGTGTTTCATCAAAGCACCTCCTCAAGAAGTTTTGTGCTGACACGGTGACGCCATCCCGTTTCCTTTTCTGTGATATCCCCTCCTGTCCGGCGGACCCCATCTCATTTCAGGGAGACGGATCCGTTTTCTTCATGCGCGCCTTGGAGCCAAAGGCGCGCCTACCGAAGACGATGCGGTTTCGGGAAGACGCAGAGTGAGGACGAGGGCAGGCGCATAATGCCGGCGAGCCTTCTTTTCTCCTTTCATCAGGCGTAAACCGGAGCACCTGTTGAAATACAGGATAAAGCGTGAACAATGGTAGTATAAACGTCGAACGATCTATTCCGCAAGATCCGACATATCTGTACTTCGTGTCAGTTTTCTATAGTCTCTTTTGTATTTCATGAAAGAAGGAGATGGTGCGATGTTGTATTATTCCGAACCCGGACACGATCCGCGCTTCAATCTCGCGCTCGAGGAAACGCTCTACCGGCGCATCCGCCCCGGAGACGAAGGGATTTTTCTGCTCTGGCGGAATGCGGCGACGGTGGTTGTCGGCCGTTTTCAGGATACGGCCGAGGAAGTGCGCGAAGATACGGTGCGGGAGCGCGGGATTACCGTCGTTCGCCGCATCACCGGGGGAGGAGCGGTGTATCACGATCTCGGGAATGTGAACTACTCCTTCCTGTTGCCGCGAACGTCCGAAGGAACGCTTGACTTCGCGCCGTTCACGCAGCCGGTGCTGCGTACGTTGCATCGCCTCGGCGTCGCCGCGGAGCGGACGGACCGGAACGATCTCACGATCGAAGGGAGGAAATTCTCCGGAAACGCGCAGCACATGGACGGACGGCGCCTGCTGCATCACGGGACGCTGCTCTTCGATTCCGATCTGTCCGTGCTGTCGCAGGTTCTGCGCGTCCGCGAGGAAAAGTATCGTCCGAAGGGGTTTGCGTCCGTCGCGAGCCGCGTGACGAATATTCGTCCGTACCTCGGGCCGGACGCGGGGATGGAGGACTTTCTGACGGTGCTTCGCGGGGAGGTGGACCGGGAATACGGTCTTGCGCCGCTCCTCGTCTCCGACGACCTCCGCGAGGCCGTGACGGCCCTGGCCGCGGAACGGTATGCGTCCCGCGCCTGGACATGGGGAGACGGCAGGGAGCGCGATATCCGGAAGGAACGGCGTTTCGAAGGCGCGGGGCGCGTGGAGGCGCGCATGAATCTCGTCGGTGGGACAATGCGGGACATCGTCTTCTTCGGGGATTTTTTCGGCGCCGAGGACCTTGCCCCGGTCGCATGCGCGCTCGACGGCCTGCCGCCCGACAGGGCGTCCGTCGCGCAGGCGCTCGCCCCGATGGAAATCAGCCGATTCTTTTACCGGATAGGAAAAGAGGAGTTCATCGATTTCCTTTGTTCCTGAAAAAAAAGGGATGGCCCCATACTGGGCCATCCCTGCAAATATCTCCGGTTCTCCGAAACGGCCCTGCGATTACCGCTTCGAGTACTGGAACTGACCGCGTGCGCCCTTCTGGCCGTACTTCTTGCGTTCGACCATTCTCGGATCGCGCGTGAGCAGTCCGGCCTTCTTCAGGACCGGCCGCAGTTCCGGGTTCATCTTGATCAACGCGCGGGCGATGCCGAGACGCACGGCTCCGGCCTGTCCCGTAAGACCGCCGCCGCTCGCGCGCACCAGCACATCGACCTTCCCCTCGACAGTTGCGGTCTTGAGGGGCTGCATCGCCTGCAACTGCCACACAAGGCGGGGGAAATAATCCTCAACCGTGCGTTCGTTGATCTTGACGACCCCGTTCCCGGGAAGCACACGCACCCGGGCAAGGGCATTCTTCCGTCTTCCGGTTCCCCAGAAACAGGAAAGAGTATTCATGATCCTCCGTCCTCCTCTTCAGGCTACAGGTCGATCGCGACGGGCTGCTGCGCCGCGTGCGGATGGTTCGGACCCGCATAGACCTTGAGCTTCCGCCAGAGCTTCAGGCGGGTTTTGGGGAGCATGCCCTTGACAACCTTTTCGATGAGATATTCCGGCTGTTTATCGAGGACTTCTCCGTACGTTCGAACCCTCAGGCCGCTGGGATATCCGCTGTAGTTGTAGACTTTCGCGTTCTCCCGCTTCGCGCCCGTGAGCTTGACCTTTTCCGCGTTGATGATGACGACAAAATCGCCGCAGTCGACATGCGGCGTATAGGTGGGTTTGTTCTTCCCCATGAGAATCATGGCGACGGCGGACGCGACCCTTCCGAGGGGTTTATCCGCGGCGTCCACGATATACCACGAACGCACGACGGTATTCTTCGTGGCCATAAATGACCGGTGATCGCTGGTCATGAAACTTCCTCCTTTGATAGTCCCTTTCTGTATACGGTGCGCATGGAACATATAAACACGCTGTCTTCGACGCATCCGGCGCTCTTCCGCATCTCAGGGACGTGGCAAGGATCCCAGGAAGCGCAGCGCGGAACGAATCGAAAAAGACGGCGCATTCACGGCTGATTATTGTACCCGATGCAACCTCGGACTTGCAAGTACCCCCGGAAGACGTCCCCGTTTCGCGATCGGACGTCCGTCGATGACTTTCAGATCCATCGTCATATCGATCGGGGCGGCGTCGGAGATGTAGCTTCCCACGCCGAACGAAGCGGCTCCGGCGGCCGAAAGCGCCCGGATTCTCTCCGGATTCAGGCCGCCCGACGCTATGATCTGGACATGGCCGAATCCCGCCATGTCGAGGCGATAGCGGATTTCGCGGACCAGTTCGACGGTGACGCCGCCCCGCTCGCCCGGAGTATCGAGCCGGACGCCCGAAAGCCTCGCTCCCAGAGCGTTCGCGACGCGCAGGCTTTCCTCGGCTTCGTCCTTGAAGGTGTCCACGAGGACGATTCTCGGTTCGCCCGACGGAACGACCGCGTCATAGACCTTCGCCAGTTCGACGGTGTCGCCCATGATCAGGATCGCCGCGTGCGGAACCGTCCCGGACGGTTCGCCGCCGGCGAGTTTCGCCCCGAGAATGCAGCTCGCCGCCGTGCATCCGCCGACAACGACCGCAGTGCGTTCCATGACCGGCGCTATGGCCGGATGGACGTGCCGCGCGCCGAAACAGAGAACGGGCTTTCCTTCGGCGGCGTCCACGCATTCCCGGGCCGTCGTCGCCCACCCCGCGGAACTCGCGAGGATCCCGAGAAGGACCGTTTCGTACATCCCGAAGGACGAATAGGGGCCTTCCAGACGCATGACGACCTCGCGCGGTTCGAAGGGGTCGCCCTCCTTCAGGGAATGAACCGCGACATCCCGCCCGCGGAACAGCATGAGCGCTTCGGGCAGACCGGCGAACAGCCCCTTCTTGCGCGCGAACACCTCGGCGACGACAGGAACATCCAGCCGTCCCGCCTTTCTGAGAACATCGCGGGTCTTGACGAAATAGATGTCCGTCGTGCATCCGGCGAGAATCTCCTCGTGGGTCGCCGAAAACAACCGATCGGACGAGACGCTGATGGAACGGACGTCTTCCAGCGTGTCGATTCCCGGCAGCTTTCCGCAGGTCATTGGGGCGCCTACTTGGCCATGAGGACGAGGACGACGGATGTCACCATGAACAGGGACGTGAGAATCACCGTGATCTTGGTGAGTCCCGAGAAGCGTTGCCATTGATTGTTGCCCATATCAGCCTGCGTTCCTCCGCCAAAGATCCCGGAGAAACCGCCCTGTTTCCGCTGCTGGAGCAGCACGACCCCAGACAGGGCAATGCAAAGCACGATATGAAGCAGTCCGAGTGCGATCTTCACCGTGTGCACCTCCTAGAAATTTCGAACACAATTCAAACGGATAGTTATTGTAGCATACCCCGGCGCAAAAGCATATTCACAAGGCGAAACGACGCGATCGCACGATGCGAGATCCTTTGCTTCACCGATCGGTCCAGTTCGCCGAAGCTCTTGTCCTGCCCGTCGGGAAGAAAGAGCGGATCGTAGCCGAACCCGCCCCCGCCTCTCGGAGCGTTCAGGATGCTTCCCCGGCAGATTCCCTCGCAGATGATGATCTCTCCCTCTTCCGGGAAGCAGAGCGCGAGCGCCGCGACATACCGGGCCGCTCGGTCCCCGGGTCCCGGGGTTTCGGCCGACCTGCGGGCCAGCTGCTCGAGCAGCCATTCGTTGCGGAGGGCGTCCGTCGCGGCGACGCGGGCCGAAAAGATCCCGGGCGCGCCGTCGAGCGCCCGGACTTCCACGCCGCTGTCGTCGGCCACGGCGGGCAATCCCGTCGCCTGAGCCCACGCCCGCGCCTTGAGCAACGCGTTCCCGGCGTACGTGGATCCCGTCTCTTCGACGTCCATGGACCTCACGTCGCCTCCGAAGAGAATCTGCATCCCCGTCGGCGCGAGAAGCTCCCGCATCTCGACATATTTGTTGCGGTTACCGCTCGCAAATAACAGCGCTTCGTGACGCACAGGCCGCGATCTCCTCATCCGACAGCGACAGCGCCGCGCGCTGCGCCGCGATAATGCGCCCGACGCCTGCTTCCGCGACATCGAGCATTCCGTTCAGTTCCCCGCGGTCGAAGGTTCCGCCCTCGCCGGTTCCCTGGAGTTCGATAATCCGTCCAGATTCGTTCATGACGACATTGCAGTCGACCTCGGCGACCGAGTCCTCCTCGTAGCAGAGGTCGAGCAGGATCCGCCCCCCGACCTTGCCGACGCTGACCGCCGCCGTGAAGGACGCTAGGGGGATCTCCGGGAGGACTCCCTTCGCGAAGAGAGTCCTGAGGCAATCGACAAGGGCGACGAATGCGCCGCTGATCGCCGTGGTGCGCGTTCCTCCGTCCGCCTGGAGCACGTCGCAGTCGAGCCATATCGTGCGTTCTCCGAGCCGGTCGAGGCGGACGGCGGAACGGAGCGACCGGCCGACGAGCCGCTGGATTTCGGCGCTCCGGCCGTTACCGCCGGCGCTCCGTGGAGTGCGTACATGGGTCGCCCGTGGCAGCATCGCGTACTCGGCGGTGATCCACCCCTTTCCCGCGCCGCGAAGGAATGGGGGGACCTTCTCCTCAAGCGTCGCCGTGCAGAGCACCCGTGTTTCGCCGAAGGTCGCCAGCACCGCTCCCTCGGCGTACCGCGTGAAGTGCCGTTCAAAGCTGACGGATCGAAGCTCGTCGTCCCGTCGGCCGTCGATTCGGGCCATTCGGTTCTCTCCTTCCGCCCTACTTGGGCAGCCGCCAGGGGACCGTGAGATCCACCGGAGCGTTTCCGCGCGTGACCTGTCCCTTCACGAGGAAACGGACGATGGCGACCGGCGGGTAATTGTCCTGCAGCGTCCGGACGACGCCGGTTATGAAGAGCAGGCTGTTCTGCTCGCCCGCCTTTGCGAGCGCGTTGGTTATCTCGGCGTCGAAATCGAGAAAGACGACTTCACCGTTCCGGAAAACGTGGAGCAGCGAAACGTCTTTCGGAATTCCAGCGGCGGATGCGATCCGCGCCACGCAGGTCCGGATGTCGTCCTCCATCAGATCGGAGAGGATCGATATCTTTTCCTGCACAAGCGTTCCGTCCTTCGGCAGGGTAAGGGTCACGGACGTCTTCCGAGCGCCCAGGGCGATCGTATCGCCCTTCGCGCCGAGGAGCGCGGCGGCGCCGGGCGCATCCCGGACGACATCCGGGCGCGTAATGATCTTCTTCTCCGAGAGTTTTTTCAGACCGTAGGACGCTCCGCCGTAGCCGACCGCAAAGAAGAGCGCCACAAGCCCCATCCAGGCGACGATCCGGAAGAGGCGGTTCGTCTTTTTCACCGGTTCGTCCGGCTCCCGCCTTTCGCGACGCAACCTTCCGGGGCGTTCCCTCGGGATTTCGTTTCCCTCTTCGAGCACGTTCTCCGGCAGGACGAAATCATCCTGGTCTTTCCGCCGTTCCTGCATCCCCCGTTTTCCTCCCTTCCCGCCTTCAGTCCCGGGCGCCTTCGAGCCTATTGGTTCTCGAGGTACGACACAACTCCCCGGGCGAGGGCGGAAGCGCATTTTTTCTGGTATTCGGGAGTCGCGAGCATCTTCGCCTCCCTGGCTTCCGTCAGGAATCCCGTTTCGACAAGGACGGCGGGCATCGTCGCTCCCCGGAGAACGAAGAAAGGCGCCTGCGCGACGCGACGCATCGGAAGCCCCCCCTGTTTCCCGGCGCCGAAGAGACGTTCCGCGACCGTAGTGCTCTCGCTGATCTTCGCGTTCTGCTGCATGTTGCCGAGGATGCTCAGCAAGAGCTGCGTCCGCCTGTCCGAAGCCGCGGACTCCTTCTTGTCATTATCCGCCGCGAGATCCCTGTTTTCAATCAGGGCGAGCCGCATGGCGTCCTTGTCGGTGGGCAGGGCCATGAGATAGATCTCCATCCCGAGCGCATGGTGTCCCGCCGGGAGCGCGTTGGCGTGAATGCTGACGAACATGTCGGCTTTCCATCGGTTGGCGAGTTCGGTGCGTTCCTGGAGGCGCAGATAGGTATCCCCCGTCCTGGTCATCCGGGCGTCGACTCCCATGGCGCACAACTCCCCCGCGAGGTGCGAGGCGATTTTGAGGTTCACGTCCTTTTCGCGGATTCCGTTGGAGATCGCGCCGGGGTCTTTCCCCCCGTGCCCCGGGTCGACCGCCACAATGTACTTTCCCGCTCTTCTTTTTCCGGACGGGCGTCTTTCTCCGGACGACGAATCCGGCTGCGTTTTTTCTTCCCGGATGTCCGATTCCGTTTTTCTCGTTTCCTGTTCCGGCCTGCTTGCGGCTTTGCCCTCGCGCGCCTCCGGCTTCTTCGCTCCGTCCGGAAGCGTGAAGTCGACCACGAGCCGGGCCGGACCTCCCAGGGTGAAGGTCTCCGTCTTCGCTCCGTTCGAGGCGAGTTCGACGATGTTTCTGTCCCCGAAATTCGTCACGGACAGGCGGATTGCGTCGGGATACGGGGTCCCCGTCGCGGCGATTTCTCCGGGAATCGGCGTTCCGAAGACGAACCGCAGGGCGCTTCCCGTTCCTTCGACCGCGGGAGGCGTTTCGCCGCTGTACTCCAGAACCGCCCGGATCTTTCCCTCCGGGCGTCCCCATCGGATCCCCCGGAGCAAGGGCAGGGAAGACGATTTCTGCTCGGGCGCCGGCCGAACGACGTCCCGTTTCGCCGGGGCTGCGGCGTCTTTTCCCGCCGGGGGACGGACGGACTCGACATCCGGCTGGTCGTCCCCGGCGCGGAACGACAGCGCGGACTCCTTTCCGGCTCCCCGCAGGAGCCGCGAGAAGACCTTCAGGGCGGACCGCTCCTCCAGCCACCACGCCCCCCCGCCGCGAACGGCGGGCCCCGCCATAGGAAGGAGTTCCACGTTGAGCCACACGGCCGTCGCGCCTTCGACGATCTGCAGACGATCGCGATCGATCTGGAGGAGCAGCGTATCATTCTTCTCCGTGACATCGCATCCGAGAAGCCGCGCCATCGCGGAAACGGAAAGATATGCGGATTTGCCCATCTTCATGTCCGGAACGATTCCGAGCCTGTTCTCTCCCTGAAAGAGCAAACGGCCGTCCGCCGCAAAGGCGACGGCGCCCGCCGTCAGAAGCAGCAGCGTCGCGAGGAGCGCTCGGAACGCGACATGAACCCTAGTCGCCGGAAACCGCCACATCGCGAACCACCACCGTGCAGGCGCCCACATCGCCCCGAAGGGTCAGGTCATCGGCTGCGCCGTCTATGCCCGCGAGAAGATCCCGAAGCGTTCCCGCGATGGTCATCCCCGACACGGGAACGCTTTCCTCTCCGCCCTCAAGAAGCACTCCCCTGATGCCGAGGGAATAGTCCCCGCTGACCGGATCGACGGTATGCAGCCCCATCAGCTCCGTGACCAGAACGCCGCGCTTCAGGGAACCGATGAGTTCTTCGCGCGGGCGGGTTCCCGGCGTCATCATCAGATTGCTCGTCGCCACATCGGGAGTCGAAGAGACCGAACGGCAGGCGTTCCCCGTCGAGGGGACGCCGTCTTCCGCGGCGTTGCGCAGATCGTAGAGGTATCCGGCGAGACGCCCGCGGTCGAGAAGCACCGTCCGGGATGTCGGAACGCCTTCATCGTCGAACGCGGACGTCCCCATCCCCCCGGCCAGACGTCCGTCATCCGTCAGGGACACCTCGGGGCCCGCAACCATTTCTCCGATGCGTCCGCCGAGAAAGGAGCGGTTCCGATGCACCTCCGACGCGAGAAAAAGTTCTCCCAGGACATCGAGAAGATCCGCCATGACGGGCGCGTCCAGGACGAGGTCGTACCGCCCCTTCGCAATCGCCCTTCCGCCGTGCGTCCGAGCAGTGCGGCGAACCGCCTCGCGGGCGATCGCGACCGGGTCCGCGCCGTCAAGCGTGTGGGACTCTCCGTCGTAGCCGCCCATGCTCCGGGTTCGGCCGTCGTCGAGCGCGACGGTCGTCCCGACGGAAACGCCGGTCTCCCTGCTCCATATCAGGACGCCCGTCGACGATGCGTAACACCGGACGCTCTCCCAGTCGCTCCAAGCGGCGCTCCGCACGGAGCAGACGCGAAGACCGCCCCGCAGCCGCTCGGAGCGCGCGGCGTCCGTCATCCGCATGCACGCGTCGAAACGCTCCTGTCGCGTGAGAAGCGGGATGCGCCCGTCGACCAGCTTCAGGTCGTCCGGCGCTCCGGGAACGGCGCGATCCAGGAGGCGGACCCACGGATCCGGATCTCCGACCCGGCAGTTCCGGACACACCATTCGGGGAGGCGCGATATCGCCTTCCCGTCGAAATCGTTCGTCGACGCGACTCCCTGGCGACCGTCTCCATCGATGACGCGGAGGCCGACGGACCGGTCCTCGCCGGATCCGTCCTCCTCCGGCTCTCCGTCCAGAAGGGAGAGCGACGAAGAGCGGGAAGCGTCGAAGACGGCGTCCGCGCCGGAGGCGCCCCGGCGCAACGCCTCTTCGATCAGGAGCAGGAGCGTCCGTTCGATCTCTTCCGTGCGGAATTCCTTCATCCTGCCCTTCGGGCCTCCCGCACAATGCATTCCGCCGCTTTCACCGCATCGGCAGCGCTCACGTCGAGATGCGTCACGAGACGGACCCGGCCTTCATCCGCGGGACTGAAGAGAACCCCGAGGCCGGCGCAGCGGGACGCCAGATCCGGAGCGTTCTTCGCGGCGAAGTACACCATGTTCGTGGGCTTCCGGACGGACTGCACCTCAAGCCCTCCGTCCCGGAGAATCTCGCCGATCCGGGCGGCGTTCGCGTGATCCTCCGCCATCCTGGCCGCGTTGTGTTCGATCGCGTACAGGCCGGCCGCGGCGAGGACTCCGACCTGGCGCAACCCGCCGCCGACCTTCTTCCGCCAGTGGCGGGCGCGGTCGATGAACTCCCTGGACGAACAGATGACGCTCCCCACGGGCGCGCCGAGTCCCTTGGAGAGACAGATCTGAACCGAGTCGACCTGTTTCGTGAACGTTTCGAGGGGGACATTCCATGCGGCCGCGGCGTTGAAGACCCGCGCCCCGTCCATGTGGACCGCGAGTCCCTTCCCGCGGGCGACGCGAACCACCCCGGCGAGTTCCTCGGGAGACGACGCGTTTCCTCCGCGCCGGTTATGGGTGTTTTCCACGCAGAGCAGCCGTGCAGGCGCGACGTGAACGTTCGACGGACGGCAATGCGCCGCGACCTGCGCCGCGTCGGGAAGCCCCGTCGCGTCGTCCGCGACGAGCGGGAGGATGCCGCCGAACGCGGCAAGTCCGCCCCCCTCGAAGAACAGGATGTGGCTTTCGGCGCCGAGAATCGCGGCGTCTCCCCTGCCGCAGTGCGTCAGCAGGGAAACGAGGTTTCCCATCGTTCCGGACGTAGCGAACAGGGCGCTCTCATGCCCTGAAAGCCGGGCCATCGTCTCTTCCAGGCGTCGGACCGTGGGGTCCTCGCAATAGACGTCGTCGCCGACCTCGGCCTGATACATGGCCTTGCGCATCCCTTCGGACGGACGGGTGACGGTGTCGCTTCGCAGATCGATGCAGTTCATGTCAAAAAACCTCCTTCGTCATAACGAAACTCCGAGGCGCGCCCAGGGCGTGAGGTCTTCGCTGACCGCCACTCCCAGGGATACGCTCGGACGATTGTCTCCGTGGTAGTCGGATCCCGCGGTTGGAAAGAGCCCCATCTCCGCGGCGATTCGCAGGTACGTGAACACCTGCTCCGGCGTGTGCCGCGACGACATGCACTCCAGCCCCCAGAGTCCGGACTCCTTGAGTTCGCGCAGGATCCGGCGCAGGGTTTCCGGATCATCCGTCGTCTGGCCGGGATGGGCCAGCACCGCGACGCCGCCGGCCTTCCGTATGATTCCGATGCAGCGTTCCGGAGAGAGACGGTATCGGGGAACGTAGGCGGGGGCGTCGTGCGCGAGATATCGGACGAACGCGGACGTCATATCCGGGACCCGCCCCTTTCGCACCATGACGCGCGCGATATGGGGCCGGGCGACGACGTCGCCGTGCGCTTCCGCCTCGACCTCCTCGATGGACACGTCGAGCCCGAGCTTCTGGAGCCGGAGGCAGATCTCGCGGTTCCGTACGTCCCGCCCGACGCGCAGTTCCGCAAACTCCCGATCGAGATCGGGATCCCGGGGATCGAAACGATACCCCAGAATATGGAGCACTCCGCCGAATTCGGCGGAGAGTTCGACTCCCGAAATTCCGGCGATCTTGTGCCGCCTGCAGGACACGAGAAAATCGGCGATCCCTTCCGTGGAATCGTGATCTGTGAGACTCAGGACGGAAAGCCCGAGGGCCGCGCCTCGTCGCGGAAGGTCCGCGGGGCGCAGGGTTCCGTCGGAACAGGTGCTGTGAACGTGGAGGTCGACGAGTATCATGAGCCGGCGACTGCGGTCTTGGCCTCCTCCAGTATTTCTTCGATATCGAACAGGACCGGAAGGTCGAGAAGCACGATCAGGCGGCCGTCGTTGTGTTTCGCCACGCCGAGAAGATATTTCTTGTCCATCGACGAGCTGATCTGCCCCGCCTGCTCGATCTGGGAATCGTAAATGGTGCATACCTCGCGGACGGAATCCACGAGGATGCCGAACTGGATTTCGTTCCACGAGATCACGACGATCCGCGCCTCGTCGGTCAGATCCCTGTGGTTCATGCCGACCTTCATCTGCATGTCGAACACGGGGAAGATATTCCCCCGGAGGTTGATCACGCCCCGGATGTACTCCGGCGCATTCGGCACCCGCGTGATGAACGGGGGCACGCGCACGATCTCCCGTATCGCCTTCACGTCCACGCCGAAATCCTCGTTGTCCAGGGCGAAGACCAGCGTGATGTGTTCTTCTCCCTTCGCTTCAACATTCTTTTTCGCAATTTCAGGATTCACAGACAGATCCATGCGTCGTCCCTCCCGGGGGCATCCCCCAACTCCGGCTTCATTATGGAAATACTACCATGATTCCAGATGCAGCAAGTCTCCGGATAGCGTAAGAATCCGGATTTCGTGCGCGAATACCATCGCGACGCTCGCCGGATCGCGCCCGAGCGGAAGGGAACAGGATCCGGGGTTCAGAAAGATCGTCTCCTCTTCCCTGACGAGAGTCGCGATATGCGTATGTCCGGAAATCGCGAGCGCGGCCCGGGCGCGCAACGCCGCATCGCGAAATGTCGGATAATCGGTCCCGTGAGCAAGAAGAACGGTTCTCCCCTCCCAGAAAAGGGAGGCCAGCGGAAGAAGGGGCGTCCGGAGAAATTTCTCCGCGCCGCCGTCCGCGTTCCCGCGCGCGATGACGATAGGAACCCGGCAGTCGTTGATCCGCTCCGCAAGCTCCGTATCCGCCTGCGCGAGGACATCCCCCGCATGCAGGATTCCGTCCGCCGGGCCGAAAAGCGCGAACGCCGCGTTCCACGCATCGACATTCCCGTGACTGTCCGCCAGGACGCCAAGATGCCGCGTCATCGTGTCACCTCTTCTTCCGGCCGAAAAAATCCGGGCCGTGATCCGGGCGTGAAATGCCCGTGAATATGGTGTTTTCCGAAGTTCTATACTACAATGAATCCCGTTTGGGAAGCCTCGCGCAATCGACGCGACATCCCAAACGCGCCTATTGTAGCATGGAGACAAATGGAGGCAGTGTCGATGCAGCGTCATGCCCTCGTCACCGGCGGAGCCGGTTTTATCGGGTCGCATTTGTGCGATCGCCTCGCATCCGACGGTTGGTTCGTCACAATCGTCGACAATCTGAGCGCCGGGTCGCGGGATTCCGTCGCGCCCCTTCTCGCATCGGAACAAGCGAGACTTCTGGAGTGCGATGTTCGGGATACGCATCGCTTCGCGCCGCTTTTCCGCGACGTCGGGTGCGTCTTTCATCTCGCGGCCGAGGTCTCCGTCGCACGGTCCGTGGAACAACCGGTCCTCTGCGCGGACGTAAACGTCCTCGCATTCGTGGAAATACTCCATCTCGCGCGCGAGCGACGCATTCCGGTCGTCTACGCGAGTTCTTCGGCCGTCTACGGGAACCGCGACGACGCCGCTATCGGCGAAGACGCGCCTGCGGCGCCGACATCGCCCTACGGCGCAAGCAAGCTGGCCGGAGAGGCGTTCGCCCGCGCCGCGACGGATTCGCTCGGCGTCCCGACCGTGGGACTCCGCTTTTTCAATGTCTACGGACCGCGACAGAACCCGGACGGAGACTACGCGGCCGTCGTCCCGGCCTTCATACGGGCCGCGCTGTCCGGAAAAGCGCCCAAAATTCACGGAGACGGCCTTCAGACCAGGGATTTCGTCTTCGTCTCCGACGTCGTCCGCGCGCTCGCGGAATCCGCGAACAGGGCGGCGGATCTCGCCGGAAATGTTTTCAACGTCGGCAGCGGAACCGCGACGTCGATTCTGGAACTCGCGCACATCACGGCCGGCTGTGCGATCGGCGCGCCGCTCCCGCCTGTCTTTCTGCCGCGCCGTTCCGGGGACATCCGAAACAGTTGCGCCGATATCCGGAGGATGCGAGCGGCGCTCGGAATTCGCACGCCGACGCCCCTCGACGAAGGAATCGCCGAAACGGCCCGATGGTTTCGCACCCGGGAACACCTCCTGAAGGGACTGAACGGACATGAATGAGAACGTTCCGCCGAACACGGACGCGCTCGGGGAGATGATCGACTCGCTGCAACTCGTCTCCGCCCGTCTCATCGAATCGATATCCCGGACATCGCAGCTGGCGTCGTCGGCGACGCCCGAGATGCAACGCATCTTCGGAGAATGGCTCGCCCTCGTGAGCGGGCAGATTCTTTGCGGTCTGGAAAACGGCGGCGACGCCGATATCCCGGGCGTCGCCCGCCGGATAGGCATTGACGAAAGCACGGTGCTCTCGCTGCTTCTCGCGCTGCATCGCGGCGGAAAGATACGGATCGAAAGCGTTCGCGCCGTCGTGACGAACACAGGGGATACGGAAATCTGCGGATGTCTCCTGAAAGGAGGGGAAGGCCATACCCACTGATGTGGAGTTGCTAGCGAAAAAGGCCCACCGACAGGCGGCCATGGCGGAAGCGGGGCTGATTCCAGTCCCGTCGGCGAGCGAAATTCAGCCGATGCTGGAAACGATGCTTCTCTCCCCGACGGTGCGTCCCGGCGATGTCGAGAAATGTTGCAAGGAGGCGATCCGGTACGGCTTCGCGGCCGTCTGCGTTTCGCTTTCGTGGCTGGAAACGGCGGTCGCCTTTCTGAAAGGAACGGACGTCCTTGCCGTCGCCGCAATCGATTTTCCGTTCGGCGCCGATCCGTTTCCTTTCAAGGTCAGCGCCGCTTCATGGGCGGCGGAACACGGAGCGCAGGAACTGAACGTCGCCGTCTCGCATACCGCGATCCTTTCGGGCGACAAAGCCGCAATCCGGGAGGAATTCCAGGCCATTCGCCGGGCAGCGCCCGACATTTCGGTGAAGGCGGTTCTCGAAACATCCCGGCTTTCCGACGCGGAGGTCATCATGGCGGTCCGATGCGCGGAAATCAGCCGCATCGAATTCGTCGCCGGCGGAACCGGCTTCTTCGGTTCCACGTCGCTTCTGTCCGCATCCATGCTGTACTCAGCTGCGCCCTCATCGATGAAAATCGCCGCCGCCGGGGAGTATAAATCCCTCAAACAGATCCTGCCGATCGCCGCGATGGGCGTCAAACGGATTTTTTCCGCGAATCCCGTCGTCCTGCTCGGCCTCCCGCCTCTCGCCGACGAAGCGGAATCCTGAAGAAACCTCCGGCATCCCGGGATCGCAGCGATCGCACATAAAGACGCGAGGGGGAGGACGTTCATCGTCCTCCCCCTCGCTGTCGTTTCCCCGTTCGTATTCCTCAGGCGTTGAAGATCTTCCAGTCGAGCTGTTTGAACTTCGCGCCGCAGATCGTCGTTCCCACGAGGTCGCCCGTGACGTTCGCCGTCGTATGCGGAATGTCGATGACGGGCCAGATCGCCGCAAGGATCGGAACCAGACCGAGCGGCATCCCGAGGCTCTCGAAAAGCACCGCCGACATCACGATCCCGGCTCCCTTGACCCCGGCCGCGCCCACGGAAAGGACGAGCCCGAGGAACAACATCTGCGCCACGATGCCAAGCGTCAATGGAATCTGGTAGATGTCTATCGCAAAGACCGAAATGACTCCGAGCGCAACGGCGAAACCGTTCATGTTCGCGGTATTCCCGAGCGGAAGCGCGAATCCGTAGATCGACTCGGGCAGACCCAGTTTTTCCTCCGCGATGCTCATTTCCATGGGAAGCGTCGCCGCGCTCGATGTCGTCGTCGCAGCGACGAGCATCGCCGGAGCGATATGGCCGAAGAACCGGGCGACCGGAACGGACCAGACACGCAACAGAAGCGGATACAACAGAACCATGACAATCGCGATGCCGATATAATCCGCGAGAATGAACTTCGCGACGGCCATCATCATCTTGCTTCCAAGCGTTCCGGTCAACACAGCCACAAGCGCTCCAATCCCATATGGCGCAAACCCCATGACGAATTCGGTCAGTTTGATGACGACATCCGACATCTGGTTCATGAAGCGGATGACGACATCCGCCTTCTCCTTCAGATAGAGCAGCGCGACGCCGACGAACAGCGCAAAGAAAATGATCTGAATCATGTTCATAGTCGCCATCGCCTCGACCGGATTCGTGGGGATCCAGTTCAGCACCGCATCAATCGCCGAGTATTTGGCGATATTCACCTGCTGGGCGGCCGACCCGAGAATTCCTTCGACGCCGCGGCCGGGGCGGAACAGCAATCCGATCGCGATGCCGCATGCGGCGCTGACGAGCGTGGTGATCACGTAAAACGAAACGATGAACCCGCCGATTTTCCTGAGACTCTTGGGACTCTCCATATGCGTGACTCCCGAGACAAGCGTGAAGAATACGAGCGGAACGATCAGCATCTTCAGAAGCCGGATAAAGGCGTCGCCGACGGGCTTGATCACGACGACCTTCGGTCCCAGGAGAAACCCCGCCGCAGCGCCGACGATGAGCATGATGAATATCTTTCGGGGCATGGACATTCCGAACCACCATTTCATATGGACTCACCTCTCCCTGATTGATTGCTTCGGAACCGTTGTTCAGGCAATCGCCTTCCGCATCCGTTCGACGGCGTTCACGAGATTTTCCATGGACGTCGCGAACGAAAGGCGGATATTCTTTCTCGCCGTTTTCCCGAACACCTCTCCTGGCGTCACCGCGACGTGCGCCTCTTCGATAAGGAAGCGGGCGATCTGGTACGAATCCATCCCGCGATAGTCCACCTCGGGGAAGAAGTAGAAGGCGCCTTCGGGTTCCGGACAACGGATTCCGGGAATTTCGTTCAGCATGGCGGCGATCTTGCGACGGCGCGCGTCGTACTGCGTCACCATGTCCCGGACACACTCCTGCGGTCCTTCGAGCGCGGCCGTCCCGGCGAACTGGACGAACGACGCGGCGCACGTCAGGACGTGCTGCTGGACCTTCAGGATCTGCGAATACAGGGCGGCCGGCGCTCCGAGGTACCCGAGCCGCCACCCGGTCATCGCGTGCGACTTCGACATTCCGTTGACGGTGACCGTTCGCTCCCGCATCTCCGGCAGCGACGCGAGGCTGATGTGCCGCCTCCCGTCATAGCGGATCTTCTCGTAGATCTCGTCGCTGAGAACCCACAGGTCGTGCTCGATCGCGAAAGAACGCAGGATATCGGCTTCTCCGGCGCTCAGCACGCGTCCCGTCGGGTTGTTCGGCGAGTTGACGAGAATGGCTTTGGTTCGCGGCGAAACCGATTCTTCGAGGACATCCCGCGTAATCGCAAATCCAGCGCCCGGTTCGAGAGAGACGCCGACCGGCCTCGCTCCGACAAGTTCGATGAGCGGCCTGTAGCTCACCCACGCGGGTTCGAGGACGAGCATCTCATCCCCGGCGTCGAGCATGGCCTCGATCGTCATATACAGCGCCGCCTTGCCGCTGGACGTGACGAGGATCTCCGTGTCCGGATCGTAGCGGACGCCGTTTTCTTTCAGGAACTTCGCGGCGACGGCCTTTCGCATCTGCGGAACGCCCTTGCTCGCGACGTAGTGCGTCTGCCCCTGCTCGACGGCCCGGAACGCGGCGTCGACGATATGCCGCGGCGTCGCGAAATCCGGATCCCCGCCGCCGAGGTTGATGACGTCGATGCCTTCCTGCTGCATCTGCCTCGCCCGGTCGGAAATCGCGACCGTCCCCGATTCCTTCAGCGCTTCGATCTTCTTCGATGCTTTCGGCATGGTTTCTCTCGCCTCACTCGGGTATTTTCAGCCCCAGCCTGTTCAGGCTTTCGCCCAGGCCGAGAAGGGAGAACAGCGTCTCTCCCGCGTCCATTTTCTCTATAAGAGCCGCTTCCTTCGCCTGGACCGCCTGCGCCTTCGCGAGGATATCCGCCGCATCGGCCGATGCGACGATGACGACGCCGTCTGCGTCGGCGGCGACCAGATCCCCCGGATGAACGGCCGTTCCTCCGCACGACACCGGAACATTCACCGATCCCGGAGAGGCCTTGAACCCGCCCTGCGGAGACACAGCTCTCGCGAAGACCGGGAAGCCGAGCGAGATGAGTTCCTGACTGTCGCGCACGCCTCCATCGATGATCAGTCCGCCGATTTTCTTTCGGAGCGCCATTCGCGTCATCAGTCCGCCCCAGAGCCCCGTATCGGGAATCGCCCCCGCGTCCACCACGAGTACGTCGCCTTCCTGCGCCATCTCCAGCGCGACGTGAAGCAAAAGGTTGTCGGCGCGATACGTCTGCACCGTCACGGCGCAGCCGACAATCCGCATTGACGGGCTGAGCGGCTTGATCGCGTACGACATGCAGCCGAATCTCCCCTGCGCATCACCTATCGTCGGTACTGCTATTGTGCGGAATCCCTCGACCACCTCCTGCGCTATCGGACGCGCACACCTGTTGATCCGGTACATTCCAACCATCCTCCTTGCATTCGCGGCGGCATCGCGTACAATGCACGCCGGAAGCGGTTCCGTCATGTCCGTTTCGTTCCGGGAGGCGTTTGTCGAAGCGAATCATTCAGCGTCGTTCGATGGGCTTCGGCGTGTCTCCGTGGAACGGTCGAACTGTCTGACTTCATTGACAGAGTATCCGGGCCTGGTATAAAAGTAAAACGATTGTTTTGCATATTTATTATTGTTATTTCCGATATGTTGAGGAGGATCGTCGAACATGCTGATCCGGGAAATCGAGACGTTTCTTGCGGTCGTGGCTGCCGGAAGCATCAACAAAGCGGCGCGGTTGCTCAACATCACGCAGTCGTCCGTAAGCCAGCGTCTCAAGAAACTCGAAGAAGACGTCGGCTCCGTCCTCATCGACCGGCGGAAGGGCGGACGCTCGATTCAGCTGACTCATGCCGGAGAATCGTTCTTTCTCGTGGCGGAGAATATGCAGACGATGCTTCAGCGCCTCTCCGACGCTCCGTCCACGGGGGGATCCCTGAGAATCGGGTGCGTCGACAGCGTCAACATTTTTCTCCTGAGCGAGATGTACAAGAGAATGCGCCGCCATTCCCCGCCGGTCCAGCTCGGCATCGGAACCCATCAATCCGGACAGATCTACGATCTTGGCTAACGACAATTACACTTCCCCTTGAACGACAATTACACTTCCCCGTCGG
>CAYVKE010000028.1:0-29097 GCA_964451935.1 uncultured Synergistaceae bacterium | reverse complement strand
GACGAACCTCCTGGCGCTGAACGCCGCGATCGAGGCGGCGCGGGCCGGAGAGGCGGGGCGCGGATTCGCGGTCGTCGCCGAAGAGGTCCGGAAGCTGGCCGAGGAGTCCAACAGGGCGGCCCGCGAGGTCCAGAACATCATCGCCAATCTTCAGGCGAGCACCGGCGCGTCGATCGCGTCGATGAAGGAGGTCGACGCGATCGTCGAGTCCACGGTTTCCGGATCGCAGGAGACGCAGCGCCGCCTCGAAGATACGCTCAACGAGATCGCGCTGATCAACGACGTCATGCAGAACACAGCGGCCGTCTCCGAGGAACAGGCGGCCGCGAGCCAGGAACTCACCGAAGGCATCGCGAACGTCTCGTCGGCGACGGAGGCGGTCTACAAGGCCGTGAACGACGTCGAAAAGGACTTCGTCCGATCGTCGAAGGCGTCGGAGCGCGTCGCCGAAGCGGCCGCCGATATGAAGCAGGAGGCCGAAAAGCTGCTCCTGTCGATGCAGCGCTACCGGACCGAGCGAAACAGGGACGGCCTCGTGAAAACGAACGGCTAGGGCGTCGTCGGAGAAACGAAACCCCGTCCCGAACCTCGCGATCGCATCCCGATAAACGGAACGCCGTTCTTGATTTTGGAATGACGGTCGGATACGATACCGATATGAAGGACAAACCAACGACAAGGAGAGATGTCCATGAATCCCGTTCTTGAACGGATCGGAACCTTCGGTATCGTCCCGGTCGTAACCATCGACCGGGCGGAGGATGCGGCCTCCCTCGGGCGGGCGCTGACGGCGGGCGACCTTCCCGTCGCGGAGATCACCTTCCGCACCGCGGCCGCAGAGGAAGCGATCAAAGTGCTGCACCGGGAGCTTCCCGACCTTTTGACCGGCGCGGGAACGATCCTGTCGCCCGACCAGGCCGACCGGGCCATCGCAGCAGGCGCTTCGTTCCTCGTGACGCCCGGCTTCAACCCGACCGTCGTGGACCACTGCATTGCGCGCGGCTACCCGATCGTCCCCGGCGTCAACTCGCCCTCGCAGGTCGAAAGCGGCCTGGAGCGCGGCCTGTCGGTCCTCAAGTTCTTCCCGGCGGAGGCGTCCGGCGGCCTCGCGATGCTCAAGTCCCTCGGCGGCCCCTACGGCGATGTTCGCTTCATCCCGACGGGCGGCGTCGACATGACGAACCTCGCGGCGTACATGGCCTATCCGAAGGTTCACGCGATCGGCGGAAGCTGGATGGTCAAGGCCGATCTGATCCGCGACGGCAAGTTCGCCGATATTTCGCGCCTGTGCCGCGAGGCGATCGCGGCGATGCTCGCCTTCGACCTCGCGCACATCGGGATCAACGAGACGTCGCCCGAGCGCGCCGTGGCGGGGGCGGTCCGTTTCCAGGATCTGTTCGGCTTCGCGGCGAAGGAGGGCAACAGCTCCGTCTTCGCAGGCAAGGTCGTCGAGCTGATGAAACAGCCCTACCTCGGCGAGAAGGGGCACATCGCGATCGGAACGACCGACGTCGACCGCGCCGCGGCCTTCCTCGCGCGCAAGGGCGTCACCTTCCTTCCCGATTCAGCAAAGCGCGACGAGAAGACCGGCGTCCTCAAGGCCATCTATCTCGACCTCGAAATCGGCGGTTTTGCGGTCCATCTCGTGAAGCGATAGGGCGTCCAGGTTCGACGCACATTCATAGCAGAAAAAAAGCGACCCCGGGCGCGTTCCGCAGCCCGGGGTCGCTCGTCTGTTCGCCGTGTTCGGGCGCGTTCTCCCCTACCGCTTGACGCGGCCGCTCGCGTCGCCGCCCATGAGCGTCAGGACGTCCTCTTTCGAGACGCGGTTGAAGTCGCCGTAGATCGTGTGCTTGAGCGCCGAGGCCGCAACCGAGAATTCGAGCGCCTGCTGCGTGTCGTCGAGGTTGTTCAGCCCCCAGATCAGGCCGGAGCCGAACGAGTCGCCGCCGCCGATGCGGTCGACGATGTCGCGGATCTCGTATTTCTTGCTCGTCAGGAAATCGTCGCGCGACGCGAGGACGGCCGACCAGCCGTTGACGTCGGCGCTCGCGCTCTCGCGCAGGCTGACGGCAAGGAACTTCAGGTTCGGGAAGCGGTCGAGGACCTTCTTCGCGAGGATGCGGTAGACGTCCGTGTCGAGCGACCCCTTCGTGACGTCGACGTCCGCCTCGATCCCGAGGCACTTCTGGCAGTCCTCCTCGTTCGCGATCACGAGGTCGCACGACTTCACGAGGTCGGGCATGACATCGATCGGCTTCTTGCCCCACTTCCAGAGCTTCTTCCGGTAGTTCAGATCGCACGAAACCATGACGCCCTTCTTCCTGCACGCCGCGACGGCTTCGAGCGCCACGGCCGCTGCGCTTTCCGAAAGCGCCGGAGTGATCCCCGTCGTGTGGAACCAGTCGGCGCCGTCAAGGATCGCGTCCCAGTCGAAATCGCCGGGCTTCACCGCCGCGATCGACGATCCGGCGCGGTCGTAGAGCACCGACGACGCGCGCATGCACGACCCCGTCTCGGTGAAATAGATTCCGAGCCGGTCTCCCGCGCGGAGGATGGACCCGGTATCCACGCCGAAGGATCGGAGTTCGCGGATCGCCGCATTGCCGATCGTGTTTGAGGGAATGGCCGTCACGAAGGCCGCGTCCTCGCCGTAGTTCGCGAGCGACACCGCCACGTTGGCCTCCGCGCCGCCGAACGTCGCCACGAGATTGTTCGTCTGGAAGAGCACCTCATGGCCGGGGGGCGTCAGCCGGAGCATGAGTTCGCCGAAGGTCACATACCGTTTCATGCAGTCATCCCGCCTTTCTCGTCTTTTCTGAAGAAATATGGAGACGGCCGCCGTTCCGGCCGGCCGTGTTCCGTGACGCAGAACATCGATCCTGCTGATGGACTTGAACGTATTATCGCCGAAACGGGGCGTCTGTCAATCCGTTTGCGCCGGTTTCGGCTCGACGAACGCCGTCGCCCGACAACGCGGCGAGATGGGGCGCGCGATGGATTCGATGGCCGGCTCGACGCAGGAGATGACGTCGAAAATCGTCGGGATTCACGATGCGGCGTCCGAGACGTCGAAGGCCGCCGAAGGGGTCGCGCAGGAGGCCCAGGGCGTGTCGGAAGCCGCCGCGGAGCTGAAGAAGCTCGTTGCGCTCTTCACGCTTGAAACCCGCGAAGCCCTCGAAACCCCCGGAAACGGCAGGGAGCGCCTGCCCGCCGTGCGGGGCTGACCGGAACGACGAGGGCCCGAAGAGCACATTCGCTCTTCGGGCCCTCGCTTCATGTGTCGGAACATTTTCCCGGACGCGCGCATCCGGCGCGGTTCCGGACGGCGACATCACATCGCGCCGGCAGAAGGCCTCTTCTGTCCGTTCAGATGCGTGCTACTTCAGCGAGTCGAGAACCGCCGTGATATCGGCCTCCGGGATTTCCACATACATCGGCGGCCATACCTTTTCCGCGTTCTTTTTGCGCATGGTTTCGAGTTCGGCGTCGGAGAAGGCGATGACCTTCACGCCTATATCGGCGAGCTTCTTCATGTTCGCCTTCTCGTCGCTCTCGGCCACCTTCCATCGCGCCTCCTGCATCTCGCGCGCGAGATCCGTGATGGCCTTTTTGTCGTCCGCGGAGACCTTTCCCCACTTCTCGTTGTTGATGTAGAGGAACCAGCATTCGAAGTGATCGTTCACGGCAAGGTAGTATTTCGCGAGGTCGCGGAAGTTCGCGTAGTACCCTTCGGCGCCGCCGCCGATGGCGCCGTCGACGATTCCGGTCTGCATCGCGGTGAACGTATCGGCCCACGGAACCGGGGTCGCCTGATAGCCGAGCGCGCTCGCGCAGAGTTCGAACGACCGGATCGGAGGCACGCGGATCTTGATGTTCTTCGGCACGTTGGGGTCGGCGGGCGCAGGCGGTTCCTTCGTGAGAACGATTCCGCCGAAGTAGACGGGCCAGGAGCCGATGACGTGGAGATCCTGCTTCTCCATGTATTCGTTCATCTTCTTCACGATGACGCCGTCCGGTCCGAACGCCTTGTGCGCCTCGGCCCAGTTGATGACGAGGTACGGCATCGAGTTCAGGCTGATCTGCTTGACGACGGCCGGGCTCAGCGGGGCGCATTGCATGTCGATATCGCCGACCGAGATACGCTCCTGGACCGTCGTGTAGTCACCGAGCTGGCTGGCCGGGAAGATCGCGATATCCACGCGCCCGTTCGTTTTTTCCCTGACCTTCAGCGCGAAATCTTTCAATGCGACGTCGATCGCCGTCCCTTCGGGACGGATATGGGCGAGACTCCAGCGTTTTTCCGCCGCGAACGCGCCCGCCGCCATTCCGAAAAGCACCGCCATGAACGCGAGACCCCACACTACTCTCTTCACTTTCTTTCAACCTCCTCCTGCGTTGTATGGATCCGTGTAGCCTCCATAAAGCCCTCAATGGTTGACGAACGAGAACTCCGTCCCGATCCCCTTTTCCTTCGCCCGCCGGTACACGACGTACGCCGACGCGATGTCCATCGCTCCCGTGCCGATGGGAACGCAGACGATCCGCTGCTGCGGGGTGTCGAAGCCCTTTTTCTTTCCGGCGACGATTTCGCCGATCGTCGCGGAGATGTCTTTTTCCGTGATCCTGCCGCTCTCGACCACGTCCCGGAGCGCGCCGCGGTGCATCGTCTGGCCGATGTGGTCCACGACGATCTTGTCAACGCTCGTCAAGAGTTCGTCCGACGCCTCCGTGTTCGATCCCATCGGGAAGACGACCGCGCCCGGCTTGATCCATTCGTTCTTCACGTATTTGTCCTTGCCGTGCGAGACGGTCACGACCACGTCGCAGCCGACGGCCGCGTCCTTCTGGGCCGTGCAGGTCCGGATCTTTCCGGGGAGAAGGCGCTCCATGTCGGCTTTGAACTTCGCCGCGGCCTCCGGGTTGATGTCGTAGACGCGGAGTTCCTCGATATCGCACACCTCGGAAAAGGCCGCTGTCTGCGTCCGTCCCTGGACGCCCGCCCCGTAGAGTCCCATGACGACCTTCCGCCTGACCGTGCCGGTGAGGTGTTTGTACGCGACGGCCGCCTGCGCCCCGGTCCGGAGGTCCGTGATGTAGTTCCCCTCCATCGCCGCGACGAACTTCCCGGTTTCGGCCTCCAGAAGCAGGATCATCGCGCTCAGGAAGGGCAGCGCCTTCGACGGATTGTCGTACCAGCCGCCGATCCACTTGATTCCCGCGATATTCTGCCAGCCGATATAGGCGGGCATCGCGTTCATGCTCGCGTTGAAGCCGGGCCACGTGCCGCCGATCCCGAGATCCAGCGTGACCTTCGTGGGGTTGACGACGCGGTCGGTCCCCATCCCGAGAAAGGTCTTCTCGCAGGCGTCGATGACATCCTTCATTCCTATGAGCGAACGAACCTGATTTTCGCCGAGCAGCAGAACTTTCGACATGACGATTCCTCCTTCGCTATGCGATGAACCGCAGCAGTTGGTCCTTCGCCATCGTTTCGATGCCGAGCGCGTTCCCGCTCCATCCCGCGTTCCGGTAGTCGGTCGCGTTGATCAGCCCCGCGAGCAGGATGAGGCTGTCGGTCACGGGCGTCGGAATGCGTGCGATCCTGCCGAGCGTCGAGAGCGGCGCGAGAAGGTACGGGACGTCCTCGCTGAGGTAGCGGTGCCCCGTCTCCTTCGGCGCGTCCGCGCCGTGCGATCCGTACACCGGGCTTCCGGCCAGGACCTCGTGAAGCGTCTCGCCCTCGAGTGCGTACATTGTCCGGAGAAGCTCGCACGTGCTTTCGAGCCGGATCCCGAACGCGGCGGCGACGGCGAGGCGTTCGGCGTCGACAGCCTCCTGGACGCGGCAGACCGCCGGCGTCATGCCGTCCGTGTAGAAGCGGAAGTTTCCCTTCTCCGACTCGATGCGCCCCGTGTTCAGGATCATCGTCGCGCAGTGGACCACCATGTTGGCGTTCCCGAGCCCCGCCGCGAGCGCGTTCGGCAGCCGCTCGATCCCGACGGGGAAGACGCCGTCGAGCCGCGCCTTCACGGCGTCGAAATCGCCGCCGGGCAGCGTTCCGATGCGAACGTGCGTCTTCACGCCCCAGACGTTGACGCGGCCGTTTTCGATGAGGCGACAGGCGTAGGGGAGCGTGTCCGCCTCCGCGAGGAGAATGCGCGCGCCGCCCCGCGCCGCGAGCATCTTCCGCAGCGCGAAGGATCCGAAGTTTCCGGGAATGATCACGAGCGTCTGGCCGTCCTCGAAGTGGGGCGCCGCGAGCTCGAAGACGGGCGCCTGCGCGAAGGTCGGCGCAACGAAGAACAGGATCTCGGCGCCATGGACGGCTGACGCGATATCCGTCGTCGCCGCGTGAAGCCGCCCTTCGGCATTGATGGCGTTCGTGAGAACGATCCGGTCGCCCTTCGCGTTCAGGTCCCGGATTTTGTCCGCAAAGGCCGGATGTTCGTACAGCGTTACCGCGTGTCCCTTCGACGCGAGATCGGCGGCCATCGTCTGCGCTCCGTTTCCCGCACCGAGAATCGTGATGCGTTTCATGATTTCATCCCTTCCGTATGCGTCAGTATCCCAGGAGTCTCGGAATATACAGAGACAGCGGGGACCAGAAAGTCGTCAGGAAGACGACGGGAATATAGCCGAAGATCAGGAAGACCAGCGTCGGTCCGAGGATCTCCTGGAACGAACAGTTTCCGATCCGCATCGCGAGGTACAGGATGCTCGCGTACGGCGGCGTCACGCCCCCCATCGCGAGGTTGACGCCCATGATCGCGGCGAAGTGGATCGGATCGACGCCGAGCTGTTTCATGAGCGGAAGCAGCAGCGGCGCCACCAGGATCATGCCCGTCGCGTCGTTGACGACCATGCCGACGAGGAACAGGAACAGGTTGATGATGATCAGCAGCAGCGTTCTGTTCTCGGTCAGACTGTAGACGATGCTCACGATCGCCTGCGGCACCTTCAGCATCACGTAGGTCTGGCTCAGCATGAGGCAGAACAGGATCATCGTCATGATCGAGCCGATCGCCGACGCGGAGCTGCGGAGCAGCGGGAAGAAGTTCCCGCCCTCGAAACCGCGGTAGATCAGGAAGCCGACAGGGATCGCGTAGACTGCGGAAACCGCGGCCGCCTCGGTGGCCGTGAAGACGCCGCCATAGATTCCGCCGAGAACGATGACGGGCATCAGGAGCGCCGGCGCCGCGCTGATCGTTCTCGGGACCAGCTCCCTGCGCCGCTCCCGGATGACGTCGCGGCTTTCGAGTTTCAGGTTGAATTTCCTGGCCCATACCATGTTGACGACCGAGAGCAGCAGCGTTATCAGGAGTCCCGGAACCAGCGTGGAGAGGAAGCACGCGAGGATCGACGTTTCCGTGACCCATCCGTACAGGATCATGATGCCGCTCGGCGGGATCAGCAGTCCGAGGATCGACGCGACCGCGAGCAACGCGGTGGCGAAGCCGCGGGGATACCCCTGTTCGACCATCCGCGGGATCATGATCGGCCCCGTCGCAGCGACGCCCGTGAAGCCGCTCCCCGAGATCGCGCCGATGATCGCGCAGGTGACGCAGCACACGACCCCGAGACCGCCCTTGATGTGCCCGATGAAGACGTCGACGAAGTCCAGCAGCTTTTTCGCGATGCCGCTCCCGCCCATCAGGATCCCCGCGAGGATGAACAGCGGGCTCGCGAGAAGGACCGGGTTGATCATCTGGTCGAACGCCCAGAGCATCATGCTTTTCATCGAAACTTCGCCGAAGAACGACATGAAGAGAAGCGCGCCGCCGAAGCAGTACGGGAGGGGAACGCTGAACATCAGCAGTACGACGAGCAGAACGACGTCCCAGAAAACGATCGTCAGCATGACGCCTCCCCCTTCCCGGATTCGTCGTCGGCGAAGAGGGCGCGCGCGTAATCCAGAAGCTCGACGATCGCGTAGAGAACCATCAGCGACATTCCGATGAAGATGGCGCTCTGCCCCAGAATCAGCGGGATATTGAGGATGGCGCTCGTCTTCCAGACCCGCATACCGTAGGCGAAGTACCAGTAGGCCCAGTACAGCAGCCAACCTCCTATCGCGACGGAGAAGAACGCCTTCGCGAGGCGGAAAAGCTTCATCGTGAACGGTCTTTTGATGTAGAGCGTCATGATGCCGCACTCGATGTGCGAGCGCTCCCACGAAGCGCTCGCGCCGCCGAGCATATAGAGCCAGATCGCAGGGAAGAGGAGCAGTTCCTCAATCCCCATGAGGGGCGCGCGGAAGACGTACCGCAGAAGCACCTGAACCACCACGAGGAGGACGACGCCCAGAAGAAGGACGGCGTTGACGGCGCTCTGAATCCGGTAGGCGCCCTTCCAGAGCATCTTCAGAACGGGACCCGGTTGCATGGAATCGCTCCTTTCCCTGTATGGAATCATTCAGCTGCAAGCGTCGAATCAATACTCCACGAACGAGTACGTCCCCCCGAGCTTCTTCTCCGTCGCGCGCCGCCACGCGAGCGATGCGACGCCGATATCCATCGCCCCGGTTCCGATCGGCACGCACAGAATCCGTTTCCCGGCCTCGGGAGCCTTTACCTTGCCCGCCGCGATCTCGCCGATCGTCGCGTAGATGCTCTTCTCCGTGACGGCCCCCTGTCCGCCGAGCTTGCCGAGGGCGCCCCGGTGCAGCGTCTGGCCGATGTGATCGACGACGATCGCGTCCGCTTTCAGGATGCACTCGTCCGCGCACTCCTGATACGAGCCCATCGGGAAGAGGAGCATGCCGGGCCGGAACCACTCGTACCGGAAGAACTCGTCCTTCGCCTGCGTGACGCACACGCAGACGTCCGCGTCCGCGGCCTCCTCGGGCGTCTTCGCGATATGGATCGTTCCCTTCACGGTCGCCGCCATATCCTTCGCGTAGCGCTCGGACGCCTTCGGATCGATGTCGTAGACGCGCACCTCGGCGATGTCGAAGAGTTCGGAAATGGCCATCGTCTGCGTGTGCCCCTGCATTCCCGCGCCATAGAGGCCGAGGCGCAGGCTCTTGCCTTTTTTGTACATGTACTTGAGGGCGACGGCCGTCTGCGCGCCCGTGCGCATGTTCGTGATGTACGCCCCGTCCATGACGGCGCGGAAATGCCCGAGGCGCGGATCGATCAGCAGGATGAGCGACGTGACGTAGGGAAGCCCGAGCTTCTTGCGTTCGCCGAGGAAACCGCCCGCCCATTTGATTCCGGCCGTATCCGACCAGCCGATGTACGCCGGCATCGCGTTCATGAACCCGTTGTAGGCCGGGAAGCTCGCGGCCTCGCCGAGGTCGAGATTCACCTTCGTGGGGTTGACCACGGTTCCCTCGCCCATTCCGCGGAACGTCTTGTCGACGCACTCCACGACGTCTTTCATGGAGATCATCGACTCGATTTCCTTCTGGCTCAGCAGCATCGTTTCGATTTTCATAAAGCCACTCCCTTTCTTCATCTATGAATGGAGGTGCAATGGAACGCTGAACAGGTCGGTCCAGACGGAGGAAATGTGTTCGACCATTGCGTCGCGCGCCCGACTCGCGTCGCGGTCCCGGACGCGCCGGAGGATTTCGAGGTGGTTGCGCATCAGGTCGTCCATCGCACGTCCGCGCCATTTCATGTAGTGCTCCCGCTGGACGGATATTTCGTCCCGGATGGAATCGAGCAGTCGTTCGAGTAATCTGTGGCGGGCTATTTGGGCCAGTCTCGCGTGAAAGCGGATATGCGCCTGTGCGGCGTCCGGAGAGCCGGAGGCCAGCAGCGCTTCGAGTTCCGCGAACTCTTCTTCCGTCCCTCGCTCCGCCGCGTAGTAGGCAATCTGCCCTTCGACGAGACTGCGGGTTTCGATGAGTTCCCTGAAGTTGACGTCCCCGAAGATGTATTCCCGCTGCCGCTCGCCGTGCAGCAAGGCTCCGGCGTTTTCCGCGAGAAACGTGCCGCGTCCCGGCCGCGTCTCGACGACGCATCGGTTCGCCAGAACCTTCATGACCTCGCGGATGCAGTTCCTGCTGACGCCGAACTGGAGGGCGAGGCTCTGTTCGCCAGGCAGTCGCGAGCCCGATGCCCACTGCCCGCGCTCGATGGCGTCACAGAGCTGGGCGAGGATATCTTCGTGGAGCGTGGACCGTGTGGCGGTCTTGAGCATATCGCGTCTTCCCTTCTGCGATTCGCTGCCGGAATAAAGTTGTAGGACAGCCATGCAACTGAGCCACTCTACAATTTTTCCCGTCATAGTAGCACAGAAAAATGCCCTGTCAACACGGAATAGCGCGATTTCGTCATGTATTCAAAATGCATCTGGTTGGGCCAACATGGAGAAGGCAACGGATGTTTCTCTGAATGAAGCGGTGGGTACTGAAAAGAGAACTCGAAGAGCGCAATCGCCGGGAATGAAAAGAGCCCCTGCGGAAAAATCCGCAGGGGCTCACGAATTACGCGCAGCGGTATTTCGCGGAACGCCGGGAATCGGCGGCGACCGGTCCTACATGTCCAGCGGAAACCCGAAAATGCCGAGCCAGACGGACGTGATGTGCCCGATCATCGCATTTCGGGCGCATTCGGGGTCGCGAGCCCGGATGCAGCGCAGGATCTCGATATGGTTGCGCACGAGATTGTTGGTCGCCTGCTGGTTCCACTTCGTATAGAGTTCGGCCGACTCTCGCCTCTGGACCGATATCTCGTCCTGGATCGTCCTCCACATCCGCTCGAGCAGTTTATGCTTCGCAATCCGGACCATCGTCGCGTGAAAGCGGAGGTGCGCCTGACGCCGCGCCTCCGGATCGTCCGTGTCGTACAGCAGGGACTCCAGCTCCGCAAACTCCTCGTCCGTTCCCCTGACGACGGCGTAATAGGCGATCTGCCCTTCGATGAGGCATCGGGTCTCCATCAGTTCCTTGAAGTTGACGTTTTCGAAAATATACTCGTGTTTTCTCGCGCTTCGCAGCAGTTGTTCGGCGTCTGCCGAAAGAAAGGTGCCGCTGCCCGGCTTCGCTTCGATGACCCCACGACTCGCCAGAACCTTCATGACCTCGCGGATGCAGTTCCTGCTGACGCCGAATTGCTGCGCCAGGGCCTGCTCCGCAGGCAGCTTCGAACCGGAGGCCCACTGCCCCTGTTCTATGGCCTCGCAGAGCTGGGCAAGAATGTCCTCGTGGAGCGTCGATCGCGTGGCGGCCTTGAACATTGCGCACCTTCTCTTCCGTGGGGATTCCGGAGCACTGGAGCTGCAGGGCAGCACGACCGCTCCGAAAAATGCTCGTTAATGCTATCACGAAAGAGTTCTTTGTCAATCCATTGCACCGGAACCGCTGTTGGGAAGTGCTGCGGACTCCGCTGAAGACAATTTTCCAACAACAGAAGCGGAGAAAGCCCTCATATACGGGCTCCCTCCGCTTCGCGAAAACGATCGGACTGATGGTGGCGTCGTACGGAACTACCTTACGAAACCATCGCCTTTATGTCGCTCAGACTCAGATTCTGTATGCCGAGCTTCTCGAGTGTCGTACCGGTCGTAAAGTAGTCCACAGCGTGAAGCCGGGACGAAAGCCGAACCACAAGATCGGCGATCGGCAGAGTAATTCCCGCTTTGGACGCCAGCTGAACGAACGGGGCGATGACGCCGGGAACGTCTTCCGTTATATAGCGGCTGCGGACGTTTTGTCCGACGAGGTCGAAATAGGGGGATTCCGGACTGTGGACGTACTCGAACAGAGACATGCTGTCGTTAGTTCCGTAGTACATCTTGAGTTGCGACAGAACGCCCTGGAGCTTCAATCCCAGTTTCTTTCCCGCGTCGAGACGTTCTTCGTCCATAAGTTCCATTTGCTGCGAAATGAGGGGCGTGATGCCGTCGATGTAGTGCCGGAACGTTTTCGGATTGCATTCGATGGCTCCATAGTTCAGGAGCACCGGGAACGGATGCAGGGTGTAGTTTATGTTGTCGCAATCGATGGCCAAAAGGTTATCGGCCGCGACGTACTCCACGTATCCGCGGAACACGTCATTCAGGGCGTCTCGTACGACGGCTGCGTCCGATGACGGCGATGTGGCGAGCTGAAGCTTCAGTTTCCGCTTGTAGACCGTCACGGAGTCGAAGGCCGAGATGCGGCACGCGTACGGCATTGACGCCGTTTCGGAAATAGAGATCCGCCGCGATATGCCGGCTTCGCGCATCATCTTCATGAGCCGGAAAGCTGCGAAATTTCCCGGAACGACCACGATTTTCTGTCCGTCTCTGAGGCAGGGAATCATCTTCCGGAAAATGGGTTCGTGTGCGAAGGACGGGACAACGACGAGAACGAAATCCGCCCCTTCCATGGCTTCGCGGATGTCCATCGTGACGTTCGCCAACCTGCCGCCGAGTTCCATGTCGCCTGTAAGGCGGATGTTTCGTCCTTCCCGGAGTTTCTTATAATCATCGGTCGCCTCAAGAGGTTCCCACATGGAAACGGAATACCCCTTCGCCGCGATCTGCGCGCACCAGGCGCGGGCGCCGTTTCCGCTTCCAAGCACTGTAAACGTGTATCCGCTCTTCATACGTATTCCCTCCCCGTCTGACATGTGATTATGCCCGGACTCACGGCCGCACGCCGCTGAGCGAGGACGTCAGCAGATCGAGGTCGATGAGCGCGTAATCGGCCGACGACCGGGCCGTTTCGTCGCTTTCGCTGCTCCGGACGCGTTCCAGCGCGTCTTCGACGCATGCGATGTCCGCAACCGAGGGTTCCGGCGCCCGTTCGCCGATGACAACCGAACGGTACGGGTTTCTGCACAGCCGGGCGTTTCCGGCGATGGGGTGCGCAACGAGCGAATATCCCCCGTGAACCCTGTTCCTCGCCGTGACCAGAACGTCCCGGGCGGAGCCTTCGACCCGCGTGCATTTCGGAAACCGGTCCCAGACCATCGGATTGTTCGAAAGGATCTCCATCGGCGCGCCTAGAAGATTGTCTGCTCCGATATCTCGGCCGAAAGAGCCAGGAGCGCTTTTTTCAAAAGATCCTTGCGGATCTGGAGTTCGGCCTCCGGCTTTTCGTCCGGAGCGCCCGCGGGATGCGGGATCGCGATTCCCCGTACGATACGGTTCGCCCCGACCGTCATGGCGATCGACGGAACGGCCGTAATCAGTACGGCCGGGATGCCGACGCGTTCTATTTCCCGTTCGAGCGTTGCACCGCAACGCGTTCCGGTTCCTCAGGTGGAGGTGAGGATGACGCCATCCACCCCTTCGGCCTTGAACGCTTCGCCGATTTCGTGTCCGTACCGCTCGGCCGATCGCACGGCCGTGACGTTGCCGACGGTGACGGCATAGGAATCGAGAAGTTTCCGGAACGCGCCCTCCCGTTCGAGGATGCGCGCCGCATCGAGCGGGAGCACCCGGTCGGGGTCGGCGTTCGCCGGAACCGAATCGTACCCTCCGTGCGCGACCTCGTACTCTCCGGCTTCGAGGTTGTCGAGGTTCGCTATGGAGTACCGGCGCCACTTGGAGGCGTTGTGCGCCTCGATGCGATCCGGGTTCCCCCTCGGCACGATCCCGCCCTCGGTCGAAAGGGCGATAAGGGCGTTCTTCATGTCCTTCACCGGTTTCGCCGGGGGAACCTTGTCGAAGGTGGGCATCGGGAGTTCCGTCACGAAGGGCTCCCCCCGGAGCTTTTTGACGAGCATGTCCACGGCTCTTCTCGCCCCGCGGTGCTCCGAACGGACGTTGACGCGGACGCCCCTCGGGAGATACCCCTCTTCGCCGGGAAGGCCGACCGGTTCTCCGCGGAGGAGCTTGTCGGCGATGCGGACCATCGCGGCGGCGGCGGCGCCGATGTCGCGGGCCGAGTCCTTCGTCTCCACGATGTAGACGTTCCTTCGGGCGATGTCCACGCCCGGGCTGACCGGATGCATGGCCGTGATGACGGGGATTTTCAGTTTGGTCGCCACGGCGTTGCACAAATGTCCGCAGGCGGTTCCATAGCGTCCCGCCGCGAAGGCCGGACCGGCGATGAAAAGATCCGGATTCTCGGATCGAATCCATTCGAGGACCGTCGCTTCCAGCTCTTCGAGGTGCTCCGCGGCGTAGTTGTCGCCGCAGATGATCGTCTTCCCGATCGCGTAGCGGCCCTTCGTCAGGGTCGAGAACAGCATTCCGGGGCCGACGGGGCCGTCCGTGATGCTCGGGCCGATGTTGGCGCACTCCTCCCCGCCGATCCGCCCGAAGTATTGATTGAGGTAATGAACTGCTCTGATCGTATCCATACCGGCGTCTCCCCTGTCAGATGGCGATGGTCATGAGGTTTTCCGTGCCGAGTTCGTTGGTCGAACCCATGATTCCCGCGATTTCCACGGCCGCCGAACCGTCGGGGAGCAGGCTTCCCGCGTGCCCTCCCGTAATCCGGTCCAGCGTTTCGGCGATCCCGATCGTCCGTTCCATGGGAGGAAGGACGACGCGCTGGTTGCCGTTTCCGTTCGTGACGACCGCGTCCGCCTCCGGAGTGACGTCGGCCAGCCCCTGCGACGCGCCGTCGGCCCCGGCGTATTCGTCGGTGACGATCACGGTCTTGATGCCGTTGCGTTCGAGGTGTCGGGTCACAATCATCAGGTCCGCTTCGGGGTTTCCGCCTCCGTCCTCGGAGAGGACGACGCCCTGGGCGCCGAGCATTTTCGCGAGCTTGAGGACCTGTTGGCCATTTCGCTCCTTTTCGCTGAAGGCGGTGCGCACGGGTTCGAGGATGACCCCCATGAAAACGAGCGACTTCCCGTGCTGCGCGAAGAGTTCTTCGACGATGGGATTGTTCTGGTGATGGTATGTCGTGTGTTTGTGGCAGGGGGCCGCGCAGTTGCCGCTGACCACGGCTCCGTCCATGAGTTCCGTCGGGGACATGAGGATCGGAAGCGCCCCCTGGGCGTTCAGTCCGTACAGGTAGTTGTCGTGAAGCAATCCCTCGGCGATAGCCTGGCAGACGTATGCGACCCGGGGCAACGCCCGGTCCATCGCCTGGAGTTCGGGCAATGTCTGGACGGGGTATACCGATCCGGCGTCGGGCGGGACATCCAGCGCCGATAGCGCCAGAAACCGGGCGATCTTGACTCCGGCGATCCGGACCGAACGTTCGTGTTCGTGCTTTCCGAGCCCCTTCACGGGGGTTATGAGGAGAACGACGGTGTTCTTCTTCGAAAAGACGCTGTATTCCGCGCCGGGCCCGGACATATCGATGAGGCCTTCCTGAAAGTTGACGAGAGGGCCGGATGTCACGACGGCCGCTCCGTCCAGAACCACGGTGGTTCCGACGCCGGAAGGATAGTTCGCGTCCGAGAAGAACCCCGGGAATGTGTCGCCGCCGGAGGCGTCCGCCTTCGCCCGGGGCTCGATGACATCCTTCACGGGAACGATCCGGACGCTTTCTCCGGGACGGGCAAGTTCCACGTCGACCGACTCGATGCGCGTATCCTCGAGGACGAGGCTCCGGATCTCGTCGCAGTCCACGCGCAGCACGCCGTTTTCGACGCAGGTCCGCGGACCGAACGCGATGTCGCGTATGTGCACCCTGTTCAAAAGAAGCCGTTCCATACTGCTCATCTCCTGTACTCAGTCTCGTTGTAATATACATGTTTCATTTCATGCAACATGCCGGAGCAACACGAATCCCCTCGATCTCTCTGTGGGGAAGGGCGAAGGGCCGGCGTCCTTTGCGATATAATTCTCGGACGATACGGCATTCCTGAAAGGAAGAACGACGCATGACGCCAAAAACCAGCCCGGAAAGCGACGAAGAGATAGAAATCCGCATCGGCCGACGCATCAGGGAACACCGGACGATGAACAAACTGACGCTTCAGGCGCTCGCCGACATGGCGAAAATTTCCAAGCCGCTCCTTTCAAAGATCGAAAACGGAAAGGTCAGTTCCCCCATCTCGACATACGCCAGGATCGCCCGGGCTCTCCAGACCGATATCAGCTACCTCCTCCGGGAAGACGAGAAGGTGAACTTCCTTGTGGTGCGAAAGGACGATCCGAAGCAGATTTCCCATAAGAAGGCGGCCCACGGCTACCTGTTCGAGTTTCTGGGCGAACAGTGGCCCACGAAAAAGTGGCATTCCTATATCCTCACCTATGCTCCGTCGGACCCGGCCGAAGCGCTCCCGAACTTTACGCATGAAGGCGAGGAGTTTTTGTTCATTCTCGAGGGAGAACTCGAGTTTCACTTTCTCGAGAGATCGGTGACGCTCCGCACGGGAGACGGCGTCTTCCTCGACGCTTCCTTCCCGCACGGAGGCCGCGCCGGCGGCGGAAACAAGTGCGTCGCCCTGATGATTGAAACCCCCAGGTGAGGACGCCGTTCCTCGCGGATTCCGACGCCCGTTCACCTTTTGAGTCCGGGCGCAGGAGTCTGCGCCCGGACGCGTTTCTCCCGCGCTTCCTCTACTTCACGAGATTCGTGACGATCTCGTCGAAAAACTTCTCGCCGATATCCTTTCGAAGGCTGGGCCACACGACCTCGCGGGCTTTCTTCTCGAGCCGTTCGAGGTCGGCCGGAGCCATATCGAGCACCGTGATCTTATAGTCCCGCATCTTCTGTTCGTTGGCCTTCTGGTCGGCTTCGGCGACGCTCACGCGCCTGTCTTCCATCTCCTTGGCGATCTTCTGGACGAGCGTCTGGTCTTCCTTCGAGAGAGACTCCCACAGCTCCATGCTCATGAGGAAATACCACTGCTCGAAATGCGTGTTGGCCGGGACGTAATACTTGATGATGTCGCGGAAGTTCGCATAGTATCCTTCCGCTCCGGCGCCGAACGCCCCGTCGACGATCCCGGTCTGGATCGCCGTAAACGTTTCGGCGAAGGGCAACGGCGTGGCCTGGTACCCGAACGATCCGGCGAGAAGTTCAAAGGACTTCTGCGTGGGAATCCGGACCTTCATGTTCTTCGCTACATTGGGGTCCCCGGGCTTTTCGGGATTTTTCACCAGGGCGATTCCGCCGAAATACACCGGCCATACGGCGATGAGCTTGATATTCTGTTTCGCGAACAAATCCGCCGCGGTCTTCATCAGGGGCGAGCCCGTCGTGTAGTTTTTCTTCACTCCGTCCCAGTCCTTGACGAGGTAGGGGAAGTTGAGGATCTGAAGGCGCTTGTCCGCCGTGGTTCCGACCGGCTGTATGGCCATGTCGATCGCCCCGACGCTGATCCTCTCCTGAACGACCGTGTAGTCGCCCAGCTGCCCGGCGTTGAACACATCGATCGTGATGCGTCCGTTCGATTCCTTGTTGAGTTTTTCGGCGAACCATTTGACATCCTTGTCGATGGCCGTATCCGCGGGACGGATGTGGGAGATCTTCCACGTATAGGTCTTGTCCGCCGCAAACGCCGTTCCTGCCGCAACGAGAAGACTCAGGAGCATCAACAAACCGATTCCTTTCTTCATAACCCCAAACCCCCTTCGATATGGTGTATCTATCCTTCACGCCCCAGGGCGAAAAGGTCCCGAAAAAGAGCCGGCGAAAGCGCGCCCGCTACACGTACCCCATGATTCTGGGGAGCCAGAGGGCTATGTCCGGCCAGAAGGTCGTGAGGAACACCACCGGAATATAGCCGAGGAGGATAAGGATCATTGCGGGCGAGATGATCTCCATGAAATCCACCTTGCCGATCCGCATGCCGAGGTAGAGGATGCTGGCGTACGGAGGCGTCACGCCGCCCATGGCGAGGTTGACGCCGACGATGGCCGCAAAGTGAATCGGGCTGACTCCGATGGCCTGGACCAGCGGCAGGAGAAGCGGCGCCGTCAGGATGATGCCCGTCAGGTCGTTGACGATCATGCCGATGAAAAACAGGAGAAAGTTGATGAGGATGAGGATCACCGTCCGGTCCCGGGTGATCGAAAAGATCACCTTCACGATGGCCTGCGGGACCTTGAGAAGGACGAATGTCTGGCTCAGCATGAGGCTGAACATGATCATGACCATGATTGCGCCGACGGACACGGCCGAATCCTTGGCGACCTTGCAGAAGCTTTTGACGGTCAATCCCCTGTACACGAAGAATCCCACGGGGATGGAGTACACGACCGCCGTCGCCGCAGCTTCGGTGGGGGTCATGATGCCGCCGTAAATTCCGCCGAGAATGAGAATCGGCATGAAAAGCGCCGGAAGAGCCATCCATGTCCGGGATGTGAATTGCCTGAATTTCTCGTCCAGGGGGAGCTTGGGTTCGAGAATGAGGGGGAAACGTCTGGCCCAGATGAGGTTGATCGCCGAAAAGAGAATGGTGACGACGACGCCGGGGATCAATGTCGAGAGGAAGCATGCGAGGATGGACGTCTCGGTGACCCATCCGAACACGATCATCGTGACGCTCGGCGGAATGAGCAGCCCGAGGATGGACGAATCCGTGACGAGGGCGGTCGCGTATCCTCTGGGATAGCCGAGTTCCGTCATTCGGGGGATCAGGATGGGGCCCGTCGCCGCGACGCCGGTGAAGCCGCTGCCGGAAATGGCGCCGATGATGGCGCAGGTGACGGCGGCCACGCAGCCCAGACCGCCCCGGATGCTCCCGACGAAGACATCCACCCAGCGGAGAAGGTGCAACGCGATGCCGCTTTCGCTCATCAGGCTCCCCGCGAAAATGAAGAGGGGAACGCACAAGAGGACGGGGCTCAGAATCTGCTGCAGCCCCCACATCATCATGCCCTTCATGGTGATGCTGCCCGCTACGGTCATGTAGAACAGCGCTCCGCCGAAGCAGAAGGGCAGCGCCACGCCGACGGACATCAACGCGACGAGGATGAAGAGCGCGATGCTCACTGATGTTATCACGGCGCACGCCTCCTAGATCTGCTTGTCGGCGAGGGCGATCTCTTCATCCTCCGCCTGACGGGCGATATTCAGGTTGTCACACAGCTCGACCACCGTGTAGAGGAACATCATGGCGAGGCTGATGAACACGATGCTTTCCGCGTAGATCATGGGAATGTACAGCGTGGAACTCTCTTTCTGGACACGAAGGGCGTATTTCAGGTAGTCATACCCCCAGTATGTCAGCCACGCGAGGATGAAGATGGTGATCGAAGAGGCGACGGCCCGAACGGCGTAGATGGTGCGCTTTTTCCTGAAGAGAATTTCGAGAACCCGCGCGTAGATCTGGCTCTTTTCGAAGGAAGCGTGGACGCCGCCGATGAAATAGAGCCATGCGGTCGGAAAGAACAGGAGTTCCTCAATGCCCATAAGCGGGGCGCGGAACACATAACGCAGGAGAACCTGGATGAAAACCAGAAACGAGACGGCCGTCAGAAGAAATATGAGAATGCCGCTTTGTATCGTGTCGATCCATGATCGCAGCCTCGAAAGGAACGTTCGTTCAGGCACGGAACATCCCGCCCTTTCCCGTCCGGCCATCGCGCGCAGACTGTGCGCGAATCGCGGAGGGCGATCACGTGAAGGAATCCGTATGCCGGGACATGACTCCCTGAATCACACGCGCCATCCTGCACCCAAACCCGTATCGCCGCATGTCCCTGCACCCGGGCCGCACATCCGCCGGAAGCCATTTTCCGGTCCGGATGACGGCGTGTTCGGGGGTGTGAATCCTTTGCGGAACGATCATCGTATCCCTCCTTCTTTACGTCGCAGCTATCTCTTGTGCTATTATTGAACATATGGCCTTCTTGGGAAAACTAGCACGGAACGACGCATCTGTCAAATGAGATGAAACGTGTTTCTTCAAAATATACATCGTGTCCCGCATCCCACAACAGACGAGGAGAGATACCCTTTGATGCAACCGGCGAAACGGGCGACGCTCCATGAAGACATCATGGAACAGGTCGTCACCGAGATAGAGAGCGGCGTCTGGAAGCCGGGAGATCGTTTTCCCGGAGAATTCGAGCTGGCGGAAAAGTTCCAGGTGAGCCGGAACTGCATCCGGGAGGTCATGAAGGCGCTGTCGCTCATCGGTGTCGTGGAGGCCGCGCCCGGGCAGGGGACGTTCGTTTCCGCGAAGGCGCTTTCGGTGCTTGCGAATAACGAGATGGTCCGGCTTATGACGCAGGATCCCTCGATGAAGGACCTCGTCGAAGTCCGCCTTCTGATCGAAACCCAGCTGGCGGCATGGGCGGCGGAGCGCGCGACCGATGACGATATCGCGCGGCTCGAAGAGGCGATCGAAAGGGATTTCGCTGCGCCGTTGGCGGATCTGAACGCCGCGGCGGATTTTCATAACGTTATCGCCGAAATATCGGGGAATATTATATTGCTAAAATTATTGAACTCTATTCGCAATGAATTAATGCTTGAAAGAAATTATTATAAGAAATGGCCAAAAGAAATGCTTCAAAAATTTAAACTTGAACACAAACAAATATATGAAAGCATAAAAGCTAGAGATTCTAAAAAGGCATATGAAAATATGTCAAAGCATATTTCTGAAACATACGATTTGACCACAATAAAATCATAAATTTGAAAATACGCGCCGGAAGAATGCCGCGTCGAACTCCATGACGGCGGCGACATGGTCCCGACGCAAAGGGCCGGAGGCGACGCGCGCCTCCGGCCCTTTTTCGTATCCCGGAAAAACGGGAACGGCTACTTCTTCAGCGCCGACAGGTCGGGCAGGGGCATGTCCTTCGTCTGGACGGGCACCTGGCTCTCCTGAACATTGTGCATGAGCTGGAAGGTCGGCAGCGGGACGTCCTTCACGGGATCGACGAACGGGCCGTGCTTCTCGTTCGAGGCCTTCAGCTCCGCCTTCGCGTCCTCGAGGATCTTCGGGTCCGCGTACAGGTCGAGCGCGGTCGCGGCCATGTACTTCGCGACGGTCAGGCCGCCCTTGAACGCGGGCGGCAGGATGTTCTGCGCGACGGACTGCCAGGAGTGCCCCGGCGTTCCGGCCGCCAGCGTCGCCGCGCCGAAACGCACCATCGGGACGACCCAGCTCGTGTTCGCCTCGTCGATCGAGCCGCCGCCCGTCGACCAGACGAAGGGCTTGTCGTAGTCGAATTTTTCAAACCCACGGGAGAGGAACGGCCCCTTTTCGACCTTCAGGCTCTTCGAGAAGGGTTCCGCGATCTTCTCGTCCTCGTCCGTGAACGGCGGGACGCCCACAAGCGTCGCGTTCGCGTAGCCGACCTTCGCGAGCACCTGGTTCGGAAGGTATTGCCAGACGCCGACGATCGGGACGAACTCCATCTTCGTCTCCGTCATCAGCGCGGCGCCTTCGGCGACCTTCTTCGCCCACTTCACGATCTCTTCGACGCCCTTGTACTGCGGCGACCGGATGAAGTACCAGACTTCGGCGTACGGCGGCACCACGTTGGGGGCCTTCCCGCCGTCCGGAATCGAGTACATGATGCGCGACTCGGGACGCACGTGCTCGCGCATGTAGTTCATCCCGATGTTCATGAGTTCGACCGCGTCGAGCGCGCTGCGCCCGGCCCACGGAGCCGACGACGCGTGCGACGCCTTGCCGTGGAAGCGGACCTTGAAGTTGTCCATCGCGAGCGACGAGGCGTACGACACGGAGTTTTCCGTTCCGGGGTGCCAGGAGAGCACCGCATCCGCATCCTTGTAAATCCCTTCCTTGACGAAGAAGGCCTTGCCGACGAGGGTTTCTTCCGAGGGGGTTCCGTAGAGTTTGATCGTTCCCTTGACCCCGGCCGTCTCCATCGCGTTCTTGACCGCGATGGCGGCCATGCAGCTGTACGTTCCGAAGACGTTGTGCCCGCATCCGTGTCCGGGGCAGGCTTCGACGACCGCCTTCGGCGTCGCCATCCCCGCGACCTGCGAGATGCCCGGCAGCGCGTCGAACTCCGCGTGGATGCCGAGAACCGGCTTCCCTTCGCCGAACGTCGCGACGAACGCCGTCTTCATGCCGGCGACGCCGGTTTCGACCTTGAAGCCGGCGGCCTTCATCAGTTCCTGGAGCGCAGCCGAGGACTTATGCTCGCCCAGGCCAAGCTCCGGATTGTTCCAGATATACGTCGCGACATCGACGCCGACCTTTGCGTGTCCGTCGAGCCATTTGAAGGCGGCTTCCTTGGCGGGGGACATCTTTCCGACTTCCCCGGCGAAAACCGGGGAGACGATCAGCGCGAGAACACACGCCGCCACCGCGAGAACGCGAATACGTCGCATGCTTTCCCTCCTCATGATCGAAAACCGTCAGGGGTTCATCCGTGGGAACGCGCCGGTTGTCTCCGGCGTTCCCTCCCGTTCGGCCGCTCTGGGATCGTCACGCCATCGCATCACCTCGAAACGGGCGGAGCCGTGGAGAAAGGAAAATCCCCGGGCGCAACACGCCCCGGGGATCCATGCAGTCGCTCAGACGTACATATCCAGCATCGCGCCGGGCGGCGACATCCACGACATCGCGTTCGAAACCAGCGGATTGGAGTACACTCCCGCCTGCGAGTTGTCCGCTGCTTTGTTCAGGAGCTTCGCGAGCTGCTTGCGGTCGCCCGATTCCCCTGATTCGACCTTGCCGACTTCGTCGAGAACGGCGTCGATGTCCCGCGTGAAAAGGTCGCCGCCAGCCTTCGCGACGTTGCGGACGCCCGAATACGCGTCGTCTTCCGCGGTTTTGTCGTTCCGTGACGTGACGCTGTACGCCTGCTGGGCCGATAGAACACGCATGGTGCTTCCGATGGAGAGTGTCATGTTCCATCACCTCTTTCCTTCGCGCAATTATACCATTGCGCAACGGGCGGTTGTCGTCATTTCCGCGTTCCCGCCATCTCCGCGCCCTTCGATCGCGCGAACGCCGTCGTCTCCAGGGTGAGGTCCGCGAGCGCGAGCATCGCCGTCTCCGGGTCGTCGCAGCCCCGAAGCATCGCTTCGGTCCGGCGCGCCGCTTCGCTGAGGCGCCGGAGGCCGACGTTGCCGGAAACCCCTTTCAGGGAGTGGGCGATATCGATCCCTCCCGCGCGGTCGCCCGTCGCGGCCAGTTCTCGAAGGCGCGCCGCGCAGGGCTCGTGCGAATCGGCGAACAGCGTCAGAAGCTCCGCCAGAAATGCGCGATCCCCGCCGGCCCGCATCAGCCCGTCCGCTTCGTCGAAAAGGGGCGGATCGTCCGTCAGGAATCCGTTTCCCAAGGCAGCGCCCCCGTCCGAAGAAGGCCGCTCCGTCGACGAGCCGGGGGTTTCCCCTCCCGGAACTTCCGGAGTACCGTTTCCGTTCAGCGTGCGTCGCAGGACGGCCTCCAGCTCGTTTCGGGAGACGGGTTTCGTGATGTAGTCGTCCATTCCGGCCGAAAGGCATTTCTCGCGGTAGCCCGCAAGCGCGTGCGCCGTCATCGCGATGACCGGCGTCCGGGGCTCGCCGCTTGCGCCCTCGCGCTCCCGGATGCGCCGCGTCGCCTCGAATCCGTCCATGAGCGGCATCTGGATATCCATGAGAACGAGGTCGTAGCGCGCGGAAGCGAGGGCGCGAAGCGCCTCCTCGCCGTTTTCGGCCGTTTCGGCTCGGAATCCGGCCCGGGCCAGCATCTCGATGACGACTCTTCGGTTCACGGGGTTGTCCTCGACCAGCAGAATCCTCGCCCCGGAGTCATGTGGCTTTTCCGCAACCATCGAAGGACCGTCATCGGGGAGCGCCGGTTTCCCGCGCGCGCTTTCGGCGCTGTCCCATTCCGAAACGCCCTCATTCGACGCGGGCAGGAACGGGACGGAGAAGCGGAAGACGGAGCCGACCCCGACGGCGCTCTCGACGCCGATCTCGCCGCCCATGAGTTCCACGAGCCGCTTGCTGATCGTCAGCCCCAGGCCCGTGCCGCCGAAGCGGCGGGTCGTCGAGGCGTCGACCTGTTCGAAGGCGCTGAAGATCGCGCCGATTCGCTCTTTCGAAATGCCGATGCCTGTGTCGCGGACCTCGAAGCGCAGGATGCCCGGGCCCGACGCGACGTTGAGCCGCACCTCTCCCGCGGAGGTGAACTTCAGCGCGTTCCCGATCAGGTTGACGAGGATCTGCCGGAGACGTCCGGGATCTCCGTTGACGTGCGCCGGAACGTCCCGTTCGACGACGGAGCGAAAGCGCAGCTTCTTCTCCTCCGCCCTGTGGGCGAACATTTCGACGGTGCTCGCGATGAGTTCGCGCAGGTTGAAGTCGACCTGTTCGAGTTCCATGCGGTCCGCCTCGATCTTCGAGAAATCGAGGATGTCGCTGATCAGTCCGAGAAGCGCGTCGCCGCTGTTTCGCACGATTTCCGCGTAGGAGCGCTGGCGCCCGTCGAGGTCCGTGTCGAGAAGAAGCCCGATCATTCCGAGGACCGCGTTCAGCGGCGTCCGGATCTCGTGGCTCATGTTCGCGAGGAACCCGCTCTTGGCGACATTCGCCTCCTCGGCGAGCTTTGCAAGCTCCTGCGCCCGGTTCCGTTCCTCCGAAAGCAGCCGGTTCATGCGTTCGAGCTTTGCCCGCGCGGCGCGTTCCGCCCGTTCGGCGGCCTCGCGTTCTTCGACTTCGTGTTTGAGTTCGGCGATGAGCCGGCTCGTCTGCGCGTACCGGAGGAGAAGGACGAGGGCGAGAACGGAGAGAAGGGCGTAGAAGGCGAAGAGAACTCTCCGGTATCGGACGACGGGTTCCTGCGGAAGCAATTTCGTCAGCTCCCAGTACCCTCCCGGAAGGGGCGCCGAGACGGTCATCATCCGACGGCCGTCCGGGGCGTAGACCGCGTTCTTTCCGACGGTCCCGTACGAAAGGAATCCTCCGGACGCGCGCTCCCGTTCCGTCCGTTCGAGCCTTCCCGAATTGAAGCCTTCCGGCCCCAGAAAGATCTCGCCCCGGTGATGCATGACAATCCCGTCGGTGCGGATGAGGTCGCCGAAGATCGGAAGGAGGTTCATTTTGACGACGGCCACGGCGATGATATTCCCCTGTGCGTCGGGCAGAGGGCGGGAAAAGAACGCCCCCTCCGCAGCCGTCACACTCCCCTTCGCGTACAAAAGTCCGCTCCGTCCCTCGACGGCGTCCCGGAAGTAGGACCGGAAGGCGAAATTCATTCCCATGAGGGCCGGCTCCGACGTCGAGATGACGTTTCCCTGCGGGTCGAGGAGGATGAGAAGGTCCGATCCCATCCTGCGGTTCAGGATGCGGAGCCGCAGATCGAGGGGAACCGCCCGGTCAGCGGAGGCGGTGGAAAGCGCGGGGTCCGACGCGACGGTCTTCGCAAGCGCCGAGCCCATCATCTCGAACATGAGGAAGCGGCTCTTCACGGCTTCCAGGCGCGTGTACCCCTCGCGGAGCATCGTGTCGCGATACTCTGTCTCGATGCGGAGCAGCCCCATTCCGGCGGGAACGGAAAGAACCGCGTAGGCGATCAGACCGGCCGCCAGGGCGCTCCGGACGTTCGCCGGAAACCACCCGTCCGCGAACGCCCGATGCGTCAGGAGCGCGATGCCCGCGAAGGCCGCGAGCAGGAAAATACACGCCGGAACCGCGACGAACCGCGGCAGCACGAGGGCCGCCGCCTCCCCCGCGAAGAGCAGGACGAACGCACGGGAAAAGGCGCGGGACATCTTCACGCTTCGCCCTTCGGAGGCGGCCGCGAGGAGAAAGGCGCCTCCGGCCGCCGGCAGCATTCCGGCGATGTACGCCCACGCCGCGGCCGTTCCCGGAAGATCGAACGCCCGAACCGCGAGAACGACGCACCATCCGGCGGTGAAGATGCAGAACGGAACGCGCGGAACCCGCTCGCCGCGGGCGGAGGTCCGTTCCCCGGAAAAAAGCGCGACGAGAACGCACAGCGCGAAAAGATGCCCGGACGCGACGAGAGAGGCGAAGCCGCAGGCGGTCTCCGTCATGGCGCGCAGCGGCGGATGGGAGGCCGCGGGCTCATTTCACGAAGATGTCGACGATCCCCGAAAATTCGCCGGGGAGCGGGATTCCCAATTCGCGCAGACGGCTTCTGTTGACGGCCATCAGGGTCTTCCGGGCGTTTTCGACGGGGATCTCCCGGATGGGGTGCCCCTTCAGGAGCTTTGCGGCCATGATTCCGGCCTGAAAGCCCATCCGCCGGAAGTCCACGCTGACGCCGCCGTAGAACCCCAGTTCCGTGAACGAGACGTTGAGGGTCAGGTCCGGCTTCCGGATCCGGGACATCATCGGCTTCGCGAGGTCGGGCAGCGTGAGGCGTCCGCTCCCGCCGGAGGCTTGGACGGTCAGGATCGCGGGAATCCACGCGTCGATCCCCGGATCGCTTCCGATGCTCTCGGCGCACCGAAGCGCGCCCGCTTCGTCCTCCGCGGCGCAGAAGGAGACCCGGTTCCGGAACGGGGTGTCGGAAAGCTCGGCTTCGACCTGCCGCCGGACGATCATTCCGACCGGATCGACGGAGTGGAGGACGGCGACCCGCATGACCGGACGACGCAGGAGGACTTCCAGCATCTCGAACTGCTCCTTTATGAAGAACGGCTCGAAAACGCCGGTGATGTTTTTCGAAGGAAGCCCCTTGTCATCGAGGAAGGGGATCGCGGCGTCATACTCCCGGACGGGGCGGTTCAGTCCCGAGAAGACGAGGAACATCGACGGCCGGCGCAGCGCCTCCCCGTACAGTCTCGCGAAGGCCGCGTCGTCGACGGTCAGCACCAGCGCCGGCTTTCGCGCGTCGATATCCGCGACGATCCGTTCGGCCTCCCTGTCGACATCCTTCGCGTCGCGGCGTCGCGAGTCGAGGAAGTATTCCCGGAAAGCGACGTCCGGGATGTCGCTCTGCCGGATCGCCTCGACGGCGGCCTCCTGTTGTGGGCGGCCGCAGAGGTCTTCCCTGTGGTAGCTCGCGACGACGAAGACCTCCGTCGCGAATGACGGAAGCGCGCCCGCGCAGCACGCGGCGCACGCGAACAGAAATCCCGCAAATAGCCTCAGGCGCTTGGTTCTCCCGGCCGGAACGGACATTCAGGTCGCCTCCCCGATGGATCGGTTGCGTGTTCAGATGACGAACGGGTCGGTCCCGGGATCGTCGCGCTCCCGACAGATCTCCAGGACGGCTTCCCGGAGCGACAGGAACAGGTCGGTCAGATCCGGATCGAAATGACTCCCCTTCCCTCGCGCGATCTCGGCGAACGCCTCGTCCGGCGTCCACGCCTTCTTGTAGGGACGGTCCGAGGTGAGCGCGTCGAAGACGTCGCAGAGGGCGACGATCCGCCCGCACAGCGGGATGTCCGTCCCGGCGAGGCCGTTCGGATATCCCGTTCCGTTCCACTTTTCGTGGTGCGCGAGCGCGATTCGGAGCGCCTTGCGGAAGACCGGCGGGGCGAGGTGATCCAGAAGCTCCGCGCCGATGGTCGTGTGGCGCTTCATGATCTCGAACTCCTCGGGCGTCAGGCGCGCGGGTTTCAGCAGGATGCTGTCGGGAACGCCGATCTTGCCGACGTCGTGCAGGACGCTCGCGACAGCGGTTTCCGCAACGTCGCGTTCGTCCATCCCCAGCGACTCGCACATGAGGGTCGTGATTCCGCGGATCCGGTTGATGTGCGCCTTCGCGTCGGGATCCCTGTACTCCGCAGCCATCGCGAGCCTGCGGAGGATCTCCTTCTGCGTCTCCTGCAGCTCGCGCGTCCGTTCCCGGACCTGGTTTTCGAGGGAGTCCCGCAGGCTCTTGAGTTCGAGGTGGGCCTCCGTGCGCGCGCGGATGACCGCCGGTCTGAAGGGCTTGGAGACGAAATCGACGGCGCCTGCGGAAAACGCTTCCGTCTCGGCGTTCTCGTCGTCCCTGCCCGTGATGAAGATGACGGGGATGCCCCGCGTCGCGGGAACAGCCTTCAGCTTCCGGCACGCCTCGTAGCCGTCCATCACGGGCATGTTCACGTCGAGAAGGAGGATGTCCGGAAGCAGCGCGATCGTCCGCTCCACGGCCGCCGCGCCGTCCGCGCACGCGACGATCTCCCCCATTCCCCCGAGGTGGCGCGAGAGAAGGCGAATGTTGATCTCGTCGTCATCGGCGATCAGGATAACGTACTTCTCCGCGCTGCGGAGACGGTTCCTTTCCGGCATTTCCCGGCTCCTTTCGGATCTGACGGATCAGTGGAGGCGACGCCGGGTCATGAACGTCATCCGGTCCGGCCGCAGCTTGCGCCCCGCCCATCGCGCCAGCGCGACGCCCCGGGCCGAGAGGACCCAGAAGCTGCCGAGCAGCGCGGCCCAGACGCCCCAGACGGCGCCCGGCAGGGAGGTCATGACGCCCCTGATCCAGCCGGACACCCGGCCGAAGCGGAGGTCCTTGATGATTCGCGACGTGTACCGCGAGACGACGACGAGCCGCCGGTATTCGCCTCCCGCGCGAAGCGCGCCGAGCCGCCGGACGCCCTCCGGGCCCTTGCCGGCCGCGAGCTTCAGGACATCCGCTCCGGCGGAACACTCGTCGACCGTCTTCAGGACGTCAAGCCCCTGCTTTCCGCCGCTGCGCACCAGAACGTAGGCCGCATCGGGAGCGCGGGCGGCGGCTTTGGCGAGCGTCGCAAGCTCCTCGCCGGTGTCCACGTTCTTCAGGATCGCGGCCGTTCGCGCGACGCCCAGACCGTCCTTCCCCGCGACCGCGCCGATCTGATTGACGACGGCCTTCGCGGCGTCGTCCATGCGCCCGGTTTTGGCGACGCGCCGGCCGACGCCCGTGAGGAAGTCGACGAACCGCGACGAAAGCGCGCCCAGTTTGCGGAAGGCTTTGAGGACGGCCGGAACCCAGTCGACGACATCCACAAGCTCCGTCGCGAGCCCGAACCCCGCAAGCGCCGCAACGACCGGGTCCGCGTCCTCTCCGGCCCACATCCGGAAGCCCTGCTTCGTCAGGTCGCGCAGGTCGCCGTAGAGCAGCATGTCGGACGCGACGGCTCCCGAAACCTCCGCGACGGTGGTTCCCTCGCCCGTGAGAAAGCCCCGGACGCTCCGCCCCATCGTCCCCCAGAAGGTGTTCAGCTCTTCGTCGAGTTCCCGGCGGAGCGCGCAAGCGCGCTCCCGCCCCGGCATGCCTTCCTGACGGCACGCGTAGTCCGCGAGGTCGAAGGCCTCCTGGAGCTTTTTCTCCGCCTTCAGCCGCTCGATCTCCTGCGAATAGTCCTGCGACGGAAGCGCCTCGATCCCGGCGCGCAGAAAGACCCCGGAGTAGTGATCCCCGAGCGTCTCGACCGCGA
>CAYVKE010000027.1:20927-29458 GCA_964451935.1 uncultured Synergistaceae bacterium | reverse complement strand
GCTCATGGACTGCAAGCCGCCCTTTGCGATCACGCACGCGCCGGGCCACATGTTTTTGACCGACGTAACAGATAGCAGTTATGCAGTGTTCTAAAGCACGAAAGTGATATGAAGAGGCCCGTCATTTCGGCGGGCCTCTTTCGTTATGCCGACTTCGGCATAAGCAGGTCTTTGATCACTCTCGCCTGATCTTCGCTCAGCGCTTCCCGCGACTCCGCGAGCGCCAGCGCGATCGTCAGCCTCTCACGCCATTTCTCCCCCAGCAGCTCCGGCGCGAACTGCACCATGAGCTTGGCCACCGCGTCGAAATACCGGTGCCCCGTCGCCCAGCCGGGCTCGAGGATCTTCGCGTTCGGTCCCGGCGTCCACCGGGCGATCAGCCCGGCGAGATACGCCCAGCAGCAATCGTTGTTTCTCGCCGAGTCCGCGAACCACGGCTTTGTCGTAATGATCCGCTCGATGTCCTTCAAACAAAGCTCGTAGTCCTCTCCGTACCACCGGAAGGCGGCTTGAATCGTGATGTATTTCGCGGTGACTCGGTCATACTCCTGCGTCGGCAGCAGGATTTCACGCTTCGTGCTCCACGGGATCGTCCCATCCATCCACGCACGTGTCGACTTGATTCCTGCCAGGTTGGAATTTCCCTTCCCGCAGCAGTGCTGGTAGTTCCCCGTCTCGTGGTACGTCTGCGCCGCGAGGACGAGCGGATTGAGGGCGAGCTTCAGCCGGAGAACGGCGTCGAAAATCGCCCTCGGCGTGATCCGGTCCATTAACGGCCGTCCCGCTCCGTCACCGCGCGGGGCGTGGAGAGAACCGCCGCGGCGCGCTGCGCCACCGCGTTCGGAGTCGTCACGCCCCAGTCCTTGCCGAATTTCGCATTGAGCGCGGCGACGGCCGCATCCACGCCCCAGTCGATGAAGAGGTCGCTGACGAATTCCCCGACCCCGCTCAACTTGACCATGTCGTCGATGAACTGTTTGGCCGCCGCTTTCTTCTCCGCGCTCGTGCAGAGCAGACGCGTTTCCTCCTTGATCTCGTTCGCGCAGTATTCCACGCAGGCCGCGACTCGCGGGTACAGCGCCTTGAGCAGATCGAGGTTCCTCTGGAACTCTTCCCAGGAGTCCCACTTGGAGAGACTGTTGCAGTTGCCCCACACGTATTCCAGGTCGGAATACAGAACCTTCACCCTGTCGAGCAGGTTCTCCTTGAGACTCGTCTTCGCAATGAAGCCTACCTTTTCCATCGACGCGTTGTTTTCGAGCTTGTCGTTCATCCTTCGTTCCTCCTATTTGAGATAAATCGCTACCGCCGCAGAGATCAGGCAACCCGCGAGAATCGCCGCGCCTTCACGCACCGCACCCGCCACCTTCGAATCCCACCACGATTGCGGATCGCGTTGCCCTTCCTCTTCGAGGAATTTCTTCCCGCGTTCGTAGACATGCTCCCTGGCGATGCACGTTTCCCGGATCTGCCGCGTCGTCTCGCTGAACGTCCGGATCTCTCCCCTGAGATCGGTCACGTTGCGTTCCAGGGAATCGAGGCGCTGGCTGTGAAGCGCCAGCTGCGTCATGGCCTTCGATATCTCCTTGATGCTGTCGCGGATCTCCTCGATGTCGCGTTCGATCTTCTGGGAATCCACACCACCACCTCCCGGCGCTCGATGAAAAGAGGGAGGGATCCCTTCCGGAAGCCCTCCCTCACCTGTATCCTCTCCCGTACGGCCATCCGTATCCCCATCGCCAGGAGAACGGCCACCATGCCCACCCGCCGACACGAACGGCGACATACATAGCGGCGGCCCAGTACGGATGTCCGGTTCTCCGGACGTCTCGGAAAAGCGTCACGTCCGCCTGCTTTCGATCCCTCCTGGCTCCTCCCCTCCAGTACGCCTTGTCGTGCCGGATGCACGCCCACCGCCACGGTTCCGGCCTCCCGGTGATCGCCTTCCAGACGATCGACATTCCGCCGCTTCACCCATCGGATACGAAAGGCTTCAACGATTCGGTCACGGCGCCATCTCCCCATACGAAAAGAGCGGCTCCCTTGAGGGGAAGCCGCTCTTGCTTGACAAAACCATTCATTCCTGTGTTTTTTCTTGACAACTCATTTGTCAAGAAAATTGCCGGTTTAACCTCAATCCGTCAAGGTTGCGACCACACGACAGCTTCGACTTCGGCGACGGACGTCGCGGCCTGGACCTGCGCCGCGAGAGCCCTCAACCTCTCGTCGGCGGCGTATGCGGCCTCGAACTGTTCCAAGCGGATCGTCTGCCCGTCGGCAAGCGTTACGTTAGTATGGATTGTCCCGTCGGCTTCTATGAGCTTCGGAACGATCGACAAGCCCTTCAGTTCCGCGTATCGCACCACTCCGTCGACGAGCACGCAGTCCTGTTCGCCGTATTTCATCCGCAGCCCCGGAGACGTCGCGATTCCCGCCTGTGACACGAGATACGCCGCCTGCCGGAGTTCCGCAATTTTCGCGGTCCTTGCTCGTTCGAGATTGCCGACCCACTGTTCGCCGACAAGGTCGTACCATGGCGCCGGTTGCGCCGGAACCGGCGCATTCCCCTCCGCAACCCATGCAAGGAACGACCGGTAATCGCAATTCCGCTCGTCAAGCGGGATAAAAGCATGGTCAGAAATACGAATCACGCCACCCTCGATCAGTCCGTACACGACCGTCACCTCCTATAGCTCGGCCGATAATTCAATAATGCCTGTTGTTCCAGCGACCGCCCCAATGCTTACAGCGTCCCCAACAGTAAAGCTGGCGGAAAGACCATACGCATAGATATACACGTGGTCAACCGATGACGCCGAAGTTATGATCGACGAAATAGCCGCTTCGTTGGCCCGCATATTCGACTGTATTACTGTTGGTGCGGCACGCATAGATTGGCGAGTGGGCAGCGAAAACCCTACCGCCGTCGCAGTGTTGACTCGCCCAATGCATAACATCTGATTTTCTCCGCACAGTATTTTTTGATAGTACCGCTGGCACAGTGCCAGTTCCAGACCATACGGACGCCGTTCGTATGGCGTGGCGCAGGAGCCGAACTCCAATTGGACATGCGCGATGTCCACAGACCCACCAACACTGCAATCGTCATGCCGGATAAGTATTTGGACATAATCTCCTGTCCCGATCGTCTTACCAGCAATACTTGGAAAACTGATAACGACTACAGCCTTGGTCCACGTGTTTGCAGATAATGCAGGGATGTTACCGCTTACGATAGTCGCAGATACCGGATCACTACCGCCTGTTCCAAACACTTGAGAAACGGATGGGACGACAGCCCCTAAAGATGTACTAGACCGAATCCACAGCGAAAGAGTTACGGTTTCGCCGGAAAATCTCTCTACACCTTCAATCCGATGGACGATTTGAGACGTCGCATTTGAAACCGTTTGCCTCAAAAAGAACTTTGGGTTATCTGGCACCTCAGTCTGCCCAACAGTAAATGCCTCTCTGGTAACAGTCGCATTATTGGCTAACCACCGATCAGCAACGTATGCCGTTGTCGTAACCGCAATGGTAGTCCCACGCTGCCATACATCAAACCCTCCGTTGACGATGAGGTTTTTCCACCCATTCTGCATCTGCCGAATCTGCGCGACTGAGGCGTAGCGCTCCGTATCCGCACCGAGCTTGAACTCCTCATCGGTCGCACGTCTGACGAGTCCAAGCGTGTCGGTGGTAGCCTCATCCGTGCTCGCGATCTGTTTGCCGCCCGTCAAGATCGCGTTCAGCTCCTCGAGCGTCGAACCTCCATGCGCGGACAGCGCGTGAGCGTCCGGTGTGAATGCGGCAGGCTTTCCGGAAACGCCGCTCCACGCCACGCCGTCCGCATGGTCGGCGTTCGTCGCTCTCGCGGCGGCGTCGGCGTTGAGAGCCCTATCGGCCACTTCCGCCGAGAGGACCTTTCCGTCGTTGTTCGGGTCGTATACCGCCTTCGTCATATCGCCGGCGCCTTCGCCGTCGGCTCCTTTGACCGACAGGAAGCCCCAATACTCGTTCGCCCCGGCTGTCGGGGGCGGCGGCGTCTGGCCGGTCGACGCCTTCAGCGCGATGTACGAGCATCCCGCGTTCGACACGCCGTCGTTCGCGATGTATGCGGTTTCCGCCGAATAGGCTCCGCGCCACGTCACGCCGATGGGGCCGACATCTCCCGGGAGTCCCCGAGGCCCCTTCAGGTTCGACTTGTAGACCCACGTTCCGGACGTCTTCTGGTAGCAGTCTCCGGTCGCTGTGTTCAGGTAGTTGTCGGACTCGACTCCAAGCGTCGGCGACGGCGTTCCGGAACCCCAGTGCCATTTCGATCCGGCGATTCCCTGGTCTCCCGGATCTCCCTTTACCGAATCCCCCTTATCCCCCGGTTCGCCCTTCGGTCCCTTGATGTTCCCGACGAGCGTCCATCCGGTCGACGCCCGCGAGAAGACGTCTCCGGATGTCGTGTTGATCGCCACGTCTCCGACGATTCCGACGCCCGAAGACGGGTTCGATGTCGAGGGATACAGCTTCGATCCGGCGACGCCGTCGTTCCCGGGAGCGCCTTTGACGTTCCCCCGTACGACCCAGGCGCCGGATTCCCGCCGATATACGTCCCACGTCGAAAAATCCAAATACCCGTCTCCGTCCGTTCCCAGCGAGACGGAAGGCGCCCCCGACCCCATGCGGAAGCTCAGGCCGTCGTCTCCCGGATTGCCGGGATCCCCTTTGAGGTTCTGCTGCAACGCGAGCTTCCACTCCCGGATGAACGATTGCAGCATGGCGTTCGTTTCCGCCGTCATCGTCGTATTGAAGTTCCTGATGATCGCGTACTCTCCGGACGTCACGCTTGCGTCCCCGAACGCAAGGGCCAGCGTCAGGTGCGTGTTGTCCGTCACGCTCTGCACTTCGTACAGCTTCGTGACTCCGTTGCTCGACAGGAAGCCGAACAGGTCGCCCATCCTCGCCTGTGTCGTCCAGAGCGTCCCCGTCCCGACGACGGACGTCGATCCCTGTACGGCCGTAGCCGTTCCGTCCCTGTACCAGTTCGCCGGCACCTACGTCACCTCCTCTTCCCGGAAAAAAGGGAGGACCTCCCGGATTTCCGAGAAGTCCTCCTTCATCTTCCGCAGTTTCTCCGGCCGTCCCATGGACGCCTCGGAATGAGCCTCGAGCTGCTTCTCGATCGGCCAACGCTTCAGATACTCTTCCTTCCGACGCGCGCGGACCTCGTCGTCTGTCGGCTTATATTCGACTCGCACCGCGCATCCACCTCCACAGCCGGCCGAGCTTCGCTCCGACGTTCGCCGCTGATGACGTCCGGCTCTCCTCCGTTTCCGTTTTCGCCTCAAGCTCCACGGACGTCCGCCAGTCGAGATGCGGCCATGCGGACACCATCACTTCATGCGTTCCGGACAGCGGCGTCGCGTACTCGAACGTCCCGTCCGGAACGTCCCACGTCTGCCCGTTCACCGTAACCTTGCAGGGCTGCGGCAGTTCGGCCAGCCTGAAGCCTCCGGAAATCTTCGCAAGGAAGGGCCCCATCGCCGGGCGCGGAACGACATCTCCCGCATCGGTCATATAGAACGACGCATCGTACTCGCCGATCGCCCATCTATCCGTCCCTGGCGTATAGCCGACGCTGTTCTTGTTCACGGCTATCGGGCAGCCCCGTTCGTCGAAATCCGTCCAGATGTACATACCGTCACCTCTTCGTATGGAGCGCCCAGAGCGAGCGCGTGTACAGCGCGAGATACAGGCCGCCTGATTTCTTCATCTGGATCTCGTACCGCACCGTTCCCGTCGAAGGAGCCTGATCCTGGTAGCTGTAGACGGCGCCGAAGCGCGCGGAATCGCCGTACTGCGCGATCGTGATGTCCGACTGCCCGCTGACGACGCTGCCGTTGCGAAGCAGCCGCACCATGGCCGTGCACTCGCCGACATGCACATTGCAGGAAAACTGTATGAGCACGGGGAACCCGACGAGCAGCGAGGGCTGCACGTACGCGGCGGTTTTGTACTCGTCCGTCGTCCATTCGATCGTGTTCGTCGGAGATTGCGCAGCCATGACGGATACGGCGTTCCCGGCGATCTTCAGGGTTTCGACGGCGGCTTCCCTGATGTTCGCGCTGTCAATCGCGGCGTCCTGGATGAACGCGTTCGACAGTGAAATTCGCTGCTTGCCCTTGTAGACCCCCAGAACAAACGGGTATTCCTTCGTGCTGCCCGGTCGGCCGATCATCAGGTTATCGACGTGCAGGATCATCGATCCTTCGCGCGCGCCGCCGATCATTTCGAAGCCGGTGATGTACCCGTTCGTGTCGATCTTCAGGGAATACTTTCCTTTGATTCCGTCGATGCTGGTCATTGCCTGCTGGATCTTGTTCGTGTTCCCGTTTACTGACGTTTGCAGCGTCGTGACGTTCGCCGCTACGGCGGCATCTCCTGATGCCCGCGCGGCCTGTTCGTTCTTGATCGCCGCGTAGACGGTCCCCGGACCGGGCGCGTCCGGGTTCCCGATGCCTGCCGCGAGCTGGGTGACGCTCGTCGCCAGCGCCTCGTCCGCAGCGGCGCGGACGGTCTGCTCGTTGCGGATGATGCCGTAGATCGTCCCGGCGGTCGGGCTGACCGGATCGCCGATGATGGCTGAAAGCGTATTGATAGACTGAGACAGCGCCTCGTCCCTCGTGGCGCGGGCCGTTTCCTCCGCGCGGATCGCCGCGTAGACCGTCCCATCCGTCGGATGCCAGGGATCGCCGATGATAGCCTCGAGCGTCGTGATGTTCTTCGCCAGCGCTTCGTCGGCCGTCGTCCGCGCGGTCATTTCCTCGCGCACGGCGGCATACACCGTATCCTCCGCCGGGTTCGACGGATCGCCGATCATGGCGGTAACCGACCTGATCCACGACGCCAGCGCCTCATCCTCGGTCTCGCGCGTGATTTTTTCCTCGTTGATCGTCGCGAGCGTCCACTTGAAGTCGCTGTAGCCGCCCAGTTCCGACTGGAGCGCCGCCTCGATCGCCTTCTCCTGCGCCCGCTGCTGCAGAAGCGCATACTGCGCCTCGCGGTATTCGCCCAACGTATCGAAGATATTCGAGTCGATGATCGATTCTATCGGGGTGTTGAGGTCCCCCTGGATCTCCCGGAGGTATTCGCTGTGTTCAAGCAGCCAGTCCACGAAGTCCTGGTGGCTTTCCTGCAACGAGTCCGCATACGTTCCCGCCTCCGCGTTCCACTGCGAGACGTTGCCGGAGGTATCGACCGCCCGGACCCAGTACCAGCGATCCTGAAACGAACCGACATGCCTGTCGAAGCTCGTTGCGTTGACTTCCCCGACCAATATGGCGCCGTTCTCTCCGTCGCGGATGTCCTCGTCGTTCTCCCAGATTTCGATAAATGCGAGGTCCGTGCAGGGGCTTCCGTCCTCGTTCGTCGTCGGGTTGATCCATTCCAGCTTTATGCTGCCGAACCACCCCGTCGCCGTCAGGTTCGTCGGCGCGCCCGGCGCGACGTCGTCCTTCCCTGGGACGATCTGCCCGATCACGCCGGTCCGTTTCTTCCCGTTCACGTCCGTTCCCCAGACGCGGACGTTGAGCGTGACGCCCGTTCGGATCCCCTCGGAGATCAGGACATCCGTCACGGTCGGCGACACTTTCTTCTCAAGGACCGACTCCTCGTCGTGCCACCAGTTGACGACGTGTTCCTTCATGCTTCCGGAAGGCGGCGTGAACCGGACCCTGATCCGGGGGACGTACGTTCCGTCCTCCTGCTGCGTCCCGACGTCGGTCAGCAGGAGATTCGAGTAGTCATCCGCCGCCGGCGTCGGTTCCGGATTGTCCGGCGTGACGATCGGGATCGTGGGCGTGTCGACGTACGCGTCCGCCGCGTATTCGACGAAGGTGACCGTCGCCTCTTCCCGCTCCGCGTTCTCCTGGATGTCGAGCACGTGGAACCACTTGTTCGTCCAGCCGGTCACCGCCGATTCGGTGATCGAAACGACGTCGCCGACCTCGATGTCGAAGTCCTTCACGGAGACGTCGAACGTACAGAAGTTGTGGATCTTCTGCGCGTAGTTGAGCGCCTGTTCGCCCAGACGCGCCGCCTGCGTCGCGTCCGTGACGCCCAGCAGGCTGAGATTCCGCTCGTAGACGCCGCGCTCCAGAATGTCCGCGTCATTCTCGAACGGGCTTGACGTCCGCTCGTAATGGTTTCCCGGGTCGACCCATTCCAGGACGATCCTGTTGTACGTCTCCTCCCGCGATTTCTGCCGCCAGGAGAACGTCCCCTTTACGGCGGACGTCGCGACGTCGATCGCCTTCGACGGAGCCGCGACGGGCCGGTTGACGCAGATCTCGATCTGCTCCCGCTCGCGGAAATACCCGTCGAAGCACATGCACATGTCCCGCAGGATGTCCGGCGCCGGGCGCTGTTGGTCGATGATGTAGTTGAGTGCGTAGCGCGGCTTGCCGTCCACGAGCGCGTCGCAGTACGCCGCGGCCGCTTCGGCGGCATCGAGGTTCATCGCGTCGGCCGGGACTCCC
>CAYVKE010000027.1:19052-20893 GCA_964451935.1 uncultured Synergistaceae bacterium | reverse complement strand
ACGCCGAATTCCGTATTCGTGAGCAGATCCCGGATGCACCAGACGGGATTGTTCGTGTAGCGCACCCCGGAAGGCGTCCAGATCTTCCGCCCTTCGAGTTCCGTCGTGATCGTCGGATTCCCCGTCAGGCCGTCCTGGACCTTGAGCGTCAGCCCGAGATACGCGACGCCGGGGTACGTGGAGTCGGCGGGTTCGCGCGAATCCTTCGTCTGCGTCGCCTCGCCGAGGTGGATGTCGCAGGAGCATTCCTGAAGGTTCACCGTGACGGGGTTTCCTTCTTCGTCCCGGATCTCCTTCGTCCCTTCGAAGGCCACATATTCGGCGTAGGAAACCTCTTCCCATTCGCCGTCCACGAGCGTCCAATAGGTCTGCGTGTCGCTCCCGTCGCCGTAGAGGACGAGTTCGTTCGCGTAGACGGACACCACCCGGTTGATGGGGCCGCGCCCGAGGCCGACGAACATGTCCATCTTCTGGCGCTTGTCGTCGTAGAACTGCTGCATGAAGATGTTGCCGGCCATCCGTACGCGTCCGTAGACGATGGGAATGGGCAGCAGTTGGGATTTCGTGTTGCTGATCTCGGAAAAGGAGTAGTTCGGCGAGGACGTCGAGAAATCGACCGACGGCTGATCGAACAGCGACCCGACGGACGCGCCGAGCATCCACATCGTCCCAGCGGTGAAGCCCCAGAGTGTCGCGCCGGCCGCCATTGTCGAACCGAACGCCATTCCGAGCAGTCCGCCGATTATCGCTCCGGCCATGCGTACACCCCCTTCAGGTATCGTCTGTATGCCGGCGTCAGGCGGGATATCCGGCTCGTCCGTCCCTCGAAGACGTGAAGAAAATACATCGCGTCGGTGAACGTCACGACGTGCCAGCACTTCTCGAAATAGAACAGCCCCACGCTTCCGATGCGTGGGGCCGTCGTCCGTTCCATGATGCGCTCCACTTCGTCCCGGATCAGGACGGAGCGTTCGTACTGGGTCGACTCGTCGTACGATTGCCGGAAATCGAGATCCCTGTCGCACAGGACCTTCTGCGCGAGGATCGCCAGGCCGACGCAGTCGATGCCGCTCCGGTCCCTTCCGCCGACCTTCCCGGGGATGCCCACGAGATCCGCGAGCGTCATTTCGTCGCCAGTTCCCGCGGGTCTTTGGAAGACGGGATGTGAGGGAAATCCCTCGACCAGTAGAGCAGCCGGGGGATCAGCGTCGCGACGCTCCGGCCGTTGGATACGTTCACCGATATCTGAGTTTCCGTGATCGTGGGCGCGTCCATCACCCCGACGAACGATGTCGTCCCGACCCAGCCCGATTCGGTCTTCACCGCGTGGATGACGACAAGCTGCGTGTCCCGGATGCGATACGCCTTCGCGTACCCCGTGAACACGTTCGTCAGGTTGCAGAGCGCGATGGAGCCCGAGGATTTTTCCATGTCCTTCGAGATCTTCGGCATCTGCACCTGCATCGGGCTCGGAAGGTACGTATCCCCGTCGAACACGATCTGTTCCGGCCAGTCGGTGAAGAAAAGTTCGATCGTCGCCGTCGGGTTGTTGGTCTCCGGCAGAGCCGGAATCGCAACCAGCCATGCCGTCTGTATCTCCGGCGCCGCAGCGGCCTCCGCGTATTCCTCCGACCCTCGGGACATCACAACACCTCCCTGAAGGTCACGTTGACGATCTCGCCCGTGGACAGCCCGTTCCAGGACGCCTTGAGATCGCTCTCCTTGAAGCGGACCGAGACCGTCGTCGACGTCCCCGGAATCGTCCACGAGAACGCCTCGAAACTCCCCTTCCTGGCGTCGAAAAAGGCGACGATATACGCAATCGCGGACGACGCCGCCCG
>CAYVKE010000027.1:590-18936 GCA_964451935.1 uncultured Synergistaceae bacterium | reverse complement strand
GCCCGGAAGGACAGCGTCCATTCGCGCGGGCTCTTCCCCTTGTACTTCCGCTGCTCCTTGCCGCCCTCCAGCTCCGAGACGAGAACGCGATGGCTCGCGGTCGATTCCCAGACGTAGAGCGGCGTGTAGGTGAACGTAGCCATGACATCACGACCCCTTTATGACGCGGCGGACCATGCCGTTGCCCTGGTAATTCCCCGCGACCACCGACGCGATCGCCTGGGGGTTCCGGGCGCAGACCTCCGCGAACGACCGGGAGTCGATCGCCTGGATATGGAAGTGGTTGACGACGGTGGTCCCGCCGCCGGCGCCTTCCACCCCGAGCCGCCCGTCCGCACCGCGACGTAGCGGCATGATGGCCTCCGGTCCGGCTTCCCCCATGAGTCCCATTCCGGAAGCCATGGGGAAGATCGTCGGGCTTGAAACGATGCCGCCGTTCGCATACGCAAGTACACGTCCGCCGGAGAACGCTGCTCCGTCGGCGGCCCCGAAGATCGAGCCGAAGATCTTGCCGAACAGGCTTTGCAGAGCGGATGACGCGAGCTGCTTCAGAATGGCGCTGAGCGCGTCTCCGAGGTCCTCCGCGTTGACGATCGCGTCGGCGAGGCCTTTGGACAGGTCGTTCGCCCATAGCTTCGCGGAGATCCCGAACTGGTCCGAGGTGTTCTTCGCGTCCTTCTGTCTTTCGTCCACCTTGGTGACGACGCCGGGGATCTTTTCGTACTCCGCCCGCAGTTTCGCGACTTCGTCCTTCCACTTCGCCGTCGAAATCGTTCCGTTCCCGAGCTGCTCGTCGAGAGAATCCATCCGGATGGTCGCCAGGCGCACGGCGACGGCCTGAAGCTCCGCGAACCGCGCCTTCATCTCGTCGGTCCAGTTGTACCAATTCGACGCGTCGATTCCCTTGCCCGATAGTTCCCCCTGGAGCTTCGCGAACTGCGCTTCGAGTTCCTTCATGTAGTCCGGATCGGGGAGCAATCCGAGCCTGTTGCCGAACGCTTCCTGATCCCAATACCGCCCCATGGCGGCGGCCTGATCCTGCGCGCGGGATATCGAGTCCTCAATTCCCTTCGACGCCCGAAGCTGCTCGTCGTAAACGCGCGCCGTTTCGCTCGCCTTGATCGCCGTCGCTGTTTCGTCGGCGACACGTTTAGCCGCGGCGGTCCGAATTTCCGTTTGCAAATCCGCTACACGCTTCCAGTCGTCGGAAAGCGGCTTGAGCTTGGCCTGCCATTCGTCGAGAGCGCCGAGAAACCCCTTGCCTTCGACATGCAGATATTTCATCGAATCGGACATGCGCTCCAAAGACTGCTCAAGGACCGGTTTTCCCTTGAGCAATGCATCCAGATCGTCACCGCTGCTTTTATCTCCGGATTTCCCCGTTTTCCCCTTATTCTTTGCAGGCGTGAATGCCTCGGGTTCCACAGTATTTCGAGGCGCGTACGAATCGAGCAGATCTTGCTGCCGCTCGACCGATCGCCGATATTCGTCCCACTTCTTTTGTGTCGCCTTGTCGAGTCCGAGCCCTTGCCGCTCGCCGAGGCTCGATATCGCAAGTTCGGATTTGTCCATGTTCCACAACCCGTATGCCATGAGCAGAGGCAACGCCATTTTCGAAGTCGCAATCAGCAATCGCAGATTTCGAATCAACGATGCAACAGTATTGATCATGGCGCCGATGGCCAATGTCCCTGAGCTGATGCCGACTATCCACAACCCCATCTCGACCTTGTTGTCGACAAACTCAATCCGGACGTCGGAGAGGGCCTTTTGCAGTTTGGGAAGATGCTTCTCGGCGACTCGAAGTATCGATGTCCCAAGCGGCTCAAGCGCAACTTTGGCCTGGTTCATCGTTCGCGCCCACTGTTCCGAGAATCCGTCGGTACCCTGCGCCGTCTTTTGGATCGCGCCGCTCGCGGTTGCAAGCGACTTCGCCATCTCGTCGACGCCGAACCGACCTTCGCGTATGGCTGCGGCGAGTTCCGGCCCCGCTTTTTTCCCGAAGAGTTCTACCGCGCGTTTCATCGCTTCCGTCGGAGTTTGCGCGGAGCGGATACTCCCGATGAGACGCGACAACGCGTTCCCCGTCGGGACGCCGGAGGCCGCCAGTTTCCCCAGCGACGTCTTGAGTCCGGCCATGACGGCTTCCGTATTCACGCCCTGCCTTTCGAACCCGGAAAGCAGCGCGATCGTCGTATCGAGATCGACGCCGGCCGTCCGCAGAATCGGACCGAACTGCGTCATCTGGGCGGACAACTTGTCCATTCCGATGCCGCTCTGCTGCGAAGCGACGAAGAGCTTATCGAGCGTTTTCGGTACCTGCGCGGCGGGGACGCCCCAGTTCTGAATGGCGCGGGCAGATTGCGTCACGGTTTCCGTCAGGTTCGATCCGAGCAGGCGCGATGCGTCCATGGCGCTTATCGCCACGTCTTGAAGCAACTGTCCGGAGATTCCGAGCCGGGTATTCAGATCCGACAGCACGCCGGCTGTTTCGTCGAACGATTGCGGTACGGCCGACGCCACGGCCTTGAAGTCGGCTTCGAGCCCGGCCATGGCCGTTCCGGTAGCGCCCGTTCCGGCCTGTATCCGGTCGAGCGCCTCGTCGATGTCGAGCGCCGCCTTGGCCGCGAATCCTCCTATGGCTGCGAGGGGAGCGGAAATCTTCGTCAGTCCGACACCGAGATCCGATACTTCTTTGCCGAACCGTTTAATATGCCCCGAGAATCGGAGGATCTCCTTTTCCGCCTTGGTGACGTCGGCAAGGACGTCGATCTTCAGCGTGTTCCGTCTCGCCATTTCCGCTCCCCCTTCCTCCTGCGAAGCTCGTCTTCGAGGTGTTTTCTGTGGTCTTCCTTGCTCCACGCCCGACCGTCCGCCCAGATCCCGATCAACTCGTGCGGGTGAATCGCTTCGCTCCGCATCCCCGCTCCGTTGCAGATCCAGCACGCCAATCGGGCGTCCCGCTCCAGCTCCAGCCGCGAACGGTAGTGATAGCCTTCAATAAGGTCCGCGAATTCCCCGAACGTCATTCCACGCAGGTCGGAGCGACGCAAGCGCAGGGGACCGAAGGCAAGGCGAAAGAGTTCCCGCCATTGCGCCAGTCGGTCCCCCGCCGTCAGTTTTTTGCCTGTTCCCCCTCAGCCTCCGGCATCCGCAGGATCGAAAAGGCATCTTCGGTCAGGACCTTGACCGCTTCCCGGTACTTGCCGAGGAGCGGCTCGCCCGCTTCCACCGCCATACTCACCGCCTCGAGCGGCAAATTCGGAGCCGCGTCGAGACATCCGGCCCAGATGATCGTCAACATATCGCGCATCCTAACCTTCCCGCTCCGCAGGCGCGCGTACAGGTCGCCGAGCGATAGGTCGAGCCGTTCTTCAAGCTCGGCGACCGCGAGCGGCGAGAAGTGGAATTCAAAATCCCGTCCTTGTATCCGGATCATTACGGCGCCACCGTTCCTTTCGCGAGCGGACCGTTGCCGGCGATCTGAAGCGGCAACGAGATGGCGTCGTCGGTCTTCGCCGCGACGTTCGTCCCCAGCACGCGGCCGATTCCGCTGAATACGAGGTTCCCGCTCCCTTTCCCGAACGGGTAATAGTAGATTTCTATGGCCGTTCCTCCGATCAGGGCATCGATCGCGGCGGCTTGCACCGTATCCGACGGATCGTAGAAGCACGTCAGCGTCATGCTCCATTTCTTCTGGCCGCTGATGCTCTTTCCCCACTCCGAATCGATGGTGCTGACATCGATCTCCTTGCCGTCGATCTTGAGATCCGCGTCCTTGAGTTCGGTGAACGGGCTTTGCGTTCCGCCGACTTTCATCTCCACTTTGGCCTTGAATCCCGCCGAAGCTCCCATTCGTTTCCCTCCTTATCTGTCATACGTCCGCAGCGTCATGATCCCGTGCCACCACTGCGGATCCGCCGAGTCCCGCAACACTTCGAGGTCCTCGAAAAGAAACGCTTCCGGAAGGGCCGCACGGACGAGAGCCGCCACCTCGAGGATCTCCTTGCGCCCCTTGTAATCGCTCCATATGTGGAGCCTCACGAACACCTTGTCCTCGCTGTTGTCGAGCAGCCGCCCCTCGACGGCATGCGTATCGCCGACGACGACATACGGCGACGCGGCGTCGGCCGGCGGCACGTCGTAGACGCCCTTGCACTGCTCCATAAGAAGAGCATCGCCGGTCAGCGCCGAATAGAGCGTCTGATGCAAACCGATCAGGCTCATTCGTCGATCGCCTTCTCGATCGCCAAATACACGATGTCCAGCACTTCCTCCTCTTTCGCTTCGGCGGCCGGGTGCAAAAACGGCTGCGCCTCATGCCGCTGAGTTCCGTACTCGACGGCGAAGGCGTAGTAATGCTCGCGCGTCCGGTCCTCGCCCTTTTTCGTCCTGACATATTGGCCGGTGCCTTTCGGGTAGTCCGCCTCGATTTTGGCCGACAGATTCTTGCGACTGACACGTTTCTTGAGGCTGTCTCTCAAGGCGCCAGTCACGAACTTCACTCGCCGTTTCGCCTCTTCGAGCACCACATCCGCCGCGTCGTCGATGGCCTGCCCGACCTTTTTATGCAGATCCTCGTCCGAGATTTTCCGCAGCGACATCACAAGGTCATCGGCTCCGCTTACGCGCACGTCCATTTTCGCAACCTCCAGATTGACAAATACTTTTAACACGTGTTATTATTGGTTTCGAAGGGGGCCGGGCGATGAAAAAGGAAAAACGCTTGCAGATCAATCGGGACAAACGGTATTCATCGTCGGAGATCATCGCCATAATCAAAGCGAACGGATGGGAACTCTTTCAAACCGAAGGCAGCCACCATCAATTCAAACACCCGACGAAGAAAGGGAAAATCACCGTCAAGCACCCGGACAAGGACATCCCCATCAAAACGTTAGAATCGATATGGAAGCAGGCGGGGCTGTTATAGCCCCGCCTCCCCGAAAGGAGAAATCGCCATGAACGAACGACCCAACAAATACAGGTATCCCGCAACCCTGGGACGCGACGACGCCACCGGTCGGTATTACGTCCTTTTCCCCGATCTGCCCGGCTGCACCACCACCGGCGACACCGAAGACGAGGCCGTGTCCAACGCAACCGAAGCGATGTCGCTTCATCTTTTCGGCATGGAAGAAGACTGCGACATCATCCCCGCGCCCAGCGCCATATCGGATATTGCGGTCGATGCCGGAGAAGCGATTTTCCTCGTCGATGCCTGGATGCCTTCATTCCGCGAACGGATGGAAACGAAGGCCGTCAACAGGACGGTCACGCTGCCGGGGTGGCTCGACGGCGAAGCGAAACGCGCTTCGCTGAACTATTCCCAGATCCTTCAGGACGGGATCATGGAGCGTTTGAACATCAGCCGTGTGGTGGCGCGGAGCAAGAAGGCAAAAGTAACCGCCGGCTAGATCTCCAGCACGCAGTCGAGCGTCGCCGCATCACCTGCGACCGACGGCCGGACGAGCGCGACGCGCAACCGACGTCCACGCCAAAGAACGCAGTCGCCCTTTTCGGGAGCCTTCGCAGGATCCCTCGGCGAGCGGACCGTTACTTCGTGCGTCCTGAGTTCCAGATCGCGCCCCGAGACGATTCCTTCCTTCGATCGCGGCACGACGACCGAGGCCCAGCACGAAAAAAGGGAGGTCTCGACCTCATCGAAACCTCCCATTCCATCCGGAGTCTTCTCTTTCCGCCGGATCTCGACGCGTTCCTTCAGATCCCCGGCCCTCATGCTCATACCGGCACGATCCTTTCCTGCCACAGCAGCATTTCCGCCCCGAGCGGGATCTCGCTCACGCTGCTTCCGATGTTCACAGCCTCTCGGTGTTCGTACCAATGGCCAATCGTCAAAAGCATCGCTTGGACGAAACGCTTCGGCACATTCGTCCCAGCGTCGCCGTACCCAGCCTTCACCGTGATCGTCACGCCTTCCGGAAGAAGAAGCTCCCCGGACGGCCACGCAGATCCCCGCGCGAGCCAGAGCGTTTCGTCCGGCGCGAGCGCGTACGTGTCGGACGAAACGGTGGTCTCGGCCCCGCCGACAGGGGTATAGACGATCGACGTGACGGACTGCACCGGAGACAGCGGCAAGCGGAAGCGCGCCGGCGGCCACGCGGGGAGCCATACGCTCCACGTCTGCGTGATCAGCTTCCTGCCGGTGAACGCTTCCGCCCACTCCCGCGCCGCTCCGATCAACCCCGCAATCAGCGTGTCGTCCAGGGCGTGCTCCACCCGGAGATGGAGCTTCGCATCCGCAACGCTCACGGGCTCGACGCCCGGAGGAGAGACGAGCGTCAGCTTCATCTCCTCGCCTCCCTATTTCTTCCTTGCCGGTTTCGGACGGACGGACTTCTCGGCCGCAGGATCGAGCGCGGCGGTCTCGACCGCCGGAGCGGGGCGCTGCGCTTCAAGCGCCAGCGCATACCCGCCCGACACGAGTTCGGCCGCGACGTGAAGCGGAAGATCCAGTTCGTCCCCCGACTGCCCGTGAAAGTCCGGCCCCGCGGCGCGCGCCAAAAGCCGTATCCTCATCGCAACGTCACCCCGCGTCCTACGACGAGGCGACGATTCCCACGCCCTCGAGCGCCGCGAGAATCGCGTTGACGGTCGTCGCTATGGCCGTTCCGTTCGCGTCGTTCGCCAGATCCGCGATGTGCGCCGCCTGCGTCCCCGCCTTGGTGATCTTGCCGCCCGACTCGACGACAAGTTCGCCGCCGCCTTGCTTCTTGTAGATCTTGGTTTCGTAGCTCATGCGATCGCCCCTTCCCTTATGCCGTTCCCGCGTCGGGCGACGTGTGCGTTTCCTCTTTCAGCGCCGTGGTCGCCGACGCAACCGGCGCCTTCCGCGCGTTGAAGAGGAACGCCCAGACATCCCCCGTCGCCGTGCTCGAGCCGCGCGTGATCTTCAGCGCGACGTAGCGTTTTTTGGGCCTCACGAGCCCGATCTTGAAATATTGCTCGTTGGAAGCGATCTTAGTTCCCGCCAGGTCCGCGAGAGACGTCCCCACGGCAACGTCGTCTTCCTGGAGATTGGCAAAGTTCCCGGCGTTCTTCGTCGCGATGGATCCAACGAAGACGATTTCCCGATACCCCGCCATGTCGATCACGTCGGTCGTGACCGCCGACACTCCCGCTTCCTGACCGGCCTTCGCCAGGACGACCTTGCAGTTTTCGCTGAGATTCACGGGATCACCCCATTATCCGAGCTTGACGCGGACGAACGCCTCGGAAAGAACGGGCTGGCCGTCCGTGTACATCCTGCCGATGAATCCGATCTGCGAGTTTCGGGCATACAGTTCGTTGAGCCGCTGCATCTCGACGCCCTGAAGATCGGCGATCCAGTAGTATTCCCAGTTGCAGAGCGCGCCGACGTAGAGGCCGGAAGTAAAGGTGTTGGGAACGTATTCGCTCTCGTCCACCGGGAACCCGAGGAGCATGTCCGGCTCGCCCATCACGAGCCCCGCCCGCCAGATGTACTGGCCCTCGCCGTCCTTCAGCTTCGAGATGGCCTTCATCGCGTCCCGATGGAAGATCCACCGGCACTTGTTGCGGTACTGCGCCTTCAGCGCGAACTTCGCGTTGATGAGCCCGTCGGCGGTGAGCGCGGTGGACGTGTTGTCCGCCGATACGTCGCGGCTTGTCGGGACTCCGTCGCTGCTCGCCGTAAAGATCCCGAGCGGCTCGCCGTCTCCGTCGCCGTTCAGGAACGCGTTTTCCTGCGCGATCCCGAACTTGTACGCCAGCCGGTCGCTGACGATGCTTTCGACAGGAAGCACGGACGTCCGAAGCAATTTCATGGAAACCTTGATGAGCTTCGAGAGCTGTTCCGGCTTCAGGGCGCGGTGTCCGAAGGCCATCGTGCTGTCTTCGCTGATCTCCGCGACCTCGGTCGTCCACGTCGGATCGGACGGATCGGCGTCGAGTGTGGGAGCGCCAAGCGAGTCCGAACTCGTCACCGGGATGACGGTGGCGTGCGAGCGGACGAACGTCTGGTTGTCGAGCCCCTTGATGAGCTGCGCGACGAACTGCTCCGGCGCGTGAAGGTATCCGCCGCTCGCGTCGCTGTCGTTCGCGAGCGCCCTGTATTCCGACGGATTGCCCGTCAGAAGGAAATTGCGAAACGCCACGATCCTGGGATCGTCCCGTTTTCCACCCTCGGCGCCATCTTCGGTCTTCCGCTGCTCTTCCGCGATCGCCCGCTCGGCTTCGCGGAGTTCCTCTTCGCGCTTGATCTCGTCTCCCAGACGTCGCGATTCGGCAAGCATCGCGTCGCATTGCGTTTTTTCCTCCGCGGAGAGATCCCGCTTCTCGCCTTCCGCCTTGTCCAGGATCGCCCTCATGCCCGCGATCGCGGCCGCCCGCTTCTGCTTCAGTTCGTTGATGTTCTTCATATGTCACCCTCCTGCTCCATGAGTTCGAGACGCCTGCGCAGCGTCCCGACGATTTGCGGCTCCGCCGGAGCGGCTGTCTTCCGGACGGCTATGTGCTCCTCGAGGACGTCCTCCAGACTCCTCACGCCCGACGTCGTGGACGGATACGCCGGATAGGTCACCGGCGAGACGTCGTAGAGCCGTTCGACCTTCACGATCGTCCGGACCGGCATCTCTTCGTCGTCGTTCCACTCGTCTTTCGCGACCGTGAACGCGAACGAGCTTTGATCCACATCCCCCCGCTCCATCGAACGCAGAAGATCCTGCGCCCATTGCGCGTCCGGAGGCGTCACCTCGTACCGAAGCCCGACCTCGTCTTCCCAGACCTTCAGCGTCCCGGCCTTCGCGCGCCCGAGAACGTGGTTCGGATCGTGGTTCCAGAGCGCCCGGATATCGGACGTCTTCAGCGCGTCGATAAACGCCCCCGGCGAGATCTTCTCCCGGAAGCCCCACATGACTTCGGACAGTTCGTTGAACCTGGCCGCGTACCCCATGATCCGCGGCGGTTGCCCCTCACTCCGTTCCACCCGGAAGGGCAGGGTCAGCGTCCGTATTTCCTTTGCTCCCCTTGTCGTTGCCATTTCCGTCGTTCCCTCCCTTCCCGACGTCGTCTACCGCCGTCATTTGCATTTGCAGATAGTGTTTGTCGCCGCCCTCGATCGGAGGAAGGTTCTCCTCGCGCCGGACCTCGTTGATGCTCTTGACGCCGTTCCGGATGGCGAGCGCGTGCGACTCGTTGCGGCTCTTGCTGTCGCCGCGCAGCAACCCGTCGACCTGAAACTCGACGAAGTATCGTTCCCGCTCCGACGGCGTGAGCAGCTTCACCGTCGCGGCCTGCTCGATTCGCTTCAGCCACGGCGAGAGGCTGAACTTCACGAAGTCTATTGACTGGTGCTCGACGTTGGAAAACGTCGCGTGTTCGAGATCCCCGATCATGTGCGGCGGAACGCGGAAGATGCCGGCGATCTCGCTCCGGTTGAACTTCCGCGTCTCCATCAGCTGCGCATCCTCCGGATTCACCGAGATCGGGTTGAACTTCATTCCCTCTTCCGCGACGGCGATCCGGTGCGACTTGGAGCTTCCGCTGAACCGTTTCTCCCAGCTTTCGATAAGGCGCTGCTGCGCCTCCAGCGACAACTTTCCGGGATGCTCCAGGTATCCGCCGGGGGTCGCGTCGTTCGCGAAGAACGACCCCGCGTACTCCGCCGCGGCCATCCCCTGCCCGATCGTCTCCGCGGCCACCCGCACGACCGAATACCCCCGCAGCCCGTCGAACCCCATTCCCGCGACATGCAGCACCTCGTCGTAGAGATAGGTCCGCATCCGACCGTTCCGGTCCGTCACGTCATAGACAACGCCGCCGTCCGTCAGCTCCCGCACCCATACGCGGTCCGGCCGGATGAGCCACAAGGCCGCCACCCTCCCGGCGCCGTCCCTGTCGATCAGGGAGAAGGCGTTTCCCCAGGACGCGAGATGCGCCTGGATGCACTCCCAGAAGGTGAACGCCGTCATGTACGGGTTGGGCTGATCGTGGAGAATCCGGTACAGCGGATGATTCCGGGCGACATCCTTGCCGTCGTCGTCCGTACGCCTGTAGACCTTACACGGAAGTTGCGCGACGGACTCCGCAAGCACTCGAACGCATGAAAAAACGGCGCTCAAAGAGAGCGCCGTCCGTTCCGTCACGTTCTGCCCGGACGAATTCCGCCCGGCTCCAAGCCACACCCGTTCCCCTTCGCCCGGCCCTTCGCGCGGAAGGAACCGGCGGAACCATCGAAGCACGTTCACATTCGTACCCCCCCTTTCATACGAGCCCCCGCTCTTCGTACACCGAAGGGCCATCCTCGTCCCTGTCGTTTATCATCGCCGAGATCGCGATAATCGTCGCGACGGCCGCGTCGATCCGCTCCGTCGCCTTCGACTTGTCCGGCTTAATGTTGCCCGCGGGGTCGGCCGTCACCACGATGTTGTCCATGCACCACGTGAGGACGGGGTCGCCGCCGTGACGCACCAGCCCCCCGAGGATCAACCGCTCGAACTCCTTGCACGCGGGGCTCATGTCCTTGTACCCCATGCCGACGGGGTGGACCGCCATCCCTTCTTCAAGCTCGAGATCGACGGCGAGCTGCGTCGCGTTCCACCGGTCGAAGCCGATCTTCTGAATCCGGTATTTCGAGGCGGAGTCCTTCACGGTCTGGCGCACGAACGCATAATCGACAACGTTCCCAGGCGTCGCCTTCAGGAAACCCTGCCGCTCCCACAGGTCGTACGGAACCCGGTCGCGCCGGACGCGCTGCCACAGGTTCTCTTCCGGGCAAAAGCTCCGGGTCAGGATATCGACGATTCCGTCGGCGTCGGGCTCGAATACCAGGGCGAACGACGTCAGGTCCGTCGTGGCCGAAAGGTCCAGCCCGCCCCAGCATTTGCGCGTCGCGTCGACGACGACGGGCGAGCCGCACCGCATCCACGCGCCCGTATCGATCCAGCGGCTTTCGGCGCGCGTCCAAATGTTCAGGCGATACCGCTTGAACGCGTTCTGCTTCGCCGGGGATTCGAGCGCTTCCTTCACTTCCGCCTCGAAGTCCTCCTCGCGGATGATCTCGCCCAGGGACGGGTTGGCCATGTACCACGCCTTCCGGTCCGTCCAGTCGACCTCCACGGCGTCCGATCCGCGCGACTCGGCGTCCTCCCAGTTCGTGCTCCTGATGTACGGGAAGAACTGGTCGTCCTCGACGACGCCCTTCAGGACCTTCCTCGCGTAGTCGTGCTGCTCCCAGCCGATCGTCGTCCGGTCGAAGCCGGACGTCGTGATCGACAGCAGCAGAGGTTGCAGCCGGGCCGCGCCACCGTAGCGGAGCGTGTCCCACAGGTCGCGTTTCGCCTGGGCGTGCAGTTCGTCGAAGATCAGCCCGTGGATCTTCAAGCCTTCCTTCGTCGGCACGTCCGCGGAGAGCGCCCGATACACGGAGTTCGTCTTCTCGTAGACGATCGTCTTCCGCGAATCGACGACCGTCAGCCTGGACGAGAGCGCCGGCGACGCACGAACCATGTTCCTGGATTCGTTGTAGACGATGCTCGCCTGATCCTTGTCCGCCGCTGCGGAGTACACCTCCGCTCCGGGTTCTCCGTCCCCGACGAGCAGATAGAGGGCGATCCCGGACGAGAGGCCCGATTTCCCGTTCTTCTTCGGAACCTCGACGTACCCGATCCGGTAGCGGCGCGTCCCGTCGGGGCGCATCCAGCCGAAGAGCGGCGCGATCACGTCGTACTTCTGCCAGTCCATGAGCACGAAGAACTCCCCGGCCCAGCGTCCGGAGGAGAGCCGCAGGTACTTCTCGAAGAACCGGATCACCCGCTCGGCCGCTCCCGTATCGAAGTAGCATCCGTGAGAGACGGCGATCCGGTCGCGCTCGCACAGGCATATCCGGTCCGGGTCGAACTCCACGCCGCCGCGCCGCGTATCCCTGAGCCAGTCCGTCCTCCTCATCCGCCGTCGAAGTCCTTCCCGAACGCGTCGGCGTCCTTCTTCGGCGCGACCTTGATCCTCCCTCGGCTCGACGGGCTCAAGCCCAGTTCGGAGCCGTACGCCCGCATGAGCTTCAGGCTCTCCTGGGAAACGCGGACCTCGGGACGCGCGATGATATTCGACTCGCCGTTCTTGTTCGTGTAGACGTAGGTGAGTCCCTCCTCCTCGAGGATCTTCTCCGCCTGCATCCATCGAGAGTACGACTGGCAGTAGGCCGCGAGGACGGCCATGTCCACGGACGTGAGCAGATCGATGTCGGTGAGCGCCCGGACGATCCGGCGCCATTCCTTCTTCGCCTCCGGAGAGAGAAACGAGGGACACTTCGGAGCGCCGGATTTCGGCTTCGGCTCGTCGGCGTTCAACGGGCGCTTCCCGCGATTGCCTTCAAGGATTTTTAACGCAGTGGGCTTCGGAGGCCTTCCTGGTCCCGCCATTTTCCCCTCCTCCTTCCCGGGTTCCCCCGCTACCGATTTTCGCGGCTTCGCGCGCGGAACTCCCCGCCGCTGCGAATTGTGTGTAGACACCATACAATTTACACCCCCCTACCCCGGGAGGCCGCGCCGTGCTTGCGATTGTGGCACGCATGACACAGAGCTTGAAGGTTGGCCACATCGAGCGGGCTGCCGCCGTCCGCGATCTCGACGATGTGGTCGATGACCTGGGCAAGTACGACCCTTCCGTTTCGTTCGCACTCCTCGCACAGGGGATGACGAATCCTGTACCACTCCCGAAGGCGGCGCCATTCCGGGGAGGAATAGAACTCGTGACGTCTCGGGCGCGTCGCATTGTATTCATGTTGCGTCCGGCGCTTTCGTTCAGCGATGTATTTCTCTCCCGGCTTTCGCGGCATAGTCATACCTCCTTGTGGTATAGTACGAATGCACCATAAAGGTGTTGTGTTGCATTCGGGCGAAAATAGCCGGAAAATAGTCTCCGTCCGGTCTCGCGCGATCGAAAAGAACCCGTTTTCGGTGGTCAAAAACGCCCCGTCCGGAATAATGTGATTACGGTTAAAGTTGGTGATATTGTGGAGATCGTCGAACCCATCCGATCTCGGTCGGAACTGGAGAAAATCAAGGAAGAGCTGCGCCCGAAACCGCGCGATTACGCCCTGTTCGTGGTCGGTACGAATTCGGGGTTGAGGATCTCGGATCTTCTGCGCCTCAAGGTCGGCGACGTCCTCAAGAGGACCAGGAAGCGCGACATCGTGAAGGACCGGGTCGAGCTGCGGGAGAAGAAGACACGAAAGGCGCGGAGCATCGCGCTCAACACCGCCGCGCGCTCCGCGTTGCGCCGGTACATCGGGGACTCGCATCCGCCCCTGAACGAGCCGCTCTTCTCCTCCCGAAAGCGCGACCACGACGGCAGGCCGCGCGCGATCGGACGATCGCAGGCGTACCGCATCATCACTGGAGCCGCCGAACGCGCCGGCGTCGAAGGGCATTTCGGGACGCACACGCTCCGGAAGACCTGGGGATATCACGCCCGAAACGCCGGGGTCGATACCCCGACGCTCCAGAAGATGCTCAACCATTCCGACCAGGACAGCACGCTCCGATACCTGGGAATCCTTCAGGACGACATGGACAAGGTCTATCGCAGAGTAACTCTGTAGAGGGCACGAAAAAGAGCGCCTCTCGCCGATCGCGGCGGAAGCGCTCTTTCGTTCGATGGTCAATTTCCTTGTGGAGGTTCCTCGCTTTCTCTTTTCATTCGCATTATCCGCTCTTTGGAGATAAGCAGGTAATGCGAGAAGAGAACCATCTTCCAGCATGTACGCACGCAGAGGCTGACCGAGCCGAACAGACACACTCCCATTCCCCAATACCAAGGCGTGTTTCTCTCGCGGAAAAGCGGATCGAGAATCCCCGTTCCGACAACTCCCCACAACACGATCGCAGTCAGGAATATCAGAACCGCAGTTTGGAGTATAAAAGGATATTCCCGATATCCTCCTTCATGGAAGCTCCCCATCAGCCGCAACTCGTCGGAATCCAGAGTAGAATACGAAGACCCGACCCATGCGAGAGAGATACCGATAAACACGCCACACAACGGAACGATCACGGCCCCGGCAACGCTGCTGAACGGTTTATCCAGACAAAAAGTCAGGATCGTCGCAAGAAATAAATCAAAAAACAGCCAGCGATCTTCGACAACCCGCCTGTAACCGGGCCCCTTCGCGCTGTCGCCGGCGCCGCGAAAAAACCAGATCCAATACGTTACAAAGCGATCGTCAGTCTGCTTCTCCTCCATTGTGCTCCTCCCCGTATCGAATATCCCTGTAGCCGCTCCGCAGAAAATCGACAGCCGTCTTCCAATGGGGGGGATCCTCCAAAGTTTCCACCTCAACCGTGGCCGGGTTCCCCTTCGAGCTTCGCTTCTCCAATTTTCCGTCCGGATGCGTCTGGCACTTGGCCGAAACAACGTTTCCGGCGGCAATTACCGCCCTGCTCAACGATACAAGGCCATCGGGCTCAAGCCCCTTCTGGTTCTGGAAAACGACCTTGTTGTCATTCCCCTTGATATTTTCGGCCATCCTCTGGAGCGGCTTCTGAAAATCCTCATTCACATCGAAAAAGTTGGGACCGCAGAATGTCATCTCGTATCGTGTAACCCTCGAAGCCGAGCCGATCCAACGGACAAACTCTTCCGGGTTGTCGATCGGCCGGACGTCGAAGACGTACCCGCCTGTCTTCGCCGTCTCGCTCTCGTTAAGCAGTTTTTTCAGGCGGCTCGGAAGGGCTCTCTTGTCTCCAAGCTCCGAATTGGGGGCAATGGCGCAGACCTCAAGATCCCAGTCCAGTATCACATGGGTATGCGGCGCGACAGGATGTACTTCACTCACAAAATCACCGGCCTCGTCTTTCGCTCCCTGCTCCTTGTACTTCTCGCACCCGATGCGGAAATACAAGGAACGCTCGTCGATGGAACGCACGTTCGCAATCGACCAGGCTGTCCCCAATCTCAAAATAACTCCGGGTCTGGACCAGATTGCTTCGTTCAAGATCTCGCCGGGCGTCCTCTCCCCGTGGAACTCCAAGGAAAGCTGCCTCTCCCTCTGGACGTGAATCCTGCAAAGCATCAGATCCATTCTCCCACCCCCGAGATAAATTTCCGTCATTGTAAATCGTAATCTCGGTGGATGTATTAAACCGAACGCATTTCGTTTATTTGCGTCATGACCGATGATTCATCAATCGACTTTCACAAAAACTCCATGCTACGATTCTACCGGTCTTGACACGCAAACGTCACACCAAAGAGCGCGTCGGACGTTCCCAATAAAAGCGCAGTGTAGTTCCCCAACTCGTTTTTTCAGGGAAGCAGGCGGAGGAATCCGTCCCTGTCCGTCGTCATTGCAGCCTTCGCGATCTGGTACAGGGCGCGGGACCGCTTGAGACGAACCGTCTCGGCGGATACTCCGAATCTGTCGGCGATCCTGTTGACGGCCGATTCGCCCAGCATCTTCGAATGGCCGCCCGGCTCGACCCACTCGGTATGCAGCCGCACCATCTCCCACGTCTCGGGGAACATCTTCTCGTACGCGCGGATCACATCCGCGATCACCGACCAGCCGCCCGCCATCTCGACCGGCTCCATCAGGGCGTCGGCGGAAATGACCCTTCGCTCCTGTTCGAACATCCGAAAAGCCGATGTAGCATGGATTCCCGACTCGTCCGCAGCCGAAATCGTGCGGACGATCTCCGAAAGCTCGTCCGTCGTCGGAACCATTTCCCCCTTGAGAACCTTCAGGCCGAAGGGGTGATACCGCAGAATCAGGTCGATAACCGCCGCAAGCCGCTCGACGCACCGCATCTATCCGGCCTTGAACAGCGTTCCCTGATCCCGGTGAAACCGATAATCCCTGGCTTTTATGAATACGGGAAACGCCATCTGCGCAAGACGCGAAACGATCCGCGTCCCCCTGTCGCCGATCATCCGCTCGAGTTCCGCCATGTTCATCGCGTTCGTCGTCACGATCGTCTGCTCCTTGTGTCGATACCTGTGATCCACCAGCGCGAAAAGCCGTTCTCCGACCCAGTCGTTCGTCCTCTCCGCTCCCAGGTCATCGAGCGCGAGACATTCGGCGTTCCGGACAGCGTCCATGATCTCGTCGGCGCGCCCCGCGGCGGTCGCCTTGCGCATCTCGTCGAGAAGCTCCACCACGGGAATGAACACCGCGTGCTTTCCTCCGGCGACAAGCGCCTGCGTAATAGCCACGGCAAGATGCGTCTTCCCCGTTCCGGCGCTTCCGCCCAGAACAAGCCCGCCGCCCTTCCCGACGCAATCCAGCGCCGCCGCCTTCGCCTGCCCGATGATCGGCGGGCAGTTCTCCGTCGTGAAATTCTCGAACGTGCAGGCCGTCATGCCGTCGGGAATCCTGCTCGCCGCCGCCACACGTTCGAGAACGCCCTGCTTCCGGCGAAGACGCACATGGCGACACTGCGCGACGCCGGCGATATACGCCCGGCCTCCCCGGAAGCCTTCCTGCCTCTCGACGACGTAAAGAAGCCCCGACTTTCGGCACGCCTCGCGCCCGACGCACCGGTCCTCGCACCCGGCGTCCTCCTCGGCGAAGAGATACTGCGACACGGAAGACCGCAGTTCGCCGGGCTGAACGTCGTCGTCCGGAAACAGGGACCGCACGTACCGAAGAGCCCGCACGCCGATCGCAGCCCTGCCGGCGCACTCTCCGGCGCGGGCGATGATCCGCCCGAGATACTCCGACTCGCCTACCCGGTTCATCCGCCCACACCTCCGTATCGACGCTCAAGCTCCCGCTGCTGCTCTCGTTCCCACTCGGAAAGCTCGCTCCGTTCGTCCGCCATCGCCTTCGGCTGCTTCGACTGCGCGGCTTTCCCCGATCGCTGGTCCTTGAGCGAATCGTACAGGTACTCCCACCGCAGCGAATCCCTGGGACGCTTCTTCCGGTCGAAGCGCTCGATCGCTGTCGTGATCTCCCGCTGGATTCGCGCCGGCGTGTGCAGCTTCTCGAGCTTCCGGACATACCCCAGTTCGTCCGGATCGATCCCCTTCCGCCCCGTCTTCGCGAGGAACAGCTCCACCGTCTCGCGCATCGGCGACGGAACGTCCGGGAGATCCGCCGATTCGGCGGCGAGATTCGCGCCGGGCGAGACTTCGCCCCCCGAAGGGGTAGTATTTATATCTTTCTCTGGTTCTAATACATATAGTTCGGCTGACTGACAGTCAGGGGGGGTATGACTGACAGTCAGGGGGGGGTATTTTTTCTCTTCCGTCGCGCCGATGATGTCGTAGATATTCGACGTCTGTCCTTCGTCCGAACAGAACCGCTCTTCACGCGCTATAAACCCTCGACGCTCGAGCACGTCGAGGCAGCGGCGCACCTGTCTGTCCGAACAGGAAGCCGCTTCCGCGAGTTTCTTCACGGACGGATAGCACGTGTCCTCCCGGGACGCGAACGCGCACAGCGCCACATAGACCATCTTTTCGTACGTCGTCAGGTCGGTCGCCATGATGATGGGCAGATCGACGCGCGCGAACCGGACTATCCTCCGGTCGCGAATATGAATACCCTCCATGAAAGGCCTCCGTTCCGGAAGATCAACCCCCGAAAAGATCGATTTGCATGTCGTTCTGGACAACCGTCAACTTACGAAACGCTTCGTCGAGTTCCGCGTCGGTGCATTGGATTCTATCCATGATCGCCTCGCGAAACGCCAGCCTGTGCGCCGAGGCCGCGCGGAGATCCGCCTCAAGCGCGGCGCGCCGGCGCTTGAGAACGCCGATGCGCCGGTACGCCGCTTCGAACGTATCCACGAACGGTCATCCCTTCGGCTTCACGGGCACGCATTCGAGGAAGACCATGTCGCCGCCGTCCTTCCGGGGACATGCCGCGAAGTTGAAAAAGGGATCGACGCCGAGGAACCGCTTGCCGTCTGAATGCGAATACACATGCCCGACCAGCCGCGTCTTCCTGCGCTCCTTGCCGTCCTTCTCGAACTTCCCCACCGGGGCGTAGATTTCATATTCGATCTGCATCTCAAACCCCGAGTGCTATACTCGACCGGGAGCTGCAACTCCCGGTACGTTCCACGGTTCCCCCGGCGAAAGCCGGGGCTTTTTCATCCCCGAACGCCCGAATCGTGACCGGATGCCCCGAAGACTCCTCAAGAAGCAGCGTTGCGACGTACATTCTCGCCACGTCGACAACGAGGTCGCGCGCGTAACACGCTCCGCGGAGGCGTATCATTCCAGTCCCGCCCCGAGAAGGGTCGCGACGCACTCGCGATCGCCAGTTCCGGTCAACGTCTTTCGGATGAAATCGATTCCCTTTTGGAACGCGAGCGTCTTGACGCTGATCCGCGTCTCTCCGTCGGCAGTCTGATACTTCTGCTCG
>CAYVKE010000027.1:0-580 GCA_964451935.1 uncultured Synergistaceae bacterium | reverse complement strand
TCCCCGGTCGATGTATTCCTGGTACGGCTGGTTGTTCGGGAGAAGGATCTTCCGCTCGCGAAGGATCTTGAAGAGGTTGTTGCGCCCGATCCCCGGAATACCGAGCACCTTTGCGACGCACGCCATTTCCACGGCGGTCTTGCTGTCCGCCACGGCGTCGAAGAAATCCGCCTTCGGCTTCATCGTCTCGTTTTCCGCGAGAATGAGAAGCCGCTTTTCTTCGAGATCGGCCGCCATTCGAAGGGCTTCGAGCAGTGTCCTCGGAGCCGCGAGGGCGGTTCTGTTCCTGAGTTCTTCCTCCATCGCGTTGAAGGCTCTGATGTACGCGATCTTGAACGCCATCGCCCGATCTCCCGTATATCCCATCGCGAGGATCGTGAACCCGTCCCGGGTGATAAGGTATTCCGGACGATCCTGATTGTTGGCGTCTTTGTAGGAGCCGCGTGCAAAATTGCACTGGGCGAATTCCTCACTGGTTCCCAGTTCCCTGATGCTCCGGAGCACCAGATTGTGTTCCTTCTCGAACACCTGGCTAACGACAATTACACTTCCCCTTGAACGACAATTACACTTCCCCGTC
>CAYVKE010000026.1:0-30598 GCA_964451935.1 uncultured Synergistaceae bacterium | reverse complement strand
CCGTTCTCGAGACGGAAACGCCAGAACGAGGATAGCGGCGCGTCCAATAAGTGACAGAGCAAAACCTTCAGCACGGCGTCGTGCGCGACAACAAGGATATTTCCTTCAGGCGAAGCCGTGAATATGCGTTCTATTGCGCGCACGGAGCGGGCGTTCACATCTTCCAGACTTTCTCCGCCGGGCATTGTGACGGTTTCCGGCGACGCATGCCACTCGGCAAGGATTTCGGGCCATATTTCCGCGACGACAGTATTGCTCAAGCCTTCCCATTCTCCGTGACAAATTTCCGTAAGGCCAGTCTGAATTGAAACCTCGATTTCGTGCGGCGCGGCGAGTATTTGCGCAGTTTGAAGAGCCCTGGAAAGCGGACTGCTCCATATCGATCCGAACCGAAGACGCCGTAAGGCGCCGGACGCTGCTTCCGCCTGAAGAGCGCCGCGACTGTTCAGCGGTATGTCGCGACGTCCCTGAAAACGCCCTTCGATATTCCAGTCCGTCTGCCCATGACGGACGAGGACGAGCAAGCGCATGATCACATATCCTCGGGCAGCGTCACCGCCGAAGCCCAGATAAAGTCGCTGTCGCGTTCGAGGCGTTCGATGAGTTCGGCCGGAACCGCCGAGTCGACCTGCAACACTCCGAGCGCAAGACCGCTTCCGTTTCTGCGCCCCAACGCGAAATTGGCGATATTGACGCCCGAGTCCCCCAGAAGCGTCCCGATGCGTCCGATAACCCCGGGACGATCATGGTTGCTGAAAAGCAGCAACGTTCCGTCGGGGACGAAATCGATCCAGTAGCCGTTGACGGAGACGATCCGGAGCTTGTTCTCCTCGGTCACGGTTCCTGAAAGGGAAACGGAATCCTTTTCGCTTCGGACGGTTGCTTCGAGGATATTGTTATACGTTCGCGCGTCGCCGCGGCTTTCCTCGACGGAAAGGGATCTGTCCTGTGCGAGAAGCGCTGCGGACATATAATTCACCTCGGGGCCGAGATGCACTTCAAGAAAGCCCTTGAGAAAACTTATCGTATAGGGCGTGTAGCGGTAGGGAAGCTCGAAGTGGATGTTCTCGGTCTCCTCGGAAAACAACGGTCCGCGAAGGACGATTCGGATGTCCTTCGGCGCGCCGGAAAGCAGCCGCGCTGCGATGACGCCCATGCGTCGCGCGATCGAGAGGTACTGGCGGCGGTGTTCGGGAAGAAGGCTCGCCATGAAGGGTTGATTTACCGCGTGTTCGTACGATTCTCCGCGGAGGGCCGCAAGCATGTTCGAGACGGCGATACGCGCGACGGCCGATTGCGCCTCGTGCGTATTCGCTCCGATATGCGGCGTCATGACGACCTGGTTTCGAATGTCGTCGGCGAGTAACGGATGATCCGGCCGAATGGGTTCCTCTCCGAACACGTCGAATGCGGCCCCCCGGATGCGCCCCTCGCGCAACGCATCCGCAACGGCGAGTTCGTCCGCGAGATTTCCGCGCGCGCAATTGACGAAATACGCTCCCTGCTTCATGGATTTCACCTCTCTGGCCCCGAGCATTCCGCGCGTCTCGGCCGTGAGGGGAACGTGGAGCGTCACGACGTCGGCGATCGCGAGCGCTCCGTCGAGATCGTCCAGAAGCGTGACGCCGAGATTCCCGATATGTGAGGAGGCAACGTACGGATCGTAACCGAAGACATCCATTCCGAAGGCGCGGGCGCGCAGCGCGATCTGGGATCCGATGCGTCCGAGCCCGATGATAAGCAGCTTCTTTCCGTGAAGCTGATGTCCCATAAAGTCCTTTCTGCGCCACTCGCCGCGGTGCACCGATGCGTGCGCGTGGGGAAGACTCCGGACAAGGGCGAGCATCATGGCCATCGTGTGTTCCGCGGCGGCGAGCGTGTTCCCCGTCGGCGCGTTGATGATCACGACGCCGCGACGGCTCGCCTCGGAGATGTCGATGTTGTCCACGCCGACTCCCGCTCTCGCGACCACGCGCAAACGCACGGCATGGTCGAAAATTTCGCGGTCGAGCGGCGTGCCGCTGCGCGTGAGCATTGCGTCCGCTTCCGCAACGGCGCCGAGGAGTTCCGATCGGTTCATTCCCGTTCGGATCGTCGTAGAGACGTCCTTCGCCTGCGTGAGCAGCTCCATTCCGCTTTCGTGAACGTGTTCCGTAACAAGTATGTTGAACATGACTATATCCCCCTTCGGCGAAAAAAAAGAACCGGGTCCGCATCGGCCCGGTTCTTTTTTTTCTTCTCTGATTCCTTCGTATCCGGTGTTACGCTACATCCGCTCTTGTGCCGGGCCGGGCGCAAGCGGCTGAACCTTCATCCGTGAAGACGATGAAGATGACGAACTGCCGCACGACCCGGAAAACGCGAACCGAAACGTTGACATAAAACCGACTTCCTCCCGAAAAATTGAGACGTTTATATCACCGCGCCGCATGAAGGTCAAGAAGATCTGCGAACCGGCGCGTCACGTTGTATTCCGGGCGGCGATTCTGTATCATGATTCCGCAAACACAACGCACTTTTCTGGAGGCGCAACCATGGCGCAAATACAACGACTCGGAGATCTTCTCGTCGAAGCCGGAGCGATCACGCAGGAACAACTTTCAAATGCACTGGCCGAACAAAAAAAGTCAGGGCAACGACTCGGCGCATTTCTCGTGTCGAAGGGGTGGATCACGGAAAGCAAGCTTATGGAAGCGCTGAGCCTGCTGCTCAAGTTTCCGCTCGTTTCCTTGTCGAGGTATCGCCCGTTGCCCGAAGCGCTCCGGAAGATTCCGCAGAACGTCGCGCTGCGGCTTCAGGTGATCCCTCTCAATATCGAGGAAGACGGCAGTCTTCGGATCGCGACGGCGGATCCGCTGGACATCATGGCGCTCGACGAGCTTCGAATGCTCACCGGGATGGAGATCCACCCGTCGCTTGCGACGCCGTCGGACATCTCCCGGAATATCGAACGGCTCTACACGATACAGGACTCCGTGAAAGACGCGATGGTCGAGATCGTCGAGGGGGGGCAGCGCGCCCGCGAATTCGACCTCGCGCGCTCCGTGTCGGAGGCGGCTCCGGACGACGCCCCCGTCATACAGCTCGTGAACAGCGTCATCGAACAGGCAGTCCGCGAAGGCGCTTCGGACATCCACATAGAGCCCTTCGAAAAGGTCTCGCACGTCAGGTACCGGGTGGACGGTCAGCTCTTCAACGCGTTCGACTTCCCGTTCGGACTGCACCCGGCCGTTTCGTCGCGAATCAAGATCATGTCGGGGATGAACATTTCCGAAAAACGCCGTCCTCAGGACGGACGGATCGTCGTCAACGCCATGAACCGGCGTATCGATCTGCGTGTTTCCTCGCTGCCGTCGATCTACGGCGAGAAGATGGTCATTCGTATCCTCGACCAGGGAAACGCGCAAGTCGGACTGCAAAAGCTCGGCTTCGAAGAGGACGACCGCGAGCTGATTGACCTGCTCATCTCCCAGCCGTACGGCATCATTCTTCTGACCGGACCGACGGGAAGCGGCAAGTCGACGACCCTCTATTCGATGCTCGAACAGATCAACAAACCCGAAGTCAATGTCGTCACGGTGGAAGACCCGGTCGAATACACGATCCTCGGTGTTACGCAGGTTCAGGTCAACGAGAAGGCCGGACTGACCTTCGAATCGACGCTTCGCTCGATATTGCGCCAGGATCCCGACAAAGTCATGATCGGCGAGATCCGCGACAGGGAGACGGCCCAGCTCGCCATTCGAGCGGCGCTGACCGGACACCTCGTCCTTTCCACGCTTCACACGAACGACGCCCCGAGCGCGGCGGTCCGGTTGACGGATATGGGGATCGCGCCCTTCCTGGTGTCGTCCTCGCTCATGGGGATCATCGCGCAGCGTCTTGTTCGCGTTCTTTGCCCATATTGCAAGGAAAAATACACATTGTCGGATAATATGTGTCACAGCTTGGGAACGCCCGAAGGAACGCCCGCGTGGAAACCCGTCGGCTGCAACGAATGCCGCGGGACGGGATACAAGGGCCGCGCAGGAATATTCGAGATTCTTGTCGTGAACGACACGATCCGTCGAATGATCGTGGCGAACGCGTCCACGACGGACCTTCGCGAAGAGGCGATCAAGCTCGGGATGAAGACGCTCCGCACGTCCGGCGTTCACAAGGTGCTTGCCGGGGTGACGAGCGTCGAGGAAGTCTTCGAAGTCTCCATGTAGACCGTGAAAGAGGGTGAAAACGTGGCGGACTTGCAGGCTCTTCTGGGAGAAGTGATCCGTCGGAACGCGAGCGACCTGCATCTGAGCGTCTCGATCCCGCCCGCCTTCCGCGTGGACGGCGAGCTGCGCTACGCGCAGAAACACGCTCCTTTGTCCGCGTCCGACATGGAAGGAATTCTGAGCGAATTGCTGAATGCGGAGCAACGGGATGTCTTCCGGCAGAAGCGCGAGTACGACTTCAGCTTCACCTTTCGGGGAACGGATGGCGAAACGGCGCGTTTCAGGGGAAATTTCTTTCACGAATCGGGCAACGTCGCGCTCGCGCTCCGGCTGATTCCGACCGCCGTCCGCACCATCGACCAGCTCGAGCTGCCTCCCATCCTGCGCGACGTCGCGAAGAAGAAGCGCGGACTCTTCCTCGTCACCGGTCCGACCGGGCACGGGAAAAGCACCACGCTGGCCGCCGTCGTTCGCGAAATCAACGCGACGCGGCATGACCACATCGTCACGATTGAAGACCCGGTCGAATACCTGTTCACATCCGAACAGTGCGTCGTCCACCAGCGCGAGGTCGGCAGCGATACGCATTCGTTCTCGGAAGCGCTGAAGCGCGTTTTGCGCGAGGACCCGGACGTCATCATGATCGGCGAAATGCGGGATCTGGAAACCGTTTCCGCGGCCATCACCGCGGCCGAAACGGGACACCTCGTGCTCGCCACGCTGCACACGCAGGACGCCGCGCAATCCATCGACCGGATCGTGGACGTCTTCCCGCCGCACCAGCAGGGGCAGATCCGCGTTCAGCTCGCGACGATCCTGGTCGGTATATGTTCGCAGCAGCTGATACCGCGCTCCGGCGGCGGACGGGCCGTCGCGACCGAGCTGCTGCTCGCCAACCCTGCTGTCCGCAACTGCGTCAAAGAGGGAAAGACGAACCAGATAAAAACGCTCATACAGACCGGCGGCGAAATAGGAATGCACACCATGGAGCAGTGCCTCGCCGGGCTTGTCAACCGCGGCGCCCTCTCGATGGAAATGGCGATGTCCTACGCATATGATCCGAAAGACCTGCAACGAATCCTCTTTGAGCACCGATAAGGTCGCGATTCCGTCTTGTCCTTTTTGGGCCATTTGATATAATCTACGGATAGCCTAAACTGTCAAAAAAGTTCAACTCTCGGAGCGTGATCGGCGTGGACTTCCGGTATCGGGCTCGTTCTTCCGACGGCAAGATCATAGAGGGCGCGTTGCGCGGGGAAAGCCAGACGCAGGTCGTCGGCGTCCTGCGAAGCCGCGGCATGTTCCCGATTTCCGTCGAGGCGAAACACTCGGAGGCCGTTTCGGGATCCGGATCGTTCATGAACGATCTGCGAAAGATCGCGACCGTATCCCTTCGCGACAAGGTGGTGTTCTTTCGCCAGCTCGCCACGATGGTCAAGGCCGGAATCACGCTCGGAAACGCGCTCGAAATCATCGGCGAGCAAACGAAGAACGCGCGTCTGGCGGAAGCGATTCTCAAGGTCAAGTCGTCCATCGACGCGGGGTTTTCCATGAGCGCGGCGATGCGCAGCCGCAAGGAATTCGATACGCTCATGGTGTCCATCGTCCAGGCCGGCGAAGAGGGCGGCGTTCTCGACGACAGCCTCGACCGGCTCGCGGCCTTCCTCGAACGGCAGGACGCGTTGCGCCGCAAGATCATCTCCGCCGTATCCTACCCGTCGGTCGTGATCCTGTTCTCGTTCTTCATTCTGTACATTCTCGTGACCGTCGTCATTCCGAAGTTCGCCACGGTCTTCAAGGGCCTGAACGTCCCGTTGCCGACGATCACCGTCTTCATGTTCAATTTCGGAACGTGGGTTGCGAACTACTGGTATATTCCGCCGATCGTGATTCTTCTTCTGACGGTCATTCTTGTACTGTTGCAGAGATCGCCGTCGGCGCGCCCGGCGCTCGACGCGTTCAAACTCAAGGTTCCGATCACTGGAGACATTCTCTTCCGGACCGTCATGGCCCGGTCGAACCGGACGCTTGCGTCGCTCGTCCAGTCGGGCGTGCCGATTCTGAAGTCCCTTGAGATGACCGCTGAAGTGTCCGACAATTATGTAATTTCACAGGCGTACATCAAGCTGCGCGACGCGGCGAAAAAGGGGCGCGGGCTTGGCGAAACGGCGCGCGAACTCAAGATCTTTCCCACGATGATCGCCCACATGATGCGGGTCGGCGAGGAGACGGGGCAGCTCGAGGAAATGCTCAACAAGGTGGCGGACTGGTTCGAACTGGAGCTTGACGAGAAAATCAAGCGGCTGACGTCGATACTGGAACCCGTGCTGATCATGGTGGTCGGCGGAATGGTCGCCTTCGTCGCGTTGGCGATCTTCAGCCCCATCGTTGCGGCGATTCAGGCGCTCATGTAATACATGCGGGATTTCACCGGAGAGGGGGCGAGAGAAGGTACGGGCGAGTCGACGCGAAAACGGCGAACGATTTTTCGGAATGGCGCCGGAAGACGCCATGACATACCACACATAAGGAGGAGACATATATGAGAAAGATAGCGAACATGCGCAAGGCGCGCGGCTTCACGCTGGTGGAACTTCTGATCGTCATCATCATCATCGGCATCCTGGCGGGTGCGATGTTGCTGGTGGCGGGCAGCGGAACGGACAAGGCAGAGGCGACGAAGATAGTATCCGATCTTCGCTCCTTGAAGGCGGCGGCGTTGATGTATTATGCGGATAATCCGAATACTCCGATGACTACCGCCAGCGCTATTGACCGTCTTCAGAAATATATGGATAGAACGATTGCGAATAGCTATTTTGTGGCCAGTGGTGATGGTGGCGCTTTCTGGTATGTTGGAAAGATCGTTTCTGCTGACGCGGGTTATGCAGCGAAACTGGTGGATATGGCTGCTGCTGACGGTTTGTTGGGAAATAGTGGCGCTACTGTCGGAGCATCGATAGACAAATATTTAACAGGAAATACGACTGTCTGGATGCGCGCCCGTTAGGACGATGTGAATGAACCAAGGCTTTTCGCTCGTCGAAACCGTATCGTAGCGGGCGTTGAGGCCTTTGCGGATGCGGAGCTGGGGGTGTACGCCTCCGGCTCCGGTTTTCGGCTTTCTGCAGCGGTCGATATATGGCGGCCATTGGGGGAATATGATGACACGATCACGCGTTGCCCGAAGCATCGTTCCCCAATCGAAAAGAAGCGCCTACGCGCTGACGGAAACCGTCATCGCGCTGCTTATTCTGTCCATAGCCCTCCTCACGATGGCGCTCGTGCCGCTCATGACCTCAAAGCTCGCGCTCCAGACCGTCCAGCGCGAACGAGCGATGACCCTGGGATACAACGGGCTGGAGCTTCTGGAAGCGAAACCCTACGCGACGGCGGTCGCCAGCACGGATGTGTTCGGCGAGTTCAGCGTGACGTATGCGAAACCCGCGAACGCGAACACGGCGAAGGTTACGGTCGCGTGGAAGGGCATGACGGGCGCGTCGTCGATCGAATTGGAACGCCGGTTGAGCCGCGTCTCGTCCGAAACGCGGCCGGAGGAGTAGGCCAATGAACTGTCGACGGGCGTTCACGCTGGTCGAAATCGTTATTTCGGTTCTCATCCTCGGCATCGTCATGTCGGCCGTCCTGGGCCTTTTTTCGTCCATCTTCAAAAGCTACGAATTCCATCAGGATGTCGACGAAGCGAAGGAACGCGGCGTATCCGCTCTTGCCGTCATCCGAAGATACGTCATGAACGCGGGGCTCGGGCTGCCGAATACGAAGGCTGATTTCCAATCTGCGTTTCTCGGACAAACGAAGATTCTTCCCGTGGCGAATGTGGATGACGCCAAAAATTTCCAGGGCCCGGTTCAACTTGCCTCGAACGACCTCAGCGTAACGCAAACGGAAGCGTCGCAATTATGGGTCGTGTACTCGATCCCAAGCGGCGCGGGAGTGAATTCGGATTACACCGTTTCAAATGCCGCGACGAAAGTCTTTGTCAATAAGTATGCCTCGCTCGACGCGGCGAACAAATTGAGCGCGACTGCATCGGATTTGAAGGCGTGGGTGTCGTTTCCGGGTTGCATGTCCGCGTTCCGGATTACCGCATGGGATGCGGTCGATGAGACGATAACGCTTCAATCCGCCATAGCCCAGAAAATTTCCGCCTTCGACGAGGTCCACTTCGTCAGGGCGGCCAAGATAAAGGTGCGAACGACCGACATGTCGCTCGTTGTCGACGATCTCATGGGCGCAGGCGAACAACCGTTGGTTTCCGGAATCGTCGGGATGTCATGCGCTTTCGACCCGACCGGAGATCGCGTCCTGAAAGTGACGGTCCTCGCCCGCGCGAATACGCGCCATGCGGAGGAAATGACGGCGGCCGTCGACGGCTGGTCCGGGAGCATCCCGGATAAACACTACCGATACGCGGCCGTGTCGCGAAGCTGGAGGATACGAAATTGACGAGCGAGCGCGCGTTTTCCAACGAAATCGGCGCGAAAAGACGCAGCGCGATGGCGTTGCCCTTGGCGCTTATCGTTCTTCTCGTCGCCGGAGTGATGGTTTCCGTCTCGTTGTATTTCATCCAGAACATGGCGACCGTAAGCAGGATGAAGACGGAGGACGAAATACTCCTGAACGCCGCGCTTGATGGCGTCGAGCGCGGAAAGACGTGGATCTTTTCGGAAGTCGATTCCGGACGCATGCCGACATATACGACCCAGGCGGGAAGCGGCGACCTCGGCGCCGTGACGGCTCCGGACTTTTCCGAATTATTCGTGGCGGAGCCGCTTTCCTACGACGTTGAGGGCGCTGCTGTGGTCGTTCGGATTTACGACCTCGCGTACGCGTTTACGGATACGCTCTCCTTCGAACCCGGAATACCGCCCCGAATTTACACGATGCAGGAAGGGATGGGGAGCGGATCGACGCCTTCATATTCGACTTCTAACACAGCAAAAGGCGATCCCGGCGCAGGCGTGCCGGGATCGTCGAAACTCGGTGCTTTCCTGATACGGAGCGAAGCGACACGCGACAAGCTGACGAAGAGCGTTGAACAGGCGATTCTGGTCGCCCCCTGACGGATCGAAGGAGTGATGGCGATGAAATCCCGAAAACCGAAAGCGTCTCATTCGCTTTTTTCCGAAGCGCTCTTCGTCGGAATTGCGTGTGTGATTATGTGCGCGACGAATTCGGAAGCCGCGTTTGTCCCGAGAACCAGCGTCTTTTCGGCGTCGAAACCGAATCCGTTGGGGTTCTCGCAGCTCGTCGAGCCGAACGTGTTGTTGCTCATCGACACCAGCTCGTCGATGACCGAACGAATGGATAGCGAGACGTTTACCTACGGCGATGGGACAAAACCGTATAGAATCGGGAACACGACATACAGGTATTATGGAAGGGACAAAAACCCCGGCGAAAACACGACGGACAACAACGATCCGTCGGTTGACTACAATTATCATCCTTTGCTCAGATATATTCCTGATAGCGAGATTTTGTCGAACGATAACAGCTATACGAGTTATTTTTCTTACAATAGGGAACAACATACGGGAAGACGCTGGGTTGAGGGGTATTGGTATTGGGGGCGCTGGATTCCTGCGCATTGGGAGGAGTACACGTATTATACGTATGCGTACAAGTACCCCAATGACAGCCGAACGTACGTTCTGAAAAACGTCTTGTATCGAATTTTGGGGGATACGACGCTCGTCGGAAATCTCCGTCTTGCATTGGCGAGCTACTATCAGACGTATTATCCGTCGGGATATGAAGGAAGCGGGTGGAATAATTATAACTTTTACCAATGGGTTCCCGAAAATTCCGGTTCCCGGCAGAGATTAACCTGGGCTGGTGACGCCACAACGCGCAGCGCTCTTTTGTGGAAGAATTTCGCTTCAACGACAAACGAAACAGGACACCTTGACGCAATACGACAATACTTCGACGGAACCCAAACATCCGAAAATCCTGAGTTTCGTTCTTGTGGATCTACCCCTCTTGCTTCGTCGATCTATAACGCTGATAGCAAGAGAAAGTCGGCCGCGCACTTTTTCTCCGCGAACGGCGTTATTACGGACTGGTGCCAGGACAACTGGTTGATCGTCTTTACGGACGGAGAGGACTGGTTTAGCGAAGACGCCGCCGCGGCCGTAAATAGTCTTTATCATCTTTCCATAACGGTAGAGGGTAAACCGGCGAAAAAGATAAAAACGATGGTCATCGGACTGATCGACCCGGACACGCAGACGACATTACGCAATGTCCTCAACAATATGGCCGACTATGGCGATGACGGGATTCTAAATAAATCGAAAACGGCGTATTTCCCCCAAAATATGGAACAACTCATGGCGGCGTTTCGCGAGATCTTCAAGACGATCCAGGATTTCGCGGCTACAAGCAGCGCTCCGCTCGTGAACCCCCCGCTCAAGGCCGGCGACGTCGGAAAGGTGTATTCCGCGGGGTACAAACCAAAACCGGACCAGCAATGGGCAGGGTACTTCTACAGCTACACCATTTCCGGCGACGTCATGCTCACGCCGCATGACTGGGAAGCCGGCGTCTTGCTGAACGCCCGGACCGCCTCGTCCCGGAACATCTACACGGCGGACTGGAACGCCGCGACGACCACCAAGCTTTCCGGAAGCAACCTGAAGCTCTTCCAGAGCGGCTCTTCCGGCGCCGACGCCGCACAGCTTCGTCCGCTCGTCGCCGATTCGATCTCGAGCGCCGATCTGAGCGACGCCAAGTTCGCACAGTTCATCGACTGGGTGCGGGGCGAGAATGTATGGAACGAAGGAACCCGATGGAAACTCGGAGACCCATACCATGTCGGTCTTGTGGCTGTCGGCGCCCCGAGGAGTCTTCTGACCGACGCGGATTATAAAGCCTTCAAGACGCTCCATTCCACGCGTACGCCGATTGTCTACATGCATGCGAATGACGGAATGCTTCATGCGCTGAATACGGGGACGGGGTTTGAGGAGTGGGCGTTTATTCCGCCGAACGTTCTCGATTTTCGTCGGCTTCTGGGGATGAAAATCAACACGAGCAACGTGTGGGTCACGAACGATGCGACCTCCACTCCGAAGTATCTGTTGGACGGTCCGCTCATTGCGGAGGATGTTCTAATCGGCGACACTTACAAGACGGTGCTGGTGGGGTGCCTCGGCAGAGCCGGGGCGGGGGTGTACGCGCTCGATGTGACGGACCCGGCGAAGCCGCAGTTTCTCTGGGCGTCCGAGAACAATGTGTACGACGACCGCACCATGGCGTTGCGGCCTGCGAACGAGCAGACGTATATTCACTGGCAGGCGAACCCCGCCGCGTTTCCGACGAGTTCTGTCATGACGACGGGATCTTCGTCCAATGCGAATGTTCCCGGGAAGCTGCGTCTGGCCGTGAGCACGCCGTTCGTTGGCAATGTTGTTCTCGAGTCCGGCGTCAAGTGGATTACGTTGTTCGGGGCGGGGGCGCAGTATTCGCCCGGCGATACGCAGGACGAAGCGCTTGACGGCGGAAAGGCGATATATATCCTGAATCTGGCCGACGGCTCGCGGCTCAGGGAGATGACGCATGCGTCTCTGGGAATGGCCATTGCTCCGTTGACGGTCGAATCCGGCCCGGCGGCTCTCCGGATGCGCTATTTCTATGCCGGGGATGATAACGGAGCCGTCTTTGAAGGCGATACTTCGAATCCCGACCCTGCGACATGGTCTCTCATCAGAGTCTTTACCCCCGGGAAAGTGAACGACATCGATATCGTTCTCGGAATTCCCTATGCCGTAGAAATCGGCTCCATCAAGAATCAGAAATGGCTTTTCTGGGGGACCGGCGACCCGGACGGCCTCTTTGGGGGGCAGACGGGACAGAGCTATATCGTTGCGTTCAACAGAAGTAATTTCGGGGACACCGGCGCGACGTTCGCCGATCTCGAGAGCCTGACGATGGATACGGCATCGAAGGCTACGGCGTCGAACGGCTGGTATCTTCCGCTGGATGCGAAAGAAGTCGTAACGACGCCGACTGTTCTGTATCGCGGGTACCTCTTCATTGCGACGTATACGCCTTCCAATGACAACTGCGAGGTAGGAGACAGCAACCTCTACATCCTCGAAGCCGATACCGGTCTGGGAGGATGGACGGCGGAAAACTCCGTCAAACGGATTACTCTCGACGCGACTCGAATCAGCGGAATTACGATATCCGGCGGAAAGGTGTACGCGGGCGTCACGCGCTATCCGGGGGCGTCGCCCCTTCCTGCCGGATTGGGGGGCGCGACCCTTTCAGGAAATCTTTTGGTTCTGGATGTTCCGTCGCATATCCGGGATAATACCAACCAGATTGACAGCAAATCGGCAAGACCCGCATACTGGAGGGAATGGAAACCATGAGAAAGAGCCCATTTCCATTTTTGTTATGCGTTTTTACGTTGATTTGTGTGTATGGTTTTGCGAGTTTGTCTGAGGCGACGCAGAAGAACGAGGCTTTCGACAACCTAACCGGCTTTCTCGTCGCGTTGACAAAAACTCCGCCGGTCGTGCGACTTCGGACGGGCTCGGGGGAAAAGACGTTCTCCTGGAACGCGGACACGAGGTTTCAGGATGAACAGGGGAACGATATGAATATCGTTGATTTTTATAAGAAATATAAACAGCAAGGAGTTCTGCTTCTCGTTGCCGAAGGCGTTCTGGTCCGGATACAGCCGGCGGCCTTTTAATATTTGACGGTTTCCTTGCGTTGCGTAACGGAATCTTATTCCTCCGGAAGCTGGTGGTGTGATGGCGCGAGCTTTGTTCCGCAAGAAGCATTACGCAGGACTTTCGCTTCAGAGCGATGCGTTTCGCTTTGTCGAGCTTGAGGGCGGCGTTTCGTCTCTCAAGTTGAAAAAAAGCGCGTCCTTCCTTGCGGCGGGGGCGATTCGGCGGGATTCGCTGGCGGACCTCAAGGCGTTGCAGGATGGGCTCAAGTCCTTACTTTTCAACGCGGGAGGCTCCTTTGGGTGTCCCGTAGTCCTTGGACTTCCCTCGAGGGATGTGATGCTTCGTCTTGTCGATCTTCCCGAAATGCCGATGGATGACGCGCGCGAAGCGCTGAAATGGGATTTTGAGAAGTATTTTCCGTTCCCGTACGCGGACGCCGCCGTCGACGTATCGCCCGTGGATCTTCCCCCGGTTTCGACGCAGCAGGCAGGACAGATGACGGTTCTTGTCGCTACGTGCAAGATGAAGCCGATCGAGACGCTTCTTCGGATATGCCAGGAGGTCGGCGTCGAGGTTTCCGCGATCGAGCCGGTCAACGTGGCGATGTTCCGCGCGGCGGCCGGGCCGGTTCCCGCCATGCCGGGAAGCTTCGTGACGGTCTTCCCGGACCGCGAGGTGACGAATATCGTCCTCGGATTCAAGGATAACGGCATCTTGTACCGGACGGCTCAGGTCGAACTTCCGGACACGCTTGCGCCCGAAACGAGCGAGGATGTCCTCCTCCCGCTGGTGCGCGAGGTGACGAACACCGTCATGTTCGCCCGGAATCAGTACCGGGAGACCTCGTGCGGAACGATTGCGGTATCGGGATGGATGCAGGAGTCCGAGCCGTTGCGGACTGCGCTGTCGTCTGCGGGAGGGATTCCGGTCGTCGCGGTCGATCCGTGGGATGCGTGGGGGATCCCGGGAAAACCCGAAAACGCGTCGCTCTGGCTTGGCGTGCTCGGACTGGCGTTGAGGGATCTTTCATGAAGATCAAAATCGATCTCCGACCCCGCGAACTGATCGAGCAGAAAAAGAGCGGCGTCAATATCGCGCTGATCATTGTGACGGTGATATTTCTTTCGTTCGTCGCCGTTTCGGGAACAACGTTCGTTTACGGCTATGTGACGAGTCGTTCGCTTCAGGCGGAGGTTTCGCGGCTGAATGACGATATTGCGATGCTGACGGCCCAGAATCGCCGTCTGTCGAACGAGATCGCGCGTCTTTCGCTCCAGGAGAAGATGTATGGAAACGCGCTCGCTCTCCTTCGCGAAGAATTGCCGACGCTCGAGTTCATCGAGGCTGTCGAGAAGGCGTTGCCGAAGGGCGTTTGGCTCACGTCGGCCGTGCAGAAACAGGGGAGTGCGGAATTGAAGGGATTCTCGTACAACGAGAACGATATCGTCGTTTTCGCCCGAGGGCTGATCGATACGGGCGTCGTGCCGAATGTGGCGTTTCCCGTGACGAAACGAACGAAGCTGAACGGAACTGCGGTTGTCGATTTTTCGCTTTCATGCTCGGTCGGCGCGATTGAATCCATCGGCAAGGCAGGCGAGAAGAAATGACGACAAAATCGAAGTCCTCGTTGCTGGTGCTGCTTTTGTTTGTCTTCGCGGGCGCGCTGATTTACGGCGAATACCAGTTCGGAAAGACCATTATGGAGTTGCGCCGTTCCATAGAAACGCTGACGCAACAACGGGCGGTTCTTGAAAGGACGGCTCTCGAACAGACCAGGCAGATTTCGGTTTTCAAGAAGGCGCTTGCGGAACTTGAGACGTACCAGCTCGGCATTCCGGCGAATGAGGTGGACTTCTACTCGCTCGTCCAGAAAGAGATGGAGAAGAACGGGATGAAAAGCAATATCATCCGCCCTGTGACGGTTGGAGGCGGGCGAAGCGCCGTCGAGATCAATTTCGAGGGGCCGTATCTGGCGTTCGTCCCGACCCTGTCGGACTGGCGAAGCCTCAACGTCGCGGTTCGCGTCTCCTCAGTGACGATGCAGGGCGCGGAAGATCTGGCCGTCAAGGGTTCCGTTATCCTGGAATCGGTTATCGGGAAATAGGGAGCGAACGATATGGATGAACGAGCCGGTTGGGGAATGGTGATTCGCGAATTCTGGAAGAACCTTGCGAACGGCGAGGGGGGATACCGTTGGTTGCGCCTTGTCGTAACGACGTTGTTTTTCGCGGGGGCGGTCTGGTCCGGGTATGTCTTCAAGCAACTCGTCGACATGTCGCGTCCGCGCAGCCTTCCCGTTCCGCCTTCGACGAACGCGGCGGCGCTGGATGAGAAGCGGTTGAACGATATGATCGCGCAGTTCCGCGCGTCGCTGGAAGCGAGAAAAACGAGCACGCTCATCTCCGGAAGGATCGTCGACGAGACCAAGGAGCCCTTCCTGCAGGCGCGCAGCAGAACGGATTCGGTGAATGTCCTGCTCAAGGATCAGAAGCTGCCTCCGCCGGAAGTGATCCCGCCGATCATGTTCGTCAAAGCGCTGATGACCGTGAACGGTGAGACGACTGCGATTATGGATATCGAAGGAGAGGGAACCGGCATTGTCGTTCGGCCGGGATATCGCTTCGGCGGGACGAAGGGCCGCGTTATGTCCGTTTCCGCCAACGGAGTCAGGGTTGTCTGGTCCGGAAAACGGCTCGATCTCAGGCCGGGAAAGTAGGAGGAAGGATGATGCGAACTCGTTGGTTCCCGCTTTTTTGCGCACTTCTCGTAACCGCCGGATTTGCCCTGTTTCTGACCGTTTCAACGATGGAGGCCGTTCCTGCGTTTAACGAAAAAGAGATGTCGGCTTTGCGGAAGATTTCCGGCGTCAGTTGCAGACAGGTTGGAGATACGACGCTTGTCATCGATCTGAAGGGGGACGCGATGAACGCCCCGGAATTGTCGTCATCGACGACTTCGGCGATGGTGTTCCGCATTCCCGGCGCCAGGGTGGCTTCACTCTTCTGGAAGAAGGAACTGGATTTCCCTCTTGCAAAGCAGATTGTTCTGAGCCAGGACAAAGAGGCTCTCGTCATGACACTTGATGTGATGCAGAGCATGAAGATCCTGGAGGTGCGGGGGACCGCTCCGGCGAACCAGTATGTCATGACGCTCGTCACCGCGGATCAGGCGGCTCGGCTTGCGGGTCAGGAACAGCTTGCCGTGCGCCCCGCGCCGAAGGTGGACACGGGCGATCCGTTTACGAAGACCATGCCGATTACGCTCGATCTCCGCGACGTGGAGCTTCGCGACGTTTTCCGGCTGTTCGGCAAGTATATCGGCATGAACGTCATCTCGGACCCCTCCGTTCCGAATTCCCTCGTCACCATGTCGCTGAATCAGGTTCCGTTGAATCAGGCTTTTTCCTACATCATGAAGATGTACGACGTGACCTATGCGATCATGGGGAAGACGATTATCGTCGGAACCGCCGACAGCATCGCAAAGGTAGTCGGCCGCGAGGGCTCGAGATCGTACCACATCGCATACGCGGATCTGAAGCAGCTTGGAGGGATCCTTCAGGGGCTGACCAGCGTCACGAAGGTCATCGCGGACGACCGGCTGAAAACGCTCTACGTCACCGGACGGCTCGACCAGCTCGATGAGGTGGATTCTCTCTTGCAGCGCCTCGATCATCCCGGGCGCCAGATTATGCTTCAGGCGCGCATTGTGGAAATAAGCGATAAGGCCACGAAGGATTTCGAGACGATGCTGGACGCCGTCTACAACCACTGGTGGATGAGCTACAGCAAGGGCGGACTGAATCTGGGCGGCAGCTATACGAACAAGGACGACGCCTATACGACGGTCGACGACCGTCCCGGGACGCAGGTGACAGACATGAAGAACGTCGCCGCGGGAACGCTGAAACTTCTCGACGCCGGGATCGTCGCGCTCGTCAACAACAATAAGGGAAAGGTCATCGCCGATCCGTCGGTCATCACGATCGACGGCCAGAAGGCCACGATCAAGCTGACGGAGAACTATCCGTACGTTTCGCAGCGGGATCAGGCCGGGAACCCGACCTGGAGCGAGAAGGAAGTCGGACCGAAGCTCGAGTTTCTGCCGACGATCGGCCGCGACGGGATCGTCACCGTAAAGCTCAAGATATCCACGGGCGAAATCATCGGGACGTATGTGGGCGCGAACAAGGAAGAGTTTCCGCAGACCACGAACCGGGAAGTCGATACGATGGTCCGCGTGCGCGACGGAGAACCGTTCGTCGTCGGCGGACTGTTCAAGGATCAGAAGACGAAGGAAGTATCGAAAGTCCCTGTGTTGAGCGATATCCCCTTGCTCGGCCAGTTCTTCACGGCCCGGACATCGAAGAATATCAAGTCGGAGCTGGCTATGATCGTCGTCCCGTATATTCTTCATACTCCGGATGTTTCCATTGAGAAAACGATTCTCAAGTAGTTTTTTCTTTCCATTGGCGAAAGCGGGGAGAATTGCATATTTCCCCGCTTTTGCTTTGCTTCTGCGAGAGTTTTGCGATATCCTTGTACGTATACGTTTGGACTGCGTGTCCTTGAGTCGGGAGGCTTGAGTAATGGGTGTTGTTGTCGATACGACAGATTTTTATGTGGGTTTGAAAGTCAAGTGGCAGGAAGGCATCTGGCAGATTGTTGAATTCCAGCACCACAAGATGGGGCGCGGCGGAGCCCGCGTCCAGACGAAACTCAAGAATCTCGAGAACGGATCGATCGTTGAGAATACCTTCCGGTCGGGAGATCGGTTCGAGCGTATTATGTTCGAGGAAAAGCCTGCGCAATATCTCTATAGAGAAGGCGATACGTACTTCTTTATGGATCTTTCCACGTACAATCAAATGGAAATACCCAAAGACGTTCTCGGAGATGTAGTGTATTATCTTTCTGAGAACCTTGAAGTGCAGCTTGAAGAATTCGAAGGCAAGATTATGGGAATAGAACTTCCGAAGAGCGTCGAACTTGTCGTCGCCGATACGCCTCCCGGCTACAAGGGGGATACTGTCTCCGGCAGCGGGAAACCTGCGAAGTGCAGCACCGGTTTGAGCGTCAACGTTCCCATTTTCGTCAACTCGGGAGATTCGATAATCGTGGATACCCGCACGGGCGCGTATATCGAACGGGCGAAGAAATAACGGAAAGGCTGGGATTGCGATGAGCACGAAAGAAAAGGTTGCCTATTTGAAGGGTCTTCTTGACGGCGTGGATTTGAAGGACGAAGCGACGAAGCGTATTTTTCTGGCGGTTGTCGACGCGTTGAACGAAGTCGCCGTCGAGCTGGACGAGCACGCCGAAATACTGGAAGAGCAGCAGGATATGGTGGATGGCCTTTCCGACGACTTCGACGCCCTTGACGATGAAGTCACGGAGTTGCGTGACGCCGTCTGTGACGGATCCGACGAGTGCGCCTGCGAAAACTGCCGGGAAGACGACGACGATGATGATGACGACGAAGACGAGTTCGACGAGACCTACGTCTCCGTTACGTGTCCTTCGTGCGGGCATGTGTTCTATTATCAACCCGCCGAGTACGGCGAAGAAGAAAAGCTTCAATGCCCCGGTTGCGGTGGTGAATTCGAACAACGCAAGGACGACTAGCTGAAGGGAGGCGCAACAATGGACGAGTTCAACGAAAAACGCGAGGAACAGAGCATAATCGACGAGGTTGTCGAGCAGGAGAACGTGATTGAGACGGAAACGGAGCCGGAGGTGGATTCGGCGCCGGTTTCCGGCGGCACGGTTCAAGGCACGGTTCACATTGCGGAAGATGTCATTATGGAGCTTGCGAAGAAGACTCTTTTGACGGTACCCGGAGTCCAGCCCGCAAATCCCGGAATAGCGTCGAAGCTCGGAATCGGGAGAAAGGCGAGCGACGGCATTCGTGTCGCCGTCGAGGAAGGCAAACCGCCGATCATAACGGTGGATGTGTTCATCCTTATCAAATACGGCCTCAGAATCCCGGATGTTGCGTGGGATGTCCAGGAATCGGTCAAGTCCAATCTGGAGCAGTACACGGGGTATGCCGTGAAAGCCGTGAATATTAACGTCCAGGGGGTCTATTTCGAGGGGAAAAAGATTGAATCAGCCCCGGCGAAACCTCTGGACAAGGAACTCGTCGAAGAACAGGAACCGTCAGGCGGCCCGGTTTCACCCGAGATCGATCAGTACTGATCGAGGGCTGGAGATTCGGATACGAAATGGGGCCGGTTCGTCGTGAGCCGGCCTTTTCAGTCTGGGGTGATTGAATGTACTATTTCTGGCGCAAGACGGAATTAGGAAAGATTTCACTCTCCCGCGACGGCCTCGCGCGCTATATCAGCGCCTTTCTCAAGGAGCCCTTCACATGTCATCACGTGACGCTGTCTCCGGCCGAGAGCACGCTGTTTCTAGGAATAGGCTGCCCGGAAGATTCGAGTCCGCTTGACCACAAGGTCGTTCAGGAAAAGGTTGTCGAAGCCATCCGACGACTTGGGCTGTCGACGAGAATTACGTGGATCGAACAGGAAAATGTTTCTGTTCATTCGCTGATTTCCAGTGTCCTCGTGAACCGCCCGATCCTTTGGGGCGTCGTTGGATTCGCGGTTGCGGCCCTTTTCATCATGGGGCTCAAATGGTTTCTTCTTGCCGGTATTGTCGGTGTTCTCGCTTTCGGCGCTTCCCGTGCGCTTTTTTCGGAAAAGGGCCGGGAATATCTCAGGATGATAGAGAAGCGGATCGGAAGGTAACGAAGTGCCGAAAGCCTTTTTGCCGCAAAAACGTCGGCGATCGCGTGAGATCGCTTTGCAGATGTTGTATTCGCTGGATATTCGAAGATCCGAGGACGTGGATGACGCGATCGCGTGTTTCCCCTCCGAGGGAGAGGATGAGGACGTCCTTGTGTATGCGGTGCGTCTCGTTCGCGGTTCTTTCGGGAAGCGGATGGAAATCGACAGCCTCATACGCGAACACCTGACCGGCTGGCGGCCGGAGCGAATGGTCGCTGTCGACCGTATTGCAGTCAGGCTGGCTCTGTATGAAGGCGTCGTCGGACGCCTGACTCCGGTTCCTGTCGCAATATCCGAAGCCGTGGAGCTTGCGAAGGCGTTCGGAACGGACGAGTCGGGCAAGTTTGTGAACGGCGTTCTCGGAAAGATTGTTCGGGCATTGCCCGCCGTTCCGGAGTCGGAAGCACATGAAGCGGGTGACATATCTGGTTCTGACAGTTGACGAACTGACGGATCGAATCAGTTCCGTCTTTATTGGAGAGCCTTCTTTTCAGAATCTGGCCGTTCGCGGCGAAATCATCGAGATGACCCGTCACGGCAGCGGAAACGTTTTTTTTGCGCTTGGCGGCGAAGAGAGCCGAATCGCATGCGTTCTTTTCAAATCGGACGCCCAGCGTGTCCCTTTGTGGCCCCGAACCGGCGATGAGGTGATCGCGGAAGGTAGAGTGGCCGTGTACGGACAGCGCGGACTCTACCAGATTTATGCGCGACGCCTCTCTCCGGTCGGCGCCGGGGCTGCGGCGCGCGCCAGAGAAGAGTTGAAGCGACGTCTTCAGGACGAAGGCGTTTTTTCTCCCGAGTTGAAACGTCCGTTGCCCGAATATCCCGGACGCGTCGTTGTGGTCACGTCCCCAACGGGCGCCGCGGTTCACGATGTCATTCGCGTCGCGGGGAACCGCTTCCCCTGTTGCGAATTGATCATCGTGCCCGTGACGGTGCAGGGGTTCGAAGCCGCGAGTTCCGTTCCGGAAGGAATTCTCCGGGCGAACCTCGTCGAGAACGCAGAGGCGTTGCTTCTGGTCCGTGGCGGCGGGAGCCGGGATGACATGAATCCCTTTGACGACGAAAACATCGTTCGCGCGGTCCGGGCGTCGCGACTTCCCGTCATCACGGGACTGGGACATGACATTGACGTGTCGCTTTCGGACATGGCCGCCGACGTCGCGGCGGCTACTCCTTCGGCGGCGGCGGAGCTTCTTTTTCCCGACATTCGGGAAATCCGTTCGTCGCTTCGGCGGACGATGCGCCTTGCATCGAGTCGCACGCAAATAGTCTGTCAGCGCTGGATCCATCGTTTGGAACGCCTTTCGGAAAGACTGGGCGGTTTGGTCGAGAAACGCCTTGGCGAAGAATCCCAGACCCTTCAGTCGCGCATCGCCCTTCTCAATTCGAGTATCGAGAAGGCTTTTTCGCGTGAAAATTCGCGTCTTTCGGTGATCCATGCCCGACTTCTCCCTCTTTCCCCTCTCAGAGTCCTTTCCCGCGGGTATTGCATCTGCGAGACGGAAGCGCATCGCCGTATCCGCTCCCTTTCGGAACTCCGCTCCGGAGAGCGAATCGTTTTGCGGTTCGTCGACGGATCCGTTTGTGCGACGACCGATCCTCGAACCGAACCTGACGCATAGGTCTTTCCCGGAAATGACTCGCCCCGAAGCCATCGAATGGAATGACGATCGTCTGTGGCTTCTCGACCAGCGCAAGCTGCCTCTTGAAGTTTCTTTTCTCGATTGCCGGTGCGCCGAGGACGTCGCGGTCGCGATCGAAACGCTTGCGGTCAGGGGAGCGCCCGCAATAGGCATAGCAGCCGCCTATGGAGTCGTTCTCGATGCGACAACGAAACGGGACGCGATTGCGGCGATCGATCGCCTTTCCCTCACCCGTCCTACGGCGGTCAATCTCTTTCACGCGCTCGCCCGAATGCGCGCGATAGTCGACGATGTGTCCGGCGCGCCGCTTCGGGAAAGACTTCTCGCGGAAGCCCGCGTGATTCACGCGGCGGATGTTGCGGCCAACGAGACGATGGGATTGTTGGGGCAAGCCCTGCTTCCGCGGAACTCCGTACTGTATACGCACTGCAACGCGGGGGCGCTCGCGACGGGAGGTTTCGGAACGGCGCTCGGCGTGATGCGGGCGGCGGTTCGAGCCGGAAAGACGATCCGCGTGTTTGCGGACGAGACGCGCCCCTTGCTTCAGGGATCGCGGTTGACCGCCTGGGAGCTGCTTGAGGACGGAATCGACGTGACGGTGGTGTGCGAAGGAATGGCCGCCGCGGTCTTTTCGAAGGAACGCGTCGACGCCGTTCTCGTCGGCGCGGATCGGATCGCAGCGAACGGCGACGCGGCGAACAAGATCGGAACGTATACGCTTGCCCTCGTCGCCCGCCATTTCAGCGTCCCGTTCTACGTCGTCGCCCCGTGGACGACGGTCGATATGAAGTGTCCGGCAGGACGTTCCATTCCGATCGAGGAACGAGACCCCGGCGAGATGCGCGAATGCTTCGGCGCGAAGATCCTGCCCCGCGATTTTCCGGTCTGGAACCCCGCCTTCGATGTGACTCCGGCGGACTGCATCACCGCTATCATCACCGAACGCGGCGTCGCGAGACCGCCTTTTTTCGCCTCGCTTTCCGCGTTCGATGATATGATAAATCCCTGATTTTTTGATGGAAGGATTGATGATGGATATGACGGAAAAAATGACGATCGATACGGAACTCGCAAAACGGGGGAGGTACAAAATCGAGTGGGCGTGGCAGTTCATGCCCGTGCTTCAGAGCCTTCTCGCCCGGTATAAGGACGAACAGCCCTTCAAGGGCCACAGCATCGGCGCGTGTCTTCACCTCGAAGCGAAAACGGCGTGCCTTCTCGAAACGCTTCGCAAGCTCGGCGCGACGGTCTTCGCGGCCGGCAGCAACCCGCTGTCTACGCAGGACGACGTCTGCGAGGCGCTTCGCCAAGACGGAATGGAGGTTTTCAGCCGCCACGGGATGACGACGGACGAATACTTCGGGAACCTTCACGCCGTATTGCGACACGACCTCGACATCATCGTCGACGACGGCGCGGATCTTGTCGCGACGATCCACACGGACTACAGGGAGAAGCTTCCGAAGATTCTCGGCGGTTCCGAGGAAACGACGACCGGCGTCAAACGCCTGAAAGCGATGGCGAAGGACGGCGTCCTCGCATTTCCGATGATTTCCGTCAACGACGCAAAAAGCAAATATCTCTTCGATAACCGGTATGGAACCGGTCAGTCCGTCTGGGACGGCATCATGCGAACCACGAATATGCTCGTTGCGGGGAAGATCGTCGTGGTCGCCGGATACGGCTGGTGCGGGCGCGGCGTCGCTCTGCGGGCGAAGGCGCTTGGAGCCCGCGTCATCGTGACGGAGCTTGATCCGCATCGCGCGTTCGAGGCGCTGATGGACGGCTGCGAAGTGAAGACCATGGAGCAGGCGGCGCCGCTCGGGGATATGTTCCTGACGTTGACGGGGAACCGAAAGGTCGTTCGCGGAGAACATATCGCGAAGATGAAGAACGGCGCGGTCCTCGCCAATGCGGGGCACTTCGATGTCGAAGTGTGGAAGCCGGATCTGTGCGAGTTGTCCGAAAAGGTCGAGACGATACGCGACAACGTGGAGGCCTATCGTCTCCGCAACGGGAACAGCGTGTTCCTTCTCGGCGAAGGACGGCTCGTCAACCTCGCCTGCGGCGACGGCCACCCGATCGAGATCATGGATCTGAGCTTCGGGATGCAGCTCGAGTCCGCGCTGTACATTTCGCGGCGCTCGCTCAAACCAGGAGTCTACGATGTTCCGGAGGATCTCGACCTCGCCATCATGCGCACCAAGCTCGAAGCTTCGGGGATATCCCTCGAAACGCTTCTTCCGGAGCAGGAGGCGTATATGAAGGGATGGCAGGAGTGAGATGACGCTGCTGTTCCGCGACGTCTTCTATCTCGATTGCGCAGCCGAGCAGTCGCGACGGGGAGACATTCTCGTCGAGGGAAACCGGGTCGAGAAGATAGCCGCTCCCCGGACCCTTCCCGATGCGGACGAGACGATCGACGGCAGGGGGACGACGGCGCTTCTGCCGGCGTTCGTCAATTGCCACACGCACGCCGCGATGACGCTTCTGAGGGGGCTCGGGGAAGAGAAGCCGCTGATGGAGTGGCTGAAGGAACGGATCTGGCCGCTGGAAGCGCACCTGACCCCGGAGGACATCTATTGGGGGACAATGGCGGCCATGGTTGAGATGGTCTCTTGCGGCGTCGGCTGCTTTGCGGACATGTACTTCGAAATGTCCGAAGTCGCCCGTGCGTCGCAGGAGATCGGAATGCGCTGCGGTCTTTGTCGCGGACTGATGCAGGACGACCGGAAGCGGCTCGACGAAAACCTGTCGCTCTTCGATCAGTGGCATGGAAAGAACGGGCGTGTGACCGTGCAGCTTGGCCCCCACGCTCCGTACACGGTCGCGTTCGGCTTTATGAAGGACGTCGCCGGGATTGCGAAAGAACGCGGCATTCATGTGCACACGCACTTTCTCGAAACGAAATGGGAGCTGGACTATCTGAAGAACGATCTCGGGATGACGCCGACGGAGTATCTCGACAAGTCCGGGCTTCTCGATGTTCCGGGGCTGATTCTCGCCCATTGCGTGTGGCTTCCGGCCGAAACGGCGGCGGAGCTTCCGAAGTCCGTGACGATCGTCCACAATCCGAAGAGCAATCTGAAGCTCGGGAGCGGTTTCTTTCCGTGGAAGGAATTCCGGGAACGGAGCGTTTCGGTCGCTCTCGGAACGGACGGCGCCGCGAGCAACAACAGACTCGACATGCTGGATGAAGCGCGTTTCGCCTCGCTCGTTCACAAGGGGCTGACGCTCGACCCGACGGAATCCCGCGCGTGGGATGTCTTGCGCGCCGCGACGCTCGAAGGGTACCGGGCGCTCGGGTTTGAGAATACGGGCCTGATCCGCGAAGGGTGGACGGCCGACTTCGCGCTGTTCGATCTGGATTCGCCGAGGTATATCGGTGCGGACGAGTCGAATCTTGCGGAATTCATCGTCTATTCCGGTTCGAGCCGCGATGTGAAGGGTACAATGGTCGACGGGAAATGGGCGTACAGGGACGGCGTTTTCTCCGTGGACGCCGCAGACGCGCTCGAACGCGCGCGGGAGACCCGCCGCTCGCTGGTCCGGCGGGCGACTGAATGAGGGAGCGTGGAACCATGAAGTGGAGAACCGGAAAAGAGATTCGCAGGGAGTTCATCGATTTCTGGGTTTCCAGGGGAAGCCGCCACTATCCGAGCTTTTCCCTGATTCCGGACGACCCGACGCTTCTTTTTACCATCGCGGGGATGGTGCCGTTCAAGCCGTATTACCTCGGCATCATGAAACCCGAGGTCACCCGGGCCGTCACGTCGCAAAAGTGCGTCCGGACGAACGATATCGACAATGTGGGACGCACCGCGAGACATCACACGTTCTTCGAGATGCTCGGAAATTTCAGCTGGGGCGATTACTTCAAGTACGAAGCGATCACCTGGGCGTGGGAGTTTCTGACGGATGTCATCGGGCTCGACGGTTCAAGGCTGTATGCGACCATCTACAAGGACGACGAGGAAGCGTACTCGGTCTGGCGGAACACGGTCGGACTTCCCGACGAGCGGATTTACCGCTTCGACAAGGACGAGAACTTCTGGTTCATGGGCAACCAGGGGCCATGCGGGCCGTGCTCCGAGATCCTCTACGACCAGGGGCCGTCGTTTTCCTGCGGCAGGCCGGAATGCAGGGTGGGGTGCAATTGCGACCGCTACCTGGAAATATGGAACCTCGTCTTCACGCAGTTCGATCTCCAGAAGGACGGAACGCTGCTTCCGCTGCCCAAGAACAATATCGACACCGGGATGGGACTCGAGCGTCTGACGTCGATCGTCCAGGGCGTGCGGACGGATTTCGAGACCGATCTCTTCCGTCCGATCATCGATCATGTCTGTTCGTCGGCCGGGATCGTCTACGGAGCGAGTCAGAAATCCGATCTCGCTGCGCGCGTGATTTCGGACCACCTTCGCTCCGTGGCGTTCATGATCGCGGATGGAATCCTTCCGGCCAACGACGGACAGGGGTATGTCCTGCGCAGGCTCCTTCGCCGCGCGGCCCGCTACGGCAAGCTCATCGGTTTCGACCGTCCGTTCCTTCTCGACTTCCTTCCGGATGTCATTTCCATCATGGAAGACCCGTATGTAGAGCTGTGCGACAACCGGATGACGATCGAGCAGATTATCGATGTCGAGGAGAAGCGTTTTCTTCGGACGCTCCAGCAGGGGACCGAACTCCTCGACGCCGAGATCGCGGCTCTTCGCGGACGGGAGAGAAACGAAATTCCCGGCGACGTCGCGTTTGAACTCTACGACACCTACGGCTTCCCGTTCGAGCTGACGCTCGAAATCGCGCAGGAACAGTCGATGACCGTCGACAAGCCCGGTTTCGACCGCGCGATGGAAGAACAACGCGCGAGGGCTCGGGCGTCGAGCAAGCACGTCAAGAGCGAATTCACGGGCGACATCTATTCGGAGATCCTGAACGCCGAGGGCAATACCGAGTTCCTCGGATACGACCGGTCCGAAATCGCGAGCCCCGTTCTCGCGATCGTGAACAAAGGAGAACGCCTCGATTCCCTCGAAAAGGGCATGAAGGGCGAAATCGTTCTCAAAAAGACCGTTTTTTACGCCGAAAAGGGCGGACAGATCGGCGATACGGGCTTTCTCAACGGCCCGAATTCCGTGCTGGAGGTCGTGGATACGATCGTCCAGCACGGGTCGCTTACGGTTCACAAGGTGAAGGTGCTTGACGGGGTGCTTCGGGCGGGCGAAACGGTCAGCGGTTCGGTCAATGTCGACCGTCGCAATGCGATCCGGAAGAACCATACGGCGACGCATCTTCTTCACGAAGCGCTCGGCAGGGTTCTTGGCGGGCACGTCCGCCAGGCGGGGTCGCTCGTGAGCGAGAAGTCGCTGCGGTTCGATTTCACGCACTTCGACGCGATGACCCAGAAACAGATCGAAGAGGTCGAAACGATCGTAAATGAACGGATTCAGGCGAACACATCGCTCGAAGTCACGGAAAGCGATATGGAACACGCCCGCAGCATGGGCGCGAAGGCGCTTTTCGAAGAGAAATACGGCGATGTCGTCCGCGTCGTGCAGATTCCCGGTTTCTCGATGGAACTCTGCGGCGGCCTTCATGTCGATGCGACCGGGGATATCGGGGTTTTCAAGATTCTTCGCGAGGAGAGCGTCGGTTCCGGGACGCGGCGTATAACCGCCGTTACCGGCATGGAGGCCTTCTCCGCATTCCAGCGTCTTTCGCGGGTCAACGCCCGGGTGTCCGGGCTTCTGTCCGCATCGGAGGAAGGGATCGATGCGGCCGTCGAGGCGCTCATAGAACACTCGAAGGAGTTGGAGCGCCGTCTCGAAGAGGCGAGACTGAAAGCGGCGACGTCGTCCATAGAGAGCAAGGCGACGTCCGTTTCGGTCGGGCCCGTAACGCTGTGGGTCGGCCGCTTCGACGATACGGATGCGGATCTGTTGCGCGAACTGGGAGATTCGGTCAAGCAGAAGACGGAACGATCCGTCGTCCTGTTTGCGAGCGCGCACGGAGAGGATGTCCTGATTGTAGCGATGGCCGATCAGTCTGCGGTCGACGCAGGAGCGAACGCAGGAACGCTTGTGAAGAAGCTCGCTTCGATGGTCGGCGGCAAAGGCGGCGGACGGCCGAATATGGCGCAGGCAGGCGGGCGGGATCCGGCGAAGATCCAGGCGCTTCTCGACGCGGCCCCGTCCGTGCTGTCCGAGATTCTCGGCGGGTGATATGGAGCGTATCCTCGCGCTCGACATCGGTCATGTCCGTGTAGGCGTTGCTGTGAGCGATCCCTTGGGCTTTTTCGCCCAGGGGATCGGCGTTCTCTCCGCGGCCGGAGACTGGCTCGACGAGATTTCGACGCTTGTGGAACAATACGACGTCCGGATGCTGTTGATCGGTCTGCCCGTCCGGACGGACGGGTCCACGGGGCCTGAAGCGAAATGGATCTTGTCGACCGTCGAACTGTTGCGCGCCCTTTTCCCCGATCAGAAGGTGGAGCTGTGGGATGAACGCTTTACGACGACGATCGCCGAACGGATCATGATCGAAGGAAACGTTTCGCGCGAAAAGCGGCGGCATTCGCGGGACAAGGTCGCCGCGGCGATTATTCTCCAGGGATACCTGGATAACCGCCGGCGGCTGCAGGGAGGATGAATCAGGCGTGGCTTTCCCCGACGGAGTGAAGACCACCCCCATGTTGGAGCAGTACTTCCGGTGGAAGAACGAGTATCCCGATTGCCTGCTGTTCTTCCGGATGGGGGATTTTTACGAAATGTTTTTCACCGACGCGGAAGAGGCCTCGCGGATTCTGGATATTGCGCTGACAAGCAGGGATCCGGATCGTTCCGTCCCTATGGCGGGCGTGCCGTATCATTCGGTCGCTCCCTACCTGGAAAAGCTCGTTCGTGCGGGCAAAAAGGTCGCCATCTGCGAACAGATGTCGGCTCCGGACGGCAAAACGCTTGTCGACCGGAGAGTGATCCGGATCGTCACGCCCGGCACGCTGCTTGCGGAGGATACCGACGCGGACCCTCGCCTTGCGGCTCTTTCCGGGCGCGGGGCGACGCTCACCGTCGCCTTTCTGCACATCAATTCCGGACGGCTCGAAACGGGAACGTTTCCCACGGCGGTCGCCCTTTCCGAAATCGACGCCTTCAATCCGGGAGAAATCCTGTACGATTCCCGCGTTCAGGCCGGAGATTTGCCGGTCGAACTTCGCGGTCGACTCCTCGTCCCGCGTGACCCGGAGCACTTTGCCCCCCGTTACGCTGCGAAGTGGCTGAAAACCTTCTTCGGAATTCCTTCGCTTTCCGTTTTCGGCGTCCGCGATGCGTCTCCGGAAACCGGATGCGCCTGCGCCGTCCTGCGGTATCTTGAAGAAACGCAATTCGGGGCTGTGCGGCACGTTTCGGCCCTGACGCCGTTTCTTGATTCGTCAACGCTTTTTATGGACTCCGCGACGCTCGGGAATCTCGAGCTGTTGCCTTCCGAAAAATCGCAGAATAGCATCGACGAATCTCCGTCCCTGTTTTCGGTCATGAACCGCTGCCGTACGCCGATGGGAAAGCGGCTTCTGCGCGAATGGCTCGTCCGTCCGTTGACGGATCTCGACGAGTTGCAGCAGCGCAGGGACGTCGTTTCGCTCCTTTTTTCGGACGATGCGCGGCTTGAATCCCTTCAATCGTTGCTTTCAGCGTGTCGCGACGTCGAACGCGCCATCGTGCGGCTTTCGTTCAATTCCGGCGGCCCGAGGGATCTCGGGGCGCTTCGCGATACGCTTCTTGTTTCGTCCGACCTCGCGTCCCTCTGCGACTGCGACGTCCTGCGACGCCGGCAGCCGGACATGTCGGAGCTTTCGAATCTCGGTCGACGTCTCGACGACGCCCTCGAGGACGAGTTGCCCCGAAGCCTCGCCCAGGGACGGCTTGTGCGGGACGGATACAGCGCCGAACTCGATTCAATGCGATCTGTCGGCGAGAATGCCGAAGCGTGGCTTTCCGAATATCTCGAAAAGGAGCGAAAAGCAGTCGGACTGCCGAAGCTGAAAGCGGGATATAACCGCGTCTTCGGGTATTATCTCGAGGTTGGCAAGTCCCAGGATGCGCACCTTCCGGAACGGTTCGAGCGCAGGCAAACGCTCGTGAACTGCGAGCGATACGTCACGGCCGAACTGAAGGAGTACGAATCCCGCAGGCTTCAGGGCGAAGAGATGATCCGGAGTCTTGAGGACGCCATCTGGAAGGATCTGACGGGGAACGCTCTCGAACATATCGCGGCCGTGCAACAGTTCGGCCGCTTCATTGCGTCGCTTGACGTCCTGTGTTCGTTTGCGCAGGTCGCCCGCGAGCGGCGGTACGTCTGCCCTGTGTTGACGACCGGCCGTGACATCCGGATCAAGGGCGGACGACATCCGGTCGTCGAAGCGGCTTTTTCCGAGGACGTGTTCGTTCCCAACGACGTCACGCTGGAGACCGACGGGAAACGGATCGTGATTCTCACCGGACCGAATATGGCCGGAAAGTCCACCTATCTTCGAATGACGGCGCTCCTGTGTCTTCTCGCGCAGGTCGGGTCGTTCATCCCTGCGGAATCGGCCGAGATCGGCATCCTCGATCGAATTTTCACGCGCATCGGCGCGCGGGACGAACTCGCGCGGGGAAACAGCACCTTCATGGTCGAGATGATGGAAACCGCCGGGATTCTGAACACGCTTTCCGACAGAAGCCTCGTCATCCTCGACGAAATCGGGCGGGGGACGTCGACGTACGACGGAATGAGCATCGCCTGGGCCGTGCTGGAATATGTCCACGATATCAGCGGTTGCGCCCCGAAGGTCCTTTTCGCCACGCATTACCACGAACTGACGGCGCTGACCGATCGCTTTCCGAACATGACGAATGCGTGCATGGATGTCCGTGAAACGGAGAAGGGCATCGAATTTTTGCATCGCGTAGTTCCCGGAGCCGCCGATCGTTCCTACGGCATCGAGGTGGCGCGCCGCGCCGGGTTGCCGAAGCAGGTTCTGAAACGCGCCTACGAACTGCTGGTGTCGCTCGAAAAGGAACGGGCGCATCCGCTCCCGGAAAAGTCTCCGAAAAAAAGGGGGGAACAGGTGAATCAGCTTCCACTTTTCGATTCCGGCCGTTCCGGCATTCTCGAAGAAATAGCGCAGATCGACCCCGACACGATCACTCCGTTTCGCGCCCTCGAGATTCTGTACGAACTGAACGCAAAAGCGAAGGCGGC
>CAYVKE010000025.1:18623-30788 GCA_964451935.1 uncultured Synergistaceae bacterium | reverse complement strand
CGAAGAAGATCGCGGACCTTGCGGGGATCATCACGAAAGACCTGGACAAGGTCGTGGCGGCGTCGGAAAACAACGCGAAGGACTCGCGGGAATCGAGCGGACTGGCGCGAGAGACGCAGGAGACGATCCGCCGGATGATGGACGCGCTCACGGCGATTTCGGCGGCGACGCAGGATCTTGCGGCGGTGTCGGAAGAGCAGGCGGCGTCGAGCGAGGAGATCGCTACGGCGGTTCAGAACATCGCGTCGCGCGTCGGGTCGTCGTCGGCGTCGTCGGAGATGGTCCGGGGACAGGTCGCGGAGGTGGCGACGTCCGCCGAGCGGGTGGCGAAAGGGTCCGTGGATCTCGCGGGGCTGTCCGCGGAGCTTCAGAAGCTTGTCAGCTTCTTCCGGTTTTCGAAGGAACGCGGGGCGGGGCTCGTCGCGCTCGGCGCCCCGAAGAAATAGCGCGGACGGATCGTCGACACCCGAAACGATCGGCACGAAAAAAGGCCGTTCCCTCGTGAAGGGGGAACGGCCCGAACGTCCCGGGAAGCGGTCAGCGCTTCGTGCGACGCAGGTCCGTGACGGTCGCCCAGCTCTTTGCGCCAGGCTCGACATGGTAGATGCACATCTCCCGCCAGTTCAGGGCCAGTTCGGCGCGGACGAATCCGTCGACGCCCTCCGTGAAATAGACGGCGAGGTCCTCGGAATCCGTTCCCGCGCCCACGGAGCCCGCAATCGGCTTCGAGTACTTCGTTCCGTCCGGATAGCTCGCCTCCATGTAGCCGCTGAAGATGTCGCCGCTCTGCGCCTGGAAGACGTACACGGCCTTCCCGCGCTGATCCTGGTTCCCCTGCTGGTCCATCGCCAGAATATACCCCGCCCAGCGCCCCACGAGATTCGGGACGTCTCCGGCGAAAGCCGTCGAAGCGGACAACGCAAGAACGAAAAGGACGAATACCGCACATGCCTTTCTCATCTATACCGCACCCCCGCGCGCCGTGGAATTTCGGTCTATTTGTAAATTATAGCATGAGCGCCGGGGTCTCCGCATTTCACGCAACGGCGGCGACGCACCGGCCGTCAATCCGCCGCAACGTCCCGGCGATTCCCGAAAAAACGGAACACCTCCCTTGCCCCTGACACGCAGTCAGGGGCGATAATACGCATATACCCCTGAACTCGTCTATGGTGGAGAACAGGGCTTGACTCTATACTCAAAATAGAGAAAAAAAGCGTACGGATATGCAACGACGCCGTATGTTTCGCCAAAGAAGATCACATTGAGAAAGGTTGTGATAGCCGAAGACGCGGCAAACAGTTCGCTGACGAAAAACACTTCCGGCACAGGAGGGGATTTCATGGACGAAACGAAAAAGAACAATGGGCGCGAAAAATCCCGCCGACGCATTCCAGGGACCTTCGCATTGTCGGCCGTTGTTGCGGCCGTTTTCTGTATGGCGGCCCCGGTTCCGGCGATAGCGGCCGAGGACCACGTCGAGCCGCTCGGTTCGGGATACGAGAATGTCATCGTCCCGAAACACCGGGCGATCATCTCCTTCATGGACTCCGATTACGGCCTCAAGACCTACCGCGGCCAGGCGGCGGACCCGGAGACGGACCTTTCGAAGTACTACGGCTCGAACGTCATGGCGAGTACGAAATCGGATCTCGGCGTTTCCGGCAACGACAACAGCCGCGTCTTCTCCCAGACACAGGCGTTCGGCGTCGTTCCCCAGACCAGGACGATCGCCGGAGACTTCATGGGGCAATCGATCTTCGAGAAGGTCCCCACAGGGATCATCTGCACGTCGTACCTGACGAAGCAGGACAGCGACGGCGACACGACCGACTTCTGGCTGGAGCTGACCGGACGGTCGGAATCCTCCGGGACCGTGGGCCGCATCGGCCGCGTCAAGGTCACGGGCATCAAGAGGCCTTATTTCAAGTACAAGTTCAACGCGGACGGCTCCCATGTCGACGCGCCGGCGCTCGACCGGAACGTGGCGCACGACATGGTCGCCTGGGACTGGGACAAGGACGGATACACCGACTGGCTGGTGAACTACATCACCAACCCGGACGGAAAAGACGACCACAAGAATACGAAGATCGCGCTGCTCTTCATCGACGGCAAGTCCCTGTACGACGCCTGCCGCGGATCGGGGAGCGTCAAGGTATGGACCGGGCCGTGGATCGAGTACACGACCGGAGGCGACGTCGTCGGCGGTCTGACCACCAAGAAGCCGCCGAACAGCAACCGGATGGCCATCGGCGACATGGACGGCGACGGGAACCCTGAGGTCGGCCTCTATTACACCAAGGTCCAGGCGCCCGACGGCGGAGACCACAACAACGGCCTGAAGCTCCTGCGCCTGACGTACACGGGCTCGGGCGATCCGGCGTGGAATTTCTTCTACGAGAAGACATCGGATGTCGGCCAGTGGCACGTGCAGTACGACAGCGTCACCGCAGCCATGGGCGACATCGATGGCGACGGATTCGACGAGATGGCCGTCCTTCACGGCAAGTCGGCCAATTCGACAACGACGTCGACGCTCTACCTCGATGTCTACAAGATCGTCAACGGGGAGGTCAAGAAGCTCGTCAAGGGCGAGGACGTCGGAACGACATCGAAGCTCGCGGACGAGTCCACTCCGGCCGTCGAAGCCTCGATCGCGGACCTCGACGGGGACGGATTCGGCGAGCTGGCCCACATCCACACGGAGTCGGACCACGCCACGCGGCTTCACATCAACATCCACAAGTGGCCCGTCGTCGACGGCGCGCTCGTCCTTTCCGGCAAGGGAGACCGGCACGGCTACTACCTGACCGACAAGGACAGCGACTGGAAGATGGACGACGACCACGCGCGCTTCTCGATCGCTACCGGGATGTTCCTGTACCCCGACACCGAGAAGCTCCGGAAGCAGATCGGCCTCGTCTCGACGCTCGACGGGTCGTCCGGGAAGGACGGCGTCCGCTGGGGGATCTTCACGTGGGACGAGTCGGCGGGCCTGAAGCTGATCGCCAAGGGGACGAAAGCCGACGGACAGCTCGACTGCAACGTCGTCCCGACGATCACGGCGGCCGACCTCGACGACGACAGCATGGTCCTCGGCCGGCCGACGGGCTTCACCGTGTACGACAACATCGAGCCGATCTTCATCGTCCAGGCGCCGCCGAGGCACTGGGACATGGTGGCGAGCGGCGACGGGCAGCGGACGATGGACGCCTTCGCCGTCCTCAACGGCTACTCGACGTCGGTCACCGGCAAGACGACCGACGCGCAGGGAACGAGCACCACGAAGACCAGCTCGGGGCACTGGGGCGCCTCCGCGAGCTTCACGGTGGCGAAGAACAACCTCTTCAAGGAAAACACGAAGATGTTCGACGCGGGCGTGAAGTACGCGGGCGAGGCCGTCGCGAAGAACACCGAGTCGAAGACCGTGACGACCACGACGAACCTCACGGCGACGGCGCAGTACGACGACCAGATCTACTACCGCGCCAACACGCACGACGTCTGGCGCTACCCGGTCCTCGCGCCCGAGTCGCAGGCGTTTGTGGTCAGCGGCGACCAGAAGTACCGCAAGTTCGTCCAGTTCATCGTCCCGCAGGTGATCGAGTCGAGCTTCGCGCCGACCTCCGGAAAGGAAGTCGACTGGTACGAGCCCCGGCACAACGGGCTGAATCTCTTCTCGTACCCGAAGAAGCTCGAACAGACCCGGGACTTTCCGCAGGGAGCCTCGACGAAGCCCGACGACGACTTCTGGAAGGACATCAACGGAACCGTCCTCGCCAAGAGCACCGGGCAGATCATGGGCAACGTCGACAGCGCGTCGTACAACTTCACGATCGAGGTCAAGCAGCACGAGGAGGACCTGAAATCGCTGAAGAACACCGTGTCCGCCTACGCGAACCTCAACCTGCCCGCGTGGGGCCTCGAAATCAAGAAAGCCTTCAGCTTCGGCCTGACCGGGGACTACTCCTACGGGACCGACACGATCACGACATCCGACCGGAGCAAGCTCGGCGGCATCACGGTCTCCTGGCCGGGCGTGTCGAGCTACGTCAGCCCCTCGGGAATGACCCCCGGAGACCAGCAGTTCACGGTCGACGCGGCCATCTACACGAGCGACGCGGGCGCGCTTTCCGTCGCCTACGCCGTGGCGAACCTCTATAAAAAGTACTCCGCGATCTGGGGCGACACGTCCCCCTACAACGCGACCGCCGATCCGGCCCTGAACCTGCCGCGGCAGTGGGTCATCAACGCGGGCAAGTGGCAGGCGAACCCCTTCCCGGGCGACGCGAGCCGCATCCGGGGCGTCGTCTTCCAGGAGGCGTCCATCGTCGACAAGAGCGGCGTGAGCGGACAGGCGCTTCCCATCAACACGCAGGTCCACGCGACGATGCGCGTCTACAACTACAGCTTCGTCCCGACCGGAAAGGTGACGGTCGCGTTCGCCTTCCAGCCGATCGCGTCGAGCCATGAGGATCCGGACGTCACGAAGGCGAAGCCCCTCGGGTCGACGACGATCCTGTCGATTCCGGGCCGCGACAGCGGAACGAGCAACAACTGGCAGGATCTCGGAATCACCTTCACGACGCACGCGACGCAGACGGCGGGATACCTCCATATTTCGCTCACGACCGACGGAGGGAACCTGCAAACGAACAACGACCACGGCCAGATTCTCGTCGGCGTCTACGACCCGGAGCAGCAATCGGTCGCCGCGAGCGTAGCGAGCACAGCGAGCCCCGTCGCGAGCGGAGACGGCTCGCGGTTCCTCCGGACGCAGTCGAACGGCCGGAGCCTCGCCATCGTTCCGGACTCGATGTCCGTCCGGCCGCTGAACGCGGACGGCACGTTCGGAAGCGAAACCCATGAACTCGCTCCAGGACAGACGGCGGTCGTCCAGGCGACGATCCGGTTCACCGACGCGCAGGGGACCGCGCAGAGTTCGCTCCTCAACGCCTCGGTCTACCTCCGCAACGCGAGCGGATTCGTGAGCCATAAAACCGTTCCGATGCTCCAGAACGGAGAGGAGTATGTTGTTCAGATGCTCTACACGGCGCCCGGCTCTGCGCAGACCGTGCCGCTGCGGATGATCGCAGCGTCCTCCGTCCTGCCGGCCGCGGACGACGAGAACCCGTCGGGACGCATCGCGACGAAGGTCCTGACCGTCGGCGACACCGGAAGCGGATCGGGCGGCGGCTGTTCGACCGGCCTTGCGCCGGTCGCGGCGTTCCTCGCGCTGCCGCTCGCGCTCCTGTTCCGGAAGCGCTGAAACGAAAACGAAACAAAGAGGCGCTCCCCTTCGGGGGAGCGCCTCTTGACTTTGACGGACTGTCAGGGCGTATCATATCCATCGGGAGATGAACAAAAATCCGAAACATGCCATCGGGAGGCGAATGACGTGAGCAACAAAAAGCTCGTATTTTTCATTTTCCTGCTCTGCGCGGCGGCCCTGATTTCCGGAGGATGCAGCGGGGGAGACGGAACGGGGATGCGTGCGATTCTCGACAAGATTTATTACATCGGGAACGTTCACGGTGATCTGGCCGCCCACCTCAGGGAGATCGCGGCCGAGTTTCTTCCCTACGACGGCGAAGCGACGGACTCGCCGCTGCTCGTATCGCTCCGTGAAGGGTTCACGCCCGACGCCTCCACGGCGGAGGCGGTCAAAAAGGTGTTCGACGCCGGACAGGTCGTGGCGCTCGAACATGCGACGGTCGACGAGGTGAACGTCTTTCTGACGGTCATCGGCCAGGAGCCGAACTTCAACATGGATTCGGTTTCCGAGGATCTCCGGTACGTCGAGTTGTACGCGGTCGAAAAGCTGTCGCGCGACGCCGTCCGCTCCGACCTCTGCACGTGGATCACCCCGGCCGACGGCGCCCCGACGGTGCTTTCCGAGCCCATCGCCAGCGACGACGACAAGCCGGGCGTCCCGGACATGGAGACGTTCAACGCGATGCGCGCGCAGAATTTCGCGACGTACGTCGCCGACAACGACGCGAAGCAGGATGCCATCAAACAGGCGAGAGAGGCCGGAGAGGCCGCTGTGACCGCGTCGACGAGCGACCTGACGCAACTGGCCCAGGCGCAGATATACACCTACGACGCCTCGATATACAGTCAGGCGTTCCAGATCACGTACTACCTCTACGCCTGCCACTCGTACAACGAGGCCAACAACGTGGACTACGACTGGTTCGTCGTCCAGCAGCGCGGAATGCTGAATCCGTCGAACAACTACGAGAACAAGAACGGCCAGATGGGATGGAGCAAAACGACGCTCGCGAGGATCCAGGGGTACATGGTCAACTACGAGTTCGACAACTGGCTCGACTACGACAACTCGAACCGGTATCTCCAGCTCATGAACTCGACTCCCGGAACGACGCAGGGCAGTTCGAGCACGACAAGCGGCTTCTCGTGGAACCTGGGAGGGAACATCGGGTTCAACGCCTCGGGCCCCACTGGAGGCCTCAGCGCCGGAATCAGCTTCTCGTCGTCCGAGTCGGTGACGATCAGCGACTGCACGGTCAACAACATGTCCGTCCCAAGCAGCGCATCGACGAACGCCCACTGGACGTTCAGCTTCCCGCGCCCCACGATCAAGAGTTCCGGCGGCAACCCGTTCTACCTCGGCGAGTTCAACGACGCCGTCCTGCTGTCGCGAAGCAACTTCCAGCCGTACAACCAGTGGATGTGGCGGATCGCGCCCCAGGCGAGGGACACGGTCAAACAGTTCAATTCGAAGTTCTCGTGGAAGAACGGCCGGTCGTACGGGAACCAGTACGTGATGTGGATCGAGGCGATCAAGGTGACCGAGCAGGACTGGGAGTCCGACTCGAGGACGTACGTCATCCCGTTCATCTATCCGCCGCTGATCGCCGGGAACAACCTCGACTTCGACGCCAAGGGGAGCCACGCGCGCCTCGACTTCGGAACGGCCAGAAACTGGACCGCCGCGAGCGACCAGCCCTGGTGCACGCTGAGCGCCACGTCGGGAGACAAGAACGCCGCGAGCAACGTGTTCGTGACGGTCGATCCGAACGCGAGCGGGATTGACCGAACGGCGATCATCACGCTGAGCACGGCCGACGGCAAGGGGACGTACAAGGTCAAGGTCTTCCAGTCGCGGTATTAGGCGCCGAAAAAAAGAGACAGTCTGAAAGACGAGAGGGGCGGCCCCGAAGGGCCGCCCCTCTTTTCGTCGCTCTTCGCCTAGACCGCGAACGGCTCCAGGTGCGCCAGGAAGTGGTGGATTCCCGGGACGGGCGGCGCGTAGGAGATCCGGAGGCCGTATCGGATGCTCTCGCGGCGCTTGTAGACGTCGACGATGGTCTGCGCGACGTATTCCATCTGGCAGTTCGTGTAGGACCGGCGGTTGATCGCGATGCGGTAGAGTTCCAGTTTCGGCAGGACCGTCTCGCCGGTGGCGTCGTCGTGCGTCTCGAACGCGAGTGCGCCGAGGCCGATGCCGCGGATCGCGCCCTCGCGGTAGATCTCGATGCCGAGGACGTCCGCCGGGTAGAACTTCTGCGGGATGTGCGGCAGGAAGGCCGCCGCGTCGAGGAAGATCGCGTGTCCGCCCGCGGGCTTCACGAACGGGACGCCGCCTTCGGCGAGAATGTCGCCGAGGTACTTCACCTGCGCGACGCGGTGCGACATGTACTGTTCGTCCGTCATCTCGCGGAGTCCCTGCGCGAGCCCTTCGAGGTCGCGTCCCGCGAGGCCGCCGTAGGTGGCGAATCCCTCGAACACGATCAGGCGCGGCAGCAGCGTGTGGTACATCTCCTGCGTCCGGCAGCAGATCATGCCGCCGATGTTCACGAGCGGGTCCTTCTTGCAGGAGACGGCGATCGCGTCCGCCGTGTCCATCGTGGCCCTCAGGATTTCCGCGAGGGACATGTTTTTGCAGGCTTCCTCGCGCATCTTGATGAACCACGCGTTCTCGGTCATCCGGGCCGCGTCGAGGAAGAACGGGATACCGTGCTTCTTCGCGACGGCCGACGCGGCGCGGAGGTTCGCGAGGCTCACGGGCTGCCCGCCGCCGGAGTTGTTCGTGACCGTCACCATGATGAGCGGGATGTCGTCTGCTCCGTACTTCGCGATGGCGGCTTCGAGCTTGGCGATGTCGACGTTCCCCTTGAACGGCGCTTCGAGCGCCGGATCGAACGCCTCGTCGACGACGCAATCGACGGGAATCGCGCCGTTCGCGAAGACGTGCGCCCTCGTCGTGTCGAACGGCATGTTGAAGAGGATGTGCTGCCCCTTCTTCACGAGCGTGCCGAAGACGATGTTTTCGGCCGCGCGCCCCTGGTGGGTGGGGATGACGTAGTCGAAGCCGAGGACGTCCTTCACGGCGTCCTTCAGCGCGTAGAAGCTGTCCGCGCCCGCGTAGGCCTCGTCCCCCTTCATGAGGGCGGCCCACTGATACTTGCTCATCGCTCCCGTGCCCGAGTCCGTCAGAAGGTCGATATAGACGTCTTTCGAGCGGATCCCGAACATGTTGAAATGGCCTTCCTTGAGCGCCGCTTCGCGCTGGGCCGCGTCCGGAACGCTGACGGGCTCCACCATCTTGATGCGGAACGGTTCCGGCTGAATGCGCTGTACCATGACCGAATTCCCCCTTATCCCGTTTTCTGTATCTTTTTCTCCGCTCAGGATATACTGGTCCGGTCCGGTCCGCTTGTACAATTTTGACGCGAAACACATCGCGCGGCGTTATCGGGGGGAAGCGAATCCGTGACGGAAGACACGAGGAAGCGCAAGGAAACGGTCCGGTACTGGCGATGCGACGACCTGCCCGGCGTGGAGCTTCTGCGCGCCGACTACGCGTCGCAGTCCTATTCGTGGCACACGCACGATACGTTCGCGTTCGGCGCGATCGAACGCGGAGCGCTTGCGATGCGCCTTCACGGCATGGACGGCGTCGCGCCCGCGGGGAACGTCGCCATCGTCTTCCCCGGCGAGGCGCACACGGGGCACGGCGCCGACAGCTCGGGGTGGAGCTACCGGATGTTCTACATCGACCCGGCGATCCTCGCCGACGCTGCGTCCGGGATCGCCCCCGGCAGGCTCGGACTCCCGCCGCTGCCGCAGGGCGCGATATCGGACCCGGAGCTGTCGGAATCCATCGGCGCGCTGCACCGGATGCTGGAGCAGGGCGCAGGCGCGCCTCTCGAACGGCAGGAGCGCCTGCTCGCCATCCTCGCGCGGTTCATCCGCCGCCACGCCCTCTGGGACGCCCCGCCGCCCGACCGCGTTTCGCGCGCGACAATGGAGCGCGTCCGGATCTACCTCGACGAACGCGTCTCCGAGGACGTCACGCTTCCCGAACTCGCCGCCGCCGCGGGGTGCAACCCCTTCCGCCTCGTCCGGGCCTTCCGGAGCGCCTACGGCCTGCCGCCGCACGCGTACCAGCTCCAGGGGCGCGTCCGGCGCGCGCAGGAGCTGTTGCGCGCAGGCTGGAACGCCACGACGACGGCTGCGGAGCTGGGCTTCGTCGACCAGAGCCACTTCTCGCGCATCTTCCGACAGATCACTGGAATGACGCCGGGCGCATTCGCACGGTGCGTCCGGGCGGACGCACCGAAGCCCCGTTCGGGCGTTTCTATCGGATGAAGTTCGTCTGCGCCCGCTGTTCGGACACCGGGAGCGGAACGCCGGCCGCCTTTCCCGCCGCGATGGACGCAAGCATCCACGCCATGTTCTCGCCGAGCGTCCGCATCGTCTGCATCCCTTCGAGATCCTGCCGGACCTCTTCGGGCGTGTTGCCGTGGACGCTGTTCCAGTACTGCGACGACACGACGGGCATCCGCGCGATCGTGAAGTACTTGTTCAGCCGGTCGAACGACGCGCTCGCCCCGCCCCGGCGGCAACTCACGACCGCGGCCGCCGGCTTGTGCGCGTACGCGCCCGATTTCATGAAGAACATCCGGTCGAGAAAGGACGTGATCTGCCCCACAGGACCCGCGAAATAGACCGGAGAGCCCACGACGAGCCCGTCCGAGGCCTTGAGCAGGTCGATGCACTCGTTCACCGCGTCGTCCCTGAAGACGCAATACCCCGTCTTCGCGCACGCGCCGCAGGCCGTGCAATCCTGGATCGGCCTGTTTCCGATGTGGAACATCCGCGTTTCGATTCCGTGCTTCCCGAGCTGCGACGCGACCTCGCTCAGCGCCGTGAACGTGCATCCGTTCGCGTGCGGGCTTCCGTTGATCAGAAGAACCTTCATCGTGCCCCCTCCTCCATTCGACCGGGCCGCAGACTCCGCGGCCCGGCCCCGATATCCGAAGGCTACCACAGAACGCCGTTCGCCGGATAGTTATTTTTACGGTTCCCCCGCCTCGCCTAGACGTACGTCTCCCGGAGCATCTCCGCGACCGACGGGTCGATCTGCTCCCGGCGCTTGATGGCGTCGAACCGGTCCAGAAGGTCGCCGGGGCGCAGGCGATTTTTCTCCGCGCCGGAAATGTCGGCGACGATGCGCCCCCGGTGCATCATGACGAGCCGGTCCCCGAGGTTCACGGCCTGCTGCATCGAGTGCGTCACCATCAGCGTCGTGAGTTTCCCCTCGCGCACGAGGGCGTCCGTGACGCGGATGACCATCTCCGCCGCGCGCGGGTCGAGGGCCGCCGTATGCTCGTCGAGCAGCAGCAGCTCGGGACGGCGCAGCGTCGCCATCAGCAGCGTCAGCGCCTGCCGCTGCCCCCCGGAAAGGGAGCCGATCTCGTTGTCCAGCCGGTTTTCGAGCCCCATGCCCAGGCAGCGCACGCGTTCGGCGAGTTCGTCGCGCAACCGCACCGACGCGTTCATCCGCAGCGTGCGGCGAAGGCCGCGACGCTCCGCCAGCGCGAGGTTCTCGCCGACGGACATTCCCGGGGCCGTGCCGCTGAACGGATTCTGGAATACCCGGCCGATGAGCGACGCGCGCTTGTGTTCGGGCCATCGCGTGATATCGCGCTCCGCGAGCAAAATGCGCCCCTCGTCGACGATGAAGCTCCCGGATACGGCGTTCTGAAGCGTGGATTTTCCCGAGCCGTTCGTCCCGATGACGACGACGAACGAGCCGTCCTCGACGCGCAGGTCCACCCCGCGCAGCGCCCGGACCTCGTTCTCCGTGCCGGGGTGGAAGGTCTTCACGATCCCGCGGATGTCAAGCACGGCGCGCTCCCCCCTTCCGGAAACGAGATGCGACGTTCGGCAGCACCAGCGTCGCGAGGACGAACAGCGCCGTGATGAGCTTGAGGTCGTTCGGGTTGAGCCCCCAGCGGAGCGCGATGGAAACGAGCAGCCGGAACAGGATCGAGCCCATCACGGCCCCGGCCAGCGAGATTCCGAGCGACCGCGTGCGCACGAGCGCCTGCCCCATGATGACGCTCGCGAGCCCGAGAACCAGGGTTCCCACCCCCATCTGGACGTCGGCGAACCCCTGATACTGCGCCATCAGCGCCCCCGCGAGGGCCGACAGCCCTCCGGCGATCATGAGGCTGAAGAGCAGCATGTCGGGCGCGCTCACGCCCTGCGCCAGCGCCGACTGCGCGTTGTCGCCCGACGCCCGGAGCGCGACGCCGAAATCCGTCCGGAAAAAGGCGCGGAGCGCCAGCCCCAGGAGGCACGCCAGCAGGAAGGCCCCGGCGAGGACGGCCAGATCGCCCGAGGGAATCTCCCAGACGGAGATCCGGACCGTCTCGACCCCGGTCAGCCGCCGGGCCGCGGCCCCGGCCATGTCGACCATCGTCGCCGTATGGGACAGCGGGACGTTGCTTCCGCCCATGATCCTGAGGTTGACGGAATACAGCCCCGTCATCACCAGTATGCCGCAGAGCAGGTTGTTGATCTTCAGGCGGGTGTGCAGCGCGCCCGTGACGCATCCGGCGAGCATCCCCGCTCCGGTCGCCGCGAGGGTCGCCGGGACGGGCGGGACGCCCCGCGTCAGAAGCACCGCCGCCGTGGCGGCCCCGAGCGTGAGGACGCTGTCGGTCGCCAGGTCCGCGAAGCCGAAGATCCGGAAGGTGAGGAAGACCCCGAGGGCCATCAGCGCGAGGATGCACCCCATCGTGAGAGCGCCGGTCAGAAGACTCATGATTTTCCTCCTTCGGGCGCCGCCAGCGGCCCCGCCCAAAGCGCGCCGCTCAGGAACGCGCTCTCTCCCGCGCCGGAGAT
>CAYVKE010000025.1:11734-18537 GCA_964451935.1 uncultured Synergistaceae bacterium | reverse complement strand
GGAGCGAAGCTCCACCCTGCCCTGCGGGATGGCCCGGAACGGAAACACCGCCCCGTGGAAGTGCCCCTTCAGGTCGTCCCCGTCGCCCAGGACGCGCACCTGCGGCGCCAGCGCGCCGGGATCGCCGCGGACCGCCACTCCGGCCACGACGGCCAGATGCCGGTCGTACCGCTTCTCCGGCCAGTAGGCGAGATGCTCCCGAACGGCCGGGAAGGCGAAGAAATCCCCGTCCGTCTGCGAAACGGCCCCGCCTTCCGTCGGGCGCAGGTTCCGGCTCGCGCCGACGAGCCCCGAAGTCTCCCCCACGATCGCCAGCGCGGCGGCGTCTCCCCCGGTCGCGTCGAGGGCGCTCCGCGCGAGCCGCGAGAGGGAAATCCCGGGCAGTTCCTCGACGAACCGCAGGCAGCAGGACGGCTCCCCGCGAAGCGTCAGGCCGGACGAAAAATGCACCGAGGGGACGAAATCCCCCGACGCGGCCATGAAGTCCGGCATCTCGCCGTCGCCGGGAGGCAGCATCAGGGCGAACCCCTCCGCGGCCAGCACCTCGCCGGGAACGCCCGCTCCCCCCTCGAACGAACCGACGCCGAGCCCCCAGACGCCCGGGCCGAACGCGCGCGACTCGCCCGGCGCAGGCAGCTCGACCGCGAAGCCGCCCGGCGACGCCAGGTCGTACCGCGTGACCGCCTCCGTCGAACGGGCCGGGGCTGCGTCATCCGAATCGAAGAAGACGGCGTTCATGCCGACCATTCCAAGAATCTCGCGGACGAACTCCGACGGCCGCCGGACGGACAGATCGCCGCCGAGCGACGCCAGCGTCTTCTTGTAGCGCAGCAGGCTCCGGATTCCCGCGGAACTCAGGAAAACCACGCCGTCCATATCGAGCGCGACACGGAACGCCCCGCGACGCAGCGCGCTTTCCAGCTCGTCCTCCAGATTCCGGCAATGCCCCGCGTCCAGCCGGCCCCGAAGCACAAGGGTCAGTCCGTTTTTCTCCTCGCGTCGTTCTATCAGCACGCTTCCACGTCTCCTTCCGTCACTCGCCCGGAACCGATCGCGCCCGCCGCCGCAGGTCCTCCGGAACCGTCAGTCCGTACCGCCGGACGTTCGCCTCGTTGATCGTGACGACCGTTCGGCCGATCGTCTCGAACGGAATCGACGCGGGGCTTTCGCCGCCGAGCACGCGAACGGCGAGCCGCCCCATCTCCTGGCCCCCGTCCTCGTAGTCCCGGGCCACAGTCACGGCCGCGCCTCCGTCCGTCGCGACGCTCGTGTCGAAGGCGAAGAGCGGAACCCGCGCATTGAGGCACGCCTTCGAGATCGGGGCGAACGACGACATGAAGATATTCCCGACGACCTGGAGCACCGCGTCGACGTTCCTCGAAAGCAGCGCCCGGATGCCGTCGGAGATCTCGGCGGGCGTCGAGACGGGGACGGAGACGCATTCGACGCCCCGCGCGGCGAGTTCTTCCGTGACGCGTTCGAGGTTGTAGACGCAATTGGCTTCCGACGGATTCACGAGCGTCCCGACGCGCTTCGCTCCCGGGACGCAGCCGAGCGTCGCCGCGACGCCCTCCGCGTAAGCCGACGCGGACGAGACGCCCGTCACGTTCGGAAGGTGGTCCGCGTCGCTCGTCCCGGCCCCCGCCGCAATGGGATTGGCCACGACGCCGAAGATCACCGGGATCGTGCGGACCTTCCGAAGCGCGGCCTGGAGCGCCGGCGTGGACGTGAGGACCAGGACGTCCGCGTTCCGGCCCGGAACGTCGTCGATCATGGCGGAGAGCGTCGGCATGTCCCCCTGCGCGTTGGAAACGGAGAGGACGTACTCCTTCCCTTCCGTCCACCCCGCGTCCCGCAGCGCCTTGCGGAACCCGCGGAGCGTCGCCTCGGCGGGCGCGGATTCGACGTAATCGAGGAATCGCAACGTCCTCGGGCGGGCGACGACGGGCGTGGGGAGCGCCGCCGCGCGGTCCCGCGAGACCGCATGAACGCCCGACTCGTCGATGATCTCCGCCGCCTGCGCCTCGACGTCCGGAGGAATGCTCCACGGCTCCTTCAGCTTCTTCAGAACCGTCGTATTCAGGGAACACTTCAGCGGCATGACATTCTCGACGGGGATGTCGGCGGGCGACGCCCCCTTCAGGATCTCGGCGGCCAGATACCCCTGGAAGCGTCCCACATCAACATAATCGGCGCCGAGACCGGCGAGCGCCCCCTTTCTCGCGTTCGCGGCGGCGTACCCGATGACGGGGATTCCCGCCGCGTCCGCCGCCCGAACGAGCGACTCGAAGGCCGACTCCACGGTGTTGTCCCCGCCGACGATGAAGGCCTGGATCCCCTGCGACGTCAGCGCCGAGGCGGCTTCGTAGACCGCCGACGAATTGTCCGCCGTCACAGAGAGGAACTCGATTCCGATCTCCTCGCACGTCTTCTTCGCCAGATCGAAGCAGGCCCGGGAACACGCCTCGGACGGATTCATCACCGTTCCGACGCGCTTCAGGCCGGGGTAGAGCCTGCGGCAAAGCAGCACCGCCTCGCGGACCGGCTGAAAGGTTCCAACGCCCGCGAGCCATGCGGGGTGGTCCCTGTGGTTTTCCCTGTTTATACCCACTCCGGCGGCGTACGGGTCCGTCACGGCGCCGAACACGTGAACGGCCTTCCCCGCCTTGTTCGCCGCAGCCGCGACCTGCAACATGGGCGTGCTGATGGTGAGCACCAGGTCGTATTCGCCGCCGCAGGCGTTCTGGGCCATGCTCACGGCGGCGGGCATATCCCCCTCGGGCGAGAACACCTGAAGGTCGAGCCCTTCGCCGTTCGCGAAGCCGCGCTCCGCCAGCGCCGTCAGAAGCCCCCGGCGTGTTTCCTCCAGAGTGACGGACGAATTCCACGTGAGAATCGCGGCACGGACCGGCTCGCCGGAGCGGACCTTCCGGTGCAGCGCAGCCGCCGGGTCGCCGCCGGAAAGCCTCGCGTTCCCCACGCGCCCCCGGTAGTCCGAGACGAGAAGGACCGATCCCGCGAGGACGATGAGAAGAACGCCGAGCAGGAGATGTTTCACGGTTTTCAGCACTTCGATACCTCCGTTAAAACGGCGTTTCCCGGCTTCCGTCGGGAAAATCCGCATTTTTCATCCGGGTGATTGTACCCGGTGAAGACCGCTGACTCAATAGCGACGCGCCGTCGACCGCGTTTCGACTGTAGAATAGACGCGGCGACCCCGGACGGGGCGCCGTCGCGAAAGGAGCCGGATACGACATGAACCTCGCACGTTTTCCGCGCCGCCGGTACACCGAAGGCGCGACGCCGATGGAGCGTCTTTCGAGGCTTTCCGGGCTGGTCGGAGGGCCGGAGATCTGGATCAAGCGGGACGACCTCCTCGGATTCTTCCCCGGGGGCAACAAGACGCGGAAGCTCGAATTCCTCATGGCCGACGCGCTCTCGAAGGGCGCGGACGCGGTCGTCACGTGCGGCGCGGTGCAGTCGAACCACTGCCGCCTGACCCTCGCGGCCGCGAGGAAGGAAGGCCTCGAGTGCCACCTCGTCATCACGGAACAGGTTCTAGGGAGCTACTCCCCGCACGCGTCGGGCAACAACTTCCTGTTTCAGCTCATGGGGGTCGACTCCGTCACCGTCGTCCCCGGAACGTCCGACCCGTCCGCCGAGACCTCGAAGGTCGCAGACCGGCTGCGCGCCGCGGGAAAAACCCCCTACGTCATCCCCGTCGGCGGATCGACCCCCGTCGGGTCGCTCGGGTACGTCGCCTGCGCGGAGGAGATCCTGTCGCAGGCGTTCGACAAGGGGCTCGCCTTCGACCGGATCTTCACGACGAGCGGCAGCGCGGGAACGCACGCGGGCCTCGCGGTCGGCCTGTGGGCGAACAGGGCGGACATCCCGCTCACGGGGATCAACATCGGCGCGCCGAACGCCGTCCAGGTCCCGGCGGTGCAGAAGCTCGCGGCCGACACGGCCCGCCTCCTCGGGATCGGCGAACCCTTCCCGGCCGAATCCATCGACTGCCGCGACAGGTACATCGGCGAAGGCTACTCGCTGCCGTCGGAGGCCATGCTGAAGGCCGTCGTCCTTCTCGCGCGGACGGAGTCCGTCCTTCTCGACCCCGTCTACACCGGAAAGGCTTTCGCCGGAATGCTCGACCTGATCGCGAAGGGCCTTTGCGGCAAGGGGCAGCGCGTCCTCTTCGTCCACACGGGCGGCATCCCCGCGCTGTTCCACTACCAGAAATACTTCGACCCGGAACTCTTCCGGGACGGGGAAGCGCGGTAAAGCGCCGTGCGGACGCACGTCTTCCGGATCGGCAGGGAACAGTCCTACAACGGCATGCTCCGGAGCGACATCCCGCCGGCGCTCGAAATCGACGACGGCGACACCGTCGTTTGCAACACGGAGATGCTCTTCGAGGGCAGGCTCGACGCGGACATGACGATCGACGACGTCCTCGCGATCCGCGGCGCGATCAAGTCGAAGGGAGGCGGAACCTACGCCTTCACGGGGCCGTTCTTCGTCCGGGGGGCGCGCCCCGGCGACGTCCTCGAAGTCCGGATCAAACGGATCGTCCCGGGGGCCTTCGGCGTCACCTACGTCTATCCGGACGCCATCGGCCTCGGCGGGCTTCCCGAGGGGATGGGAGCGGGCTTTTTCCGGACACTTCGATATTCGCCGGACAGGAAGACCGTCGACTTCGCGCCCGGAATCACGCTGACGCTCCGCCCCTTCCTCGGCGCGATGGCGGTCGCCCCGAAGCCGGGCGAAGTCCGTCAGCCCGCGATCCCCGACTACTTCGCCGGGAACATGGACAACAGGGAACTCGTCGAGGGAAGCTCGCTGTTCGTCCCCGTGAACGTCGAGGGCGCGCTCTTCATGGCCGCCGACGCGCACGGACTCCAGGGCGACGGCGAGGTCTCCTGCCTCGCGTGCGAGACGTACTTCGAGGAGGTCGAACTCGAATTCGTCGTCCGGAGGGACATGACGCTCGAGCGCCCGATGGCCGAGACGCCGACGCACTGGATCGTGATGGGCTTCCACGCCGACCTCGACGAGGCCATGAAGATCGCCATTGGCGACGCGATCGCCTTCCTCATGGCGACGAAGGGGCTGACGCGAACGGAAGCCTACGCGCTGTGCAGCCTCGCGGTCGACTTCCGCGTCACGCAGGTCGTCGACGGAAACAAGGGCATCCACGGGATGATCCCCAAGGCAATCTTCCGGCGGACGTAAGCGCGGGACTACGCTCCGGCGAGCGGCCTCTCGGCGAGCATCCTCCCGACGATCGTCCGCATCGTCCCGGCGAACACCTCGCGCGTGACGCGGCCGCCGCCGCCGTTCAGGACGTACCCGGGATGCCAGATCGGGTACACCTCGAACCGGACGGGCGTCCCGTCGTCTCCCTCCATCCGGAAGACGTTCGGGGCGCCCCCGGCGGACGCCTCGACGAGCGACGTCACCGACAGCAGCTTCCACCCCGACTCTGTCCGCGGAAAGCGCGCCCTCTCGTCGTCTTCCGGCGCGGCGAACTCGACGAACCACCGGAGCGCCGTCCGTCCGACCGCGAGCACCGGGACGGTCCGGCGCGCCCATCCGCTTCCGTCCCCGGCGAGGCAGAGAAGCTGCCGCTTCAGAAACCCCGAGCACGGGCGCATCTCGTCGATCTCGGGCGGACGGTCCTTCATGGGGTTGTCCGGTCTCGACGGGCGGCACTTGACCGCGTTGCAGATGAAGACGTCGCCGGGATCGACCGAACAGGCCTCGAGCGCGGTTCGCAAGACCTTGCCGCATCTCCCGACGAACGGACGGCCGCACGCGTCCTCGTCCTTTCCCGGAGCCTCGCCGACGAGAACGAACGTCGGCGAAAGACTCCCCTCCCCCGGAACCGCGAACGTCCGCGACTGGGCAAGCGCGCACGCGGCGCAGCCCGCGACGGATTCGCGTATCCGGTCCATCTCTTCTTTGCGTTGGTTCACAGCGTCGTGTCCTCCGTGGTCGTGATGCGCGTCCGTTGACGCGGCCCCGCGATTGTACGGCAAACCGGGCGTCTCCGGAAAGAGGCGCTTCCTGTTGACACATCCCATAACCGCGTGGTATCGTCTCCGCAATCCAAATCGGGAGGCAGTATTCATGATCCGGAATCTCATAAACCAGAACTGGTGGTGGCGGGCCAAATAGCCTGCCGCCGGTGACCCTAAAGCTCGCGAACCGATAAAAGCGCGCACTTTACGGCCGTGGAGGCAGGTCCCTCAAGAGGGATCTTCTTTCACGGCCTTTTTGCACCCCGAAGCGGGGGGAGAAAAGCCGGAAAGGTTTTTCTCCCCCCGCTTTTTGTATCCACAAAGAGGGAGGAGATCGTCATGATTCTCGACCGCATCCTGAAGCGAAAGGCCGAAGAAACCGCGGAACTTCTGGCGCCCCGGAGGCGGATGTCCGCCGCGCTGCGACGGGAGGGGCTCTCCGTCATCGGCGAGATCAAGCGCGCGTCCCCGAGCAGGGGCGTCATCAACGGGACGGTGGACCCGGGCGAGCAGCTCCGGCGCTACGAGGAGGGCGGCGCGGACGCCGTCTCGATCCTCACGGACGCGTCCTTCTTCGGCGGAAGCGCCGACGACTTCCGCGCGCTCCGGCCCCGGACGGAGCTTCCGCTTCTCCGGAAGGACTTCATCGTCTCGGAGGTCCAGGTGTACGAAAGCCTCTTCCTCGGCGCGGACGCGCTGCTGCTGATCGCCGCCGCGCTGGAGCCGGAGCGCCTGGCCGGGCTTCTGGCCCTGACGCGCTCGCTCGGGATGGCGGCCATCGTC
>CAYVKE010000025.1:3270-11657 GCA_964451935.1 uncultured Synergistaceae bacterium | reverse complement strand
AACCACGGAGCGCCTCAAGAGCGCCCTCGTCCGCCGCGAGCCGCGGGGAGCGCGCATCGTCGTCGCCGAAAGCGGCGTGACGGACGAAGCCGACGCGGCGCGTCTCGCCGACGCGGGCGTCGACGCCATCCTCGTCGGGGAGGCGCTCATGCGGGCTCCCGATCCGGCGGCCATGATCCGGTCGTTCCGAAAGAAGGGGGGCGTCCGCGCGGCATGATTTCGATACGGCGCTTCGCTCCCGGGTGAAACGGCGCGCGCTAACGCCCCTCGCGCCCGCAGGCAAACAGACGATCCGATATATCCGAAAGGAGAATGAAACGTATGAAAACATCCATGTACTTCGGCCCCTTCGGAGGCCAGTATGTCCCGGAAACACTCGTCCCGGCCCTCGACGAACTCGAGGACGCTTACCTGAAAAGCACGACCGACCCGACCTTCGACGCGGAGCTGCTTCCGCTGCTCCGGGACTACGTCGGCCGCCCCTCGGCGCTCACCTTCGCGTCCCGGATCACGGAATCTCTCGGCGGCGCGAAGGTCTACCTCAAGCGCGAGGACCTGAACCACACCGGCGCGCACAAGATCAACAACGCGCTCGGCCAGATCCTTCTGGCGCGGCGCATGGGCAAGCGGCGAATCATCGCCGAAACGGGCGCGGGGATGCACGGCGTGGCCGCCGCGACCGCCGCGGCGCTCTTCGGCCTGGAGTGCGTCGTCTACATGGGGGAGGAGGACATCCGACGGCAGGCCCCGAACGTCGCGCGGATGAAGCTCCTCGGCGCGGAGGTCGTGTCCGTCGAGTCGGGCTCGAAGACCCTCAAGGACGCCGTCAACGAAGCCATCCGCGACTGGGTCACGAACGTCGAAGACTCCTTCTACGTCATCGGCTCCGTGATGGGCCCGCACCCCTATCCGCTCATGGTGCGCAACTTCCAGCGGATCATCGGCGTCGAGGCCCGGGCCCAGATGCTCGAAAAGGAGGGCCGCCTTCCCGATCAGGTGGTCGCCTGCGTGGGCGGCGGAAGCAACGCGATGGGGATCTTCCACGCCTTCGTCGACGACGCGGGCGTCGCCCTCATCGGCGTCGAGGCGGCGGGCAGGGGCGTGGATACGGGACTCCACGCCGCAACGATCACGGCGGGCAGGCCGGGCGTCCTCCACGGGTCGTACTCCTACGTCCTGTACGACGACGACGGACAGATCCAGCCGGCCTGCTCGATCTCCGCGGGGCTCGACTACCCCGGCGTCGGCCCGGAACACAGCATGCTCGCCGAAACCGGACGGGCGACCTACGTCTCCGCCACGGACGACGAGGCCGTCGAGGCCTTCCGGCGCACCTGCCGCCTCGAAGGCATCATCCCGGCGCTCGAAAGCTCCCACGCTCTCGCCCACGTCTACCGGACCGCGTCCGCCCTTCCGAAGGACGACATCGTCCTCGTGAACCTCTCGGGGCGCGGCGACAAGGACATGGACGCCATCCTGTCCCTCTGAACGAAAGGAGATCCGACAATGACAACGCTCAAGGCGGCTTTCGACGGCAAAAAAGCGCTCATCACCTACATCACGGCGGGCGACCCCGACATGGAAACCACCGGATATCTGCTGCGCCTGCTGGACCGGGAGGGGGTCGACATCCTCGAAGTGGGAATCCCGTTCTCCGACCCGCTCGCCGACGGCCCCGTCATCCAGCAGGCCGGACAGCGGGCCCTCGCGGGCGGCGCGACGCTGAAGAAGATCCTCGGCATGCTCGCCGGCCTCAGGGGCGCAATCTCCGCCCCCATCGCACTGATGGGGTACATGAACCCGATCATCGCCTACGGCCTCGAACAATTCGCCGCCGACGCGGCAGACGCGGGCGCGGCCGGGGTCATCGTCCCCGACCTCCCCTTCCACCAGAGCGAGCCGCTCGCCTCGCTGCTCCGGAAAAAGGGGATCGACCTCATCCTCATGGTCACCCCGAACACGACGTCCGAGCGGCTCGGGGACATCGCGGCGCGCGCGTCGGGCTTCCTCTACTGCGTCTCCCGGCTCGGCGTCACGGGGGACGCCCGAACGGGCGAAGCGCCCCTGAAAGACTACATCGGCCGCGTACGATCGCACACGTCCCTGCCCCTGGCCCTGGGATTCGGCGTGAACGGACCGGAAAAGGCGCGCCTCGCCGCGCGCGTCGCGGACGGCGTCGTCGTCGGCAGCGCGCTCATCTCCCTCCTCCACCCCTGCGGCGCGGACAGGGCGCGGCTCGAAGCGGCGGCGTCCGGCTTCGTCCGCTCGCTCCGCGAGGCCGTCGACGGCGTCTGTGCGGACTGAAGACGCCCTGCGTTGACGGGTGATATCGCTCGTGTTATCGTGCGAAACACCATGGTCGGGACGATGGTTTCACGGCGAAGGAGCGGATCGCATGGACGACGACAGAAGGAAAAAACTGGTGAATCTCGGGGCGGAGGCGCTCGCGGACGCTCTTCTTGAGCTGGCGAAACAGAACGACAGGGCGGAGGCGATAATCGTTCGGATGCTCGCCTCGCCGAAGGAAAACATCCGCCGGATCAAGGCGAGAATCGCCGCCGTCAAACGCTCGCGGCGGTTCGTGACCCGGCGGGAGTCGGTCGCACTCGCCCAAAAGCTCGAAACCCTGCTTGAGGATATCCGGGCGAGCGTGACCGAACCCGAAACCGGCCTCCGACTCGTCGCGGCGTTCTACGACGCCGACGAGGGGGCGCTCGGAAACAGCGACGACTCCGACGGAGACATCGGCGACGTGTACCGCATCACCGCGAGGGACCTCTTCGTCGAATACGCGAAACGTCACCCGGACCCGACGTGGCCGGCGGAACTGGCGTTCGAACTGAACCAAGTCGATGACTACGGGGTGCGGGATTCGCTGATCCATGCAGCCGCGGAATACCTGCCGAAGCCCGACCTCCGGGCCATGACCGACAGGCTTCAGGCGGCGGTCGACGACGCGAGCGACGAATCGGAACGCTGCCGCCGGCTCCTCCTGCTGGAATCGCTCGCGCAACAGGCCGGAGACGCGAAGCTCTACGAAAAGACGGCGCTCGACGACTCGGAATCGCCCCCCGACGAGTCCGTCCTTCTGGATATCGCTTCGGTGCACCTGGCAAGCGGGGACGCGCAGACCGCCCTCGCGTGGATCGAAAAAACCCCGCCGGAGCATTCGTACCTCGAGTCCAGCCGGAACCGGCTGTTGCTCAACATCTACGAAGGCCTCGGCGATACGGCGAAGCAGACCGAAGTCGCGTGGCGGCTCTTCAGGCAGCACCGCTGCGCGAAGACGCTCGAAAAGCTGCTCTCCCTGATCGGCGAAGAGCGGCGCGACGAGATCCTGTTGCGGGAAATCACGTCGATCCTGTCGGAACCGCACATCTCCGTGACGGACGTCCAATTCCTCATGGAACTCGGCCGCATCGACGAGGCGGAAACATATCTTCTCAGGCGGGCGGACGCGCTGAACGGGAACATGTACGAAAGCCTCCTCCCCCTGGCGAAAGAGATGGAAACGGCCGGACGCCCCCTTGCGGCAAGCATGATCTACCGGGCGCTGCTGAACTCCATCCTGCAGAACGCCAGAACCACGGCGTATCCGAGCGGAGCCCGCCACCTCCGGAAGATGGACGAACTGGCAAACTCGATTTCCGATTGGAACGGCTTCTGCGACCACGCGACCTACGTGGCCGAGCTTCGCCGGTTCCACTACAGAAAGACGAGCTTCTGGTCGCGATACGGGGGGTGAGGGGACCCGGGATATGGCGCAACATGTGCGCTATAATGAGGGACAAAGTGAGGGGTGATACGAGATGCAATTTGTCGCGACCAGAGATGTCCGGGCGAATCCCGCAATTTTGCTCGGAGAAGAGGGAACGATCGTGATGCAGAACGGCAAGCCGCGGGCGATCTGCTTCCCTCTCGAAGACGGAGACGACCCGCTGCTCGCCGAACAGGCGTGGAGACGCGCCCGCTTCGGGATCGCGCTGGAGACGCTTCGGGCCGACGCCGTACGAAGCGGCGCGGCGTCGCTCTCCGACGAAGAGATCGACGCGGAAATCCGTGCGGCGCGTTCCGAGGCGACGCCCGCCTGACAATGGACGCCGTCCTCGACACGAACGTGGTCGTCTCGGCGATCCTTTATCCGGCGCGAGGCCCCGCACTCGTGCTGAACGCCTTTCAGGCGCGACTGATCGGCCTCGTTGTGGATTGTCGCATCCTGACCGAATACCGGACCGTCCTGAAACGCCCGAAATTCGGCCTGTCTCCGAAGGTCGTCGACGCATTGGTCGACGACCTCGCCGCACTCGCACAGATCGTCGTCGCGACGCCTCTGCCCGTGGATCTGCCGATCCGCGATCCCGGCGACATTCCTTTCATCGGGTGCGCCCTCGCCGCCCATTGTCCCGTCGTCACCGGCAACGGGCGGCGTTTTTCCGACATCCCGGGTCTTCGCGTCCTCTCTCCGGCGGAGATTCTCGATCTGCTGAACCTCAGAGGGGCTTAGGGGCGAGGAAACCGCCTCACGAGCCGCGCAACCTCCGGATTCGAGGAGCGATAACTGACGATCGCGACGTCGAGATCCCTGCCTTCGCATAAGTGCAGCGCGCGCTCGCAGCTCTCCGTGATCCATTCGGAGCGGTTCGCGAAGACGCCGCCGCCGACGAGCGTCAGGAAGACGCTATTGTTCCCGGTCTCGGAGGCGTTCAGCGCCGCGGCGCACATCGTCGCCTCGTAGGTCGCCTCGAGCACCAGGCGCGCGAAGGGCTCCCAGAGGTCCGCCGGACGGACGCCGTAGCCGACCGGAAGCGCCGAACAGTACGCCTGCGTCACGGCATGGAGTCCGCCCCGGATCGTCACCTGCGTGTTCCACTGAACGCCGATCCGCAGCAGCCCCTTCAGGCGCTCCCGTTCTTCGGGCGACATCGCCCCGAGCGCCCGGGAGATATCGGAAAGCCCTGCGCCCGTCGCTAGGGCGTAGCCGTTGCGCATCGTCCAGAGCCGGTCCCCCGAATTGCCCAGCGCGTCGCCGAGGTCCGAAAGGCAGTCGATCTGATTGTCCGAGGTCTGCCCCACGCGGCCGCGCACGGGCGCGAAATAGTTGCGGTAAATCGTTCCCGCTCCGGCCGCGACGGCGCACGCTGGCCCCTGCGTGTGGTCACGCTCGTAGATCTCGACGCCGCGTTCGGGCGTCACATCGGGGCCTGCCATCTCGAGAAGGTTGAACTGCGAGGCGACCTGGAACAGCGCCCCCGCGTTCGACGGATCCTCGTGCAAAACCCGGACATCGGCAAGAACCTCCCGCGCCGAAAGCCTCCCCGACAAAGGAGCGATCCGGGCGACCCGCTCGCGAAGCTCCCCGAGCGACGGCGTCTCCAGCCGCCCGCAGACGAACGACCGTCCGTTCACGCGGGACGTCAGCGTCCCGCCGTCAAGAACGAGATTCGCGCGGACGTCGTCCGCCGACGTTTCGGGAAAGCCCGTCAGTTCTTCAAACCAGGTCATGTGATGGTTCATCTCCCTTCCCGAATGAGCAGCGCCGCGAGGTCCGCGAGCGGTATGGCGTTCACGCCGTTGTACAACGGGAAGGTCTCGGTCCCGGGGTACACGATGAACCGCTTCGCGGGGCGCAGATCGTCGCAGGCCACGTAAAACCCGCGTTCCGGCTTCGGGGACAGGCTCCGCTTGATCTCCACGGCCCACAGGGCCCCGTCGGGGAAGACGAGCAGCAGGTCGATCTCCGCGCCGCCCCCCGTCCGGTAGAACGCTCCCTGAACCCCCTCGGGGGCGACGACGAGCAGATTCTCGACGACGAACCCCTCCCAGCTCGCGCCGACCACCGGATGCGACAGCAACGCCTCGCGGTCCGCGATATCGAGCAGCGCGTGGACGATCCCGCTGTCGCGGACGTACACCTTCGGCGACCGGACGAGGCGCTTGCCGACGTTCGCATGCCGGGGCGCAAGCCGCCGAACGAGGAAGAGGCCATCGAGGAGGTCGATGTACGACGCGGCCGTCCGCGAATCGAGGCCCACGTTCCGCGCGAGGTGGGCGACGTTGAGAAGCCCTCCCTGATTGTGCGCGAGCATCGTCCAGAAGCGGCGAAGCGCGGGCGCGGCGATCCTGGGACCGAACTGCGGAATGTCGCGTTCGAGGTACGTCCGGATGAAATCCTGCCGCCACCGGAGGCTCCGCGCGTCGTCGCGGGCGAGAAGGCTGTCGGGAAAGCCGCCCCGGAGCCAGAGATCGTCCGGCGAGGCCGCGGAAGCGGCGACTTCCGACACGTCGAAGGGATCGAGTTCGAGAAAAGAAACACGTCCCGCGAGCGTCTCCCCCGCCTGCCGGAGCAGATCGAGGGACGCCGATCCGAGAAGAAGGTACAGCCCTTCGCGCCGCCCCTCCCTCCGGGCGCTGTCGATCAGGCCGCGAAGGACGGGAAAGAGCGCGGGCGCGCGGTGGACTTCGTCGAGAATCACGAGCCGGTCGAGATGCGAGGACAGATACAGCTCCGGCTCGGAGAGCTTCGCGAGATCCCGCTCGGATTCGAGGTCGAGGTACACCTCCCGCCGCAGGTCGAAGGACGACAGCGCGAGCGTCGTCTTTCCGGCCTGTCTCGGGCCGAGAAGGACGACTGCGGGCGTTTCGTTCAGGCGTCGGGAAAGCGTTCGGGCGAGTCGTCGATCAATCATGTCTGCAATTATGACATCGTGATGTATGATTTGCACGAATGTTTCGGAGGCGGCCGAAAGCTGAGCGTTCCTTCGGGGATTCGGGGGTAGAGGAATCGTCCGCTCCCCCCCTCTTCACCTACCGGGATTTGCGGGCCCGGCCGGACGAACCGTACGAAACGCCGCCGGTGGTTCCGAGGCCGGAACAGCTCAATCTGAATATGCAATGACCCGGACAGACGGTTTCGTTTTCAAGAAACAGCCGTTTGGGGGACCTGGTTTCAAATCTGTCCAAAACGGGCTTTCAAACCGTTGCAAACACCGGAGGCCGTTTTCGATTCCGGGCTATTTTGGACAGCAGTGATATCTCCAGTACTACGGTCCAAAGTTTTTCTGTTTAAGGTTGATCGGGTTGTACTTCCAACTCGGTACCTTCTTCAAATATATTCAGGTATGACTGGTAAAGAAACATGCGATTACGTTTTTGTCTTGTAATCTCGACCAATATCCCTGCGGATTGAAGGGTTCTTGTAAGAGTATTCGCCGAGGCGAAAGAAACATGAATAGCTTCCGCAATTTGAGGCACAGAAACAAAGGGCATCCGAAAGAGAAATTCCAGAGTTTTCAATGCGTTTGCAGCTTTGCCGCCGGATTCGTCGAGAATTCTCTGACGATCATTCTCCCGGAGTTTGACAATGCTTCGAGCCGTATCCGTAGCCTCTTGAGCTACTTCGTACACTCCCCGCAAGAAGAAGAGCGTCCATCCTTCCCAATCTCCCGTATCCCGTATGGCCTGAAGCCGATCATAGTACTCGCGTCGATTGCGCTTGAAAAAAATGGAGAGATACAGAAGAGGGCGTTGGAGTATCTCTCGTTGGCAGAGAATGAATGTGATCAAGAGACGTCCGACCCTGCCATTACCGTCCAGAAACGGATGGATGGTTTCAAACTGGGCATGGAGAAACCCTAATTTGATAAGAATAGGCATTGGGGTTTCATCATGTAGAAAAAGCTCCCATTTCCCAAGGGCATCCATCATCTCGGCAGGCGGAGGCGGAATGTGGACTGCATCTTTCAGAGTACAACCTGGGGGGCCTATCCAATTCTGCGATGTGCGGAACTCACCAGGCGTTTGCATACATCCTCGAGTTCCGGCCAAGAGTTTTTCCTGAATCTCACGTAGAAGGCGTAGTGATAGGGGAAACTCACGAAGCCTCTCAAGTCCATAGTTCATTGCATTTATATAATTCGAAATCTCTGCAACATCTTCGCGATGCCGTTCATAGGATTTCGCTTCAAACGCCAGCAGATCTGTCAAAGAAGCTTGGGTCCCTTCAATCTGACTCGACAACAGGGCTTCTTTCCGGACGTACATAAAGACAAAAAGCTCGGGGTTAGGCACCATAGCTATGGCTCCGTCCAATCTACCCAAGGCGCGGTCCGCTTTGGAAAGCATATCTAGTATTTCGTCGTTCATTTCCAGAGATGGTGAAGGCGGAAGAGGAGTAGGAATGAAAGCACTATACCCATTGGGTTGCTGAATTTTCCGCCCAGCACGATAAAGCTTTTTCTCAGCCAAGGATATTGAAGCCTCCTGTCATAAGGACCATGCGGAACGGCCATATTATAGCAAATGCCACTTTTTCAAAATAAGGCTGGCGTGGAAAAGCCCTTGTTATAGCCTCCTTGCATATACGCCACGGCTCATCCTCGTATGAGCGA
>CAYVKE010000025.1:0-3260 GCA_964451935.1 uncultured Synergistaceae bacterium | reverse complement strand
GATCCCGAAGTGCATCAGCCTCTTGGCTAACGACAATTACACTTCCCCCCGACGGGGAAGTGTAATTGTCGTTGACCAAGAGCGTCGTCTTTCCGGCCTGTCTCGGGCCGAGAAGGACGACTGCCGGCGTTTCGTTCAGGCGTCGGGAAATCATTCGGGTAAGTTGTCGGTCGATCATGTCTGCAATTATGGCATCGTGATGTATGATTTACACGAATGTTTCGGGGGCAGCCGGAAGCCGGGCGTTCCTTCGGGGATTCCAGGGTCGGGGGATCGTCCGCTCCGGTGTTCCCGGAAAACCGCCGCAGGCGCAGCTATCGCACAGCCCCGAAAGCCCGTCGCCGGCATCGTCCGCCCGCCGTTGCCGGCGATCCGTCCAGACCGCTTCTCCGTCAGGGATCTCAGTCGTAATAGTCCGGCTCGCCGACACCGAGCCACGTGTGCGCGCTTCCCCGAATATCGACCGGCGCGACGCTCCCGCTCAGGCCGTAATCGTGACGGTTTCCCAAGTCGTCGAGCGCGAGGAAGGGGTTCCCCGCATCGGGCGTGAGTCGGATCTTCGAGCGGATCTTCCCGAAATCGGCCGCGGAGAACTTCTTTTCGAGTTCGGCGATGAACGACGGGGTGAGATGAATCTCCGAAGGCCAATGCCCGAACCGGAAAAAGAACGATTCGAGCGTCGCCTGGAACCGGATCCAGTTTTTCGATTCTCCGTTCGGCATCGCGTCGTCCTCCTCACCGGTCTTTTCCGCGAAATCACGCTTCGGGCGGCGCGCACAGGACGAAACATCTTCCCTGACGCGCCGCCCGAAGCGAGAAACAAATCCCCCTACTCTCGCTCGAACTCCTGCGAGACGAACTTCAGCGCGCTGCTGTTTTCCGTGACGACGCGGACGAGGTTCTCATCGGCGCCGCCCGGGATATCGGCTTCGATCTCAAGCGTCACGCGCACCGTCGCGCCGATCTGCCCCGCGAGGTGCGAAATGACCTCCTCCGCGATCTTGCCAGCGTCGCGGCCGACGCGGGTCGCGTCGAGCGTCACCGCGCCGTAGAACCGTTTCGGCTTCGGAGGGGCGGGCGGCCTCGGCGATGAACCGCCGCCCGTCTCTCCCGTTCCGGGAACATTCTTCGGCGGAAGAAACGGAGGCTCGACCGGGGTTTCGCCGCCGCCCCCGGAACGATCACCGGGACGGGCGGGCGGCGTGACCGGCTTCGCCTCGGCCTCCATCTGCCGTTCGGCCGCGGAGGGCTTCACGAGAAGCGCGCCGCTCTCCGGAGTCACGGAGACGTGCGCTCCCCCGCGCAGGCCGATGTACCGCCCGGCGGTTTCGTCGTACCCTTCGGCGAAGGCGAACGTATCGCTCCGCCACGCGAGGGATACGGCGCCCTCGGCGATCGCCGCGACGAGAACGTCCGGCCCCGTGAGGCGCGGAAGGTAGAGGTATGTCGCGAAGTCCGAGACGAGCTGCCGGATGGAAACGCAGTCTCCACGCCAGAGGGGAACGCGGTCCATGTGTTGCCGGAGGATCGCGGGGCCGAGAACGGACGTCAGCCGGTCGTCGTTTCGGAGCTTTCTGCACGCGCGCACGGCGAGCCCGTCGCCGCCCGAGAGCCTGAGCGCATGCCATTCGACGGGAGACTGCGGCGTCGTCTGCCCCGGGACAAGCAGCCACTGGTACGTCTCGGGCAGCCTCGCCGTCACGGTGCTCTCCGCCGACTGCCGCTGCGCCTCCGCCTGCCGCACCTGGCCGGGGGCGAGGTCCAGGGCGTCCTTTTCCGCAAGGATCGAGGTCCACGCAAGGAGTTTCCTGAGGGCTTCGTCGAGATCCTGAAGCCTTGCGGCGTCCGCCGCGAGGAAGACGAGCGTGTTCCGGGAAATTCGCGGCGCGTTTCCGCGAAACTCCAGAATGGCCTTCGCCGCGGCCTCGGCCCTGTCGCCCTCTCCTTTGGCGTAGGGAACCTCGGCGGGCAGAACGACCAGTCGGGCGTCACAGTCGTCCGGGACGTCGGCCCCGGAACGCGGAAAGACGTGGATCTTCGAAAAGTCGCCGCTCTTCTTCAGGTCGGCCCGCAAGCGCTGCTCCAGCTCGCGCGCCACACGGTCGGGATCGCGGGCGAACTGCGCGGCCCGGTCTTCGGCGAGCTTCGTGACGGTGGGTTGCGTCGCGTACCAGAACATGGTCCCGTCCTGATACAGATACGTGGCCGCCGCAGCGAGGCGGCGCAAGCCGTCGCCGAAAATCGCGGGCGACTCGCCGGGCATGACGCACCCGAGCTTCACGCGCCGGTCCTCGATCCCCTTGTGGGCGGCGTCCTTGGTCGGGGCGGAGCCGAGGTACACGGTCCGGGCGACGCGACGCGTCGCGGAGAACTTGCCCAGGTTCGGGTTGTCCCCGTCGATCTTCATCGGAAGAGAATTCGGGCCGTCGACGTCCTTCCCGATAATCGGAATCCAGTTGTCCGAAAGATACCGCGTCAGCTCGGACTGCACGCGCGGGTCGTCGATCGGAATCGTCGAGGGCAGGATGAGCGGACTTCCGTCGCCCGACTCCCACAGGCTGTGAATCACGGCCGCCATGAGCCGCAGGACGCCCCGCGTGCGCTGGAACTTCACGAGCGTCGACCAGTCCGTGTACAGGCGGTCGAAGATCTCAGGGTGGATGGGGTACGCCGCCCGGATGCGATCCTCGTATCCGCTCTCGCGGCACTCGGGGGGAAACTCCGCATGCTGCGCGCGATACAGCTCCGCGAAGGCGCGGGCGGTCACATCGCGGAACTTGAAGGCGTCCGCGTCGGCAAGAGGCTCGAAGAGACGCCGCCGGACGATCTCGAAGCCCTCTTCGGCGCTTGCGGGCCGCCACGAGGACTCCACCCGCCCCACGACGTTCCGGAGCCTGTCGAGCGCCTCGCGTCCGCGAACGCCGCCGACCTCCACGTCATCGCTGACGGCATGGGGCGAAGCGGCCGCATCCGACGCCGGAAGGGAAATGACGAGAAGGCAGTTGCCCGCGAGCTTCGCCGATTCCGTCAGCACCTGCGCGAAGCTGAACTGCGTTTCGAAGCTGCCTCCGGGAAGGTCGCTCTGCTCGTGGAGCTGGCGCGCGTAGGCCACCCACTCGTCCACGAGGACGAGGCACGGCCCGTAGTCCCGGAACAGTTCGCGCAGGATGTCGCCGGGACTCGTCGCCCGTTCGTCGTCCGCCTGCACGCGCCGGTACGCGTCCACGCCGCCAAGCTGCCACGCGAGTTCGCCCCAGAGG
>CAYVKE010000024.1:0-31294 GCA_964451935.1 uncultured Synergistaceae bacterium | reverse complement strand
TCGTTGAACTCCGCGAAGGGTATCATCCGGTCGACGACCGCCTTCGTCGTTCCGTCCCTCTTCAGAGTGCGCATCAGTTCCGTCACCGCTTTGGCGATGACATACGTCGACGAGACCGGGAAGATGCCGAGGTCAAAGCCGATTTCCCGAAGCTCGGCCGACGACAGGAAGGGCGTCCGGCCGTGTTCGACCATGTTCGCGATGACGGGGACGCGGAACGCGGACGTGATCGCCCGCATTTCATCGATATTCTCCGGAGACTCGATGAACACGATGTCCGCGCCCGCTTCCTCGAACGCCTTTCCGCGCTCCAAGGCCGCGTCGATCCCGAAATTCGTGCGCGCGTCCGTACGGGCCATGATCATCAGGTCATCATCCCGCCTCGCATCGCACGCGGCGCGGATCTTTCCGACCATCTCCTGCAGCGGAATGATCTCCCGCCCGAGCATGTGTCCACACTTCTTCGGCGCGACCTGGTCTTCGAGCTGGATGCAGGCGACTCCCGCCCGTTCGTACTCCCGGATCGTCCGGGCCACGTTCACCGCGTTGCCGTACCCCGTGTCCGCGTCCGCGATGACGGGGATATCGACGGCGTCCGCCAAGCGGGCCGCCCGGTCCGCCATCTCCGTCAGCGTGAGCAGCCCGACATCCGGTTTCCCGAGCAGGCTTGCGGTGGTCCCGTACCCGGTCATATAGACGGCTTCGAAGCCTTCCCGCTCGACGATCTTGGCGACCAGCGGATCGTGGACGCCGGGCGCGATCAGGATCTCATCGCGTTGCAGGAGCCGACGCAAACGCGTCGTTTTCTTTTCCAAAATGCGTTGCCTCCTTTCCCCCGAGGGGGAAGAATGACCGAATCGCCGCAGCGCTTCTTCCTACATGACGGACGGGAGCCACGTGCTCATTATCGGGAAGATCATCGTCAGGACGAGCATGCCGCCGATGATGAGGACGAAGGGCCAGACGCCCGTGATGACTTCGGACATTCGGATGTCGTCCCGAAGGCCGTTGATGACATACAGGTTCATGCCGACCGGCGGCGTAATGAGCGCCATGGTCATGTTCACCGTCAGGATGATCCCGTACCAGATCGGATCGATGTGCAGCGCGTGCAGGATCGGCGTCACGAGCGGCATGGTCAGCAGGACGATCGACACCGTTTCCAGGATGCAGCCGAGAACGATCATGAGAAGGTTCATCGCGATGATGAACATCATCGGCGAGAAGTTGTTGCTGATGACGAACTCCGTGAGCTTCTGCGGGATCTCCAGCATCGTCATGACGCGGCCGAACAGCACCGCCGCGGCGATGATCATGGCGATCATCGAGGACGTCATCATGGACTTGACGCAAATGGCCGGCAGGTCCTTCAGGCTGATCGTCCGGTACACGACGAGCGTGACGAACAGGCTGTAGACCAAGCCGACCGCCGCCGCTTCCGTGGGCGTGAATGCGCCCGTGTAGATGCCGCCGATGATCAGGAACGGAAGGAAGAGACCCCAGAGGTTCTTGCGCGTAATGGAGATCCGCTCGGCCCATCCGGATTTCGGCAGGGGGACGAACCCTCCGCGTTTGCTCCTGTAGACGGCGTACGCGATGAAGATCGCCGTGAGGACGAGCCCCGGGACGATCCCCGCGATGAAGAGCTTTCCGACGGATTCTTCCGTGATCGACCCGTAGAGAATCAGCGGGATGCTTGGCGGGATCAGGATTCCGAGCGTTCCGCCCGCGGCGAGAAGCCCCAGCGTGAACTTCTTTTCGTATCCGCGTTCGATCATCGCCGGGTAGGCGACCATCCCTATCGTGGCGGCCGTAGCGGCGCCCGATCCGGTTATGGCGGCGAAGAACGCGCAGGAGCAGACCGTTGCGATAGCCAGCCCTCCGGGAAGATGCCGCACCCAAACATTCGCGACGTCAAACAAATCGTCGCCGACCCGGCCGTCCAGCAGGATCTGGCTCATGAGAACGTAGAGCGGAATCGAGAGAACGACGAAACTGTCCAGCGACGTAAAAATCGAGGAGCCGACGACCTTCATCGGCAATTCGTACAACATGACGAGCAGCAGCGACGTCGTCCCGAGGGAGAACGCCACCGGAAGCCCGACGAAGAGAATCAGCAGGAGGAGGAAGATGACAAAGAAGAAGCTGCTCATTTCGCAACACCTCCTTCAGAGGCGGAAAAAACGTCCTGGAAACGGACGACTGCGATGATCAGGAACTGGAGCGTCAGCAGTCCAAACCCCAGAAAGAGCGCGGATTGCGGGATCCACAGCGGAACGCGCAGGGGCGTCGCCGATACTTTGGCGTATTTCAGGGTGGATTCAAGCATCAGATACCCCTGCCACGCAACCACCGCAGAAAACCCCACCCCGATGATGCTGGTGCATGCTTCAAAAATGGATTGCGCCCTCTTCGAGAGACGTTCCAGAACGAGATCAATCCGGACGTGCTTCCCCTTTTGAAGCGCGTAGGAACTGCCGGCGAGCATCGTCCACATATACAGGTAAATCGCCACTTCCTGCACCCAGATCGTCGGAGAGTTGAAGAAGTACCGGCAGACGACCTCGTAAAAGAGGATAACTCCCATCACAAGGATGCCGAGACCGCTCAGATACCCCAGGAATGTGTTGCACCGTTCCACGGCCTGTCGAAATCGAACGAACATGGTGTCACTCCTTTCAAGAAACGACGTGCGCGCGGGACGGAAGTCCGCGCGCGCACGCAAACGAACAGGTCTTCTACTTGATTCCTGCGGAGATGTCGAGCAGCTTCTTGCCGATATCTCCCGTCTTCGCCTCAAAAGCCTTCCGGACAGGTTCCGTCGCCTTGACGAACAGCTCCCGTTCCTGATCGTTGATCACGTGGACTTCGACCTTGGCGTCCCGGATGACCTTTTCGGCATCGGCTTCGGACTTCGCAATGGCGCCGCGGATCCATTCCTCGGCTTCTTTTCCCGCCTTCATGACGGCGTCCTTCTGGTCCTGGGGCAGCTTGTTCCACCATTCGAGGTTCGCCTGGATGACGAACTGCGCGGTCGTATAGTTGGCGATCGTCATATACTTCTGAACTTCGAAAACCTTCCGGGAGACGGCGGCCGGCATTCCGGTCGTCCCGCCGTCAACCGTTCCGCGCTGGAACGCCATGTACATCTCGGAAGAACTCATGACCGTGGGCGCCGCGCCGAGGGCCTTCAGCGTCTCCGCGTCGCCGCTTCCGAACGAACGCATCGTGAGCCCCTTGAAATCGTCGGGCTTCGTGAGCGGCCGTTTGCTGTTGAAGAACTGGATGTAGCCGTAGTCGACCCAGAAGAGATCCTTCACGCCGACCTTTTCAAATTCCGCGTCGAATATTTTCCCGGCGCCGCCTTCGATGAACTTCTTGGGCGACGTCAGATCCTTGAACACGAACGGAAGCTCGAAGAAGTCCGCGACGGGGATCATGCCGGACCACTTGTTGACGGAAACGAGTCCGACTTCGACGTTGTTGTCCTGCAACGCTTCGACGATTTCGGTATCCTTGAAGAGCGTCGCCGAGTCGAAGATCTTGGCCGTGATGGATTTATTCGAATACTCCGCAACTTTATCGGCGAACACCTGGATTCCCTTGGAAATGTGATGGGACGGGGGAAGCTGGTTGGAAATACGGAACTCCGTAGCCGCGAACGCGGTTCCCGCAAGCACGCAGAAAGACATTGCAAGGACAGTCGCCTTCATCATTCGCTTCATAATCTCCACTCCTTCGCCAGAATGTTGTAATCCACAAACCGCCTGCGCCGAAAAACGCTCTTTTGCGATTCCTACTCACCCCCCAGGTTTTCAACAAGATGCAGTCGCCTGTGAAAATAGCTGTAATGCCTGTTCTTCCGGATACTCTCGAGGTCACCGGCGAGAAGGGTCTCGAGAATCTTCATGTGTTCGAGCGCGGATTGTTCCAGATGTTTTTCTTCCTTGAGGTCGCGAATCATCGCGATTTGCAGCTGACTGTAGATTCCCTTGAGAAGACGGTGCGTCCAACGCCGGCCCGAGCATTCGGAAAGAGTGAGGTGAAAAAGGAGATCCTTTTTCGTGAATGCGATGACTTTTTCTTCCATGGATCCTTCGCCCTGACAAACGCTCAACATGTCTTCGAGGATCGACCGGAGTCTTCCGGTGATCGCTTCCGAAAGGAGACGCCCGCTGACAATCGCGTCGAAGACCTGGCTTTCCAGCGCAAAGCGAATATCGTACAACTCGGCCACATCTTCTTCCGAATACTCGATAACGAGCGCTCCGCGCCGCGGGATGGACTTCACGAGCCCCTGGGAATCCAGTATCCGGAGCGCTTCACGGACGGGGGCCCTGCTGATGTTCAGCAAGCGGGCGACCTCTTCCTCGCGAATAAAGGTCCCGCAGGGATATTGATCCGAAACCAGAAGTTGCGTCAGCAAATACTCCGCGACTTCCTCGGAAAGCGAATGATGTTCAATGGTGACAACCATCGGAGTCCTCCCATAAGCGCGACGCCATGAAGTGTCTACTGTCGACAATTCAATTAAGCATAACGCTACTCCTTAATTTTCATCTGTCAAGTTTGGATACTGGATACACAATACTTCTGTCCAAGGCGCGACGCACCCCTTTCGCGCTGAAGGCCGTTGTCCTACAATGGCCGCATGGACAAAAACGACTGGTTTCCCAAGAATTCCTGGTTTTCCGCGGACACTCCCGAAGGCGGCCGGTTCCGTTTCAAATGGAAGCTTCCGCTCGCCTTCGCCGCCCTGGCGATGCTCCTTTTCGCCTTCTTCCCCACGATGGCCCGGATCTACACGGACTTCCTCTGGTATCAGGCCGAAGGATTTCTTTCCGTGTGGCTGCGGGACATTCTCTACTCGTGGGCGACATTCGCGTTCGTCTTCACGGTGAGTTTTCTCTTCCTGATATCCCAGTGGGGCGCCGCCCGCCGCCATATAGGCCGATCGTCTCCGGGGATGATCGCGGAACATTTCGCCGGCCCGCAGATCCGGACCGTCGTGCTTCTGGCGGCGTTGTTCTTCTCATTTTCCATGGGAGGGGCCTTCAGGGAACAGTGGAAGGTTCTGCTTTCGGCGCTCGTCGGCGCTCCGTTCGGCGAGGCCGATCCGATATTCGGGATGGACGCGGGCTTTTTCGTCTTTACGCTTCCCGCGATATCGACGCTTACCGGGTGGTTTCTGGCGCTCGCCATGCTGTCGCTTATCGGCTGCTCCGCGATCTACGTCCTCGGCTCGCTTCCCGACTTTCGAAGCGCCCCCGTCTGGAAGTCCCCGATCGACCGAAAGGCCGTGAGCCATCTGCTCCGCCTCTGCGCGCTCGCCGTCTTTCTGTGGGGCGTCGAACGCTGGCTCGCGCGGTACGATATTCTCTTCTCGGAAAACGGAGTGACATACGGAGCGGGATTCGTCGACTCGGTCGTGACGCTCCCCGCCCAGACGATCCTCGCCCTCCTGTCCTGGGCCGCGGCCGTCGTCCTCGCGCTGCCGACGCGCAAGGGAAAGAAGCTGCTTCTCGCTCTCGGCGGAACGGTCCTCGCGGTTCACGTCATCGCGATGGGAGTGCTCCCGTCGCTCGTCCGGCGCTTCATCGTCGAACCAAACGAGTTCGCGCGCGAACGCTCCTACATCGAGCGCGGCGTCGCCTCGACGCTGAAGGCCTACGGCCTGGACGCGGTGAAGACGGAGACGGTCGTTCCCGCGCCGTCGATCACAAGGGACGATCTGTCGCGCGAGGCGGAAACCCTCCGCAACATCCGCATCTGGGACGAGGGGCCGCTGCTCCGGAGCTACAAGCAGCTCCAGGAAATCCGGACGTATTACGACTTCGACCGGGTGGATATGGACCGCTACTCGGTCGGCGACGCGCGCCGCCAGGTCATGTTGTCCGCGAGGGAGCTCGACCTGAAGGAGCTGCAGACGCGAACGTGGGTCAACACACGCCTTGAGTTCACGCACGGGTTCGGCGTCGTCATGAACCCGGTGACGGAGATCGCCTCCGAAGGGCAGCCGAAACTGTGGATCCGGGACATCCCGCCGCAGCTTTCGATCCCTCTTTCCATCGACCGGCCGCAGATCTACTACGGAGAGAAACCCGCTCCGTACGTCTTCGTCCGCACGACGGTGAAGGAGTTCGACTACCCGCTCGGAGACAGCAACTCCCGGACGGTCTACGACGGCAGGGGCGGAGTCGGCATCGGATCCCTGCTTCGCCGGGTCGCCTTCGCGGTCCGGTTCCATGACAGCAGGATCCTGTTCACCGACGTCTTCACCCCCGAAAGCCGCGTCCTCTTCGTCCGTTCCGTCACGGAACGCCTTCACGCGGTCGCACCGTTCCTGCTGTTCGACCATGACCCGTATCTCGCGGTCGTTGACGGCAGGCTTCTGTGGATCACGGACGCCATGACGGTGTCGGACGGGTATCCCTACTCCCAACCCGTCACGGTCCAGGATCCGCTGACGTCGGACCGGCGGACGGTCAATACCGTCCGCGGCAGCGTCACGGCCACGGTCGACGCCTATGACGGAACGATCACGCTCTACGCCGTCGCTCCGAACGATCCGATCCTTCAGACCTGGTCGCGAATCTATCCCGGCCTTTTCACGCCCGGGGACAGAATCTCCGAAAACCTTCGCGGCCATCTGCGGTATCCGAAGGATCTCTTCTCCATCCAGGCGGAGATCTACCGGACCTACCACATGCGGGAGCCGAACACGTTCTACAACAAGGAGGACGTCTGGGAACGGACGACCCGGAACGGACAGCGCCAGGGAATGGATTCCTACTACTCGACGCTTCGGCTGCGCGGAGGGAAAAATGTCGAATTCGCGCTCATCACCCCCTTCATGCCGGTCGGAAAGGACAACCTCATCGCGTGGATGGCCGGACGCTGCGACGCCCCCAACCGGGGCCGGCTCGTGGTCTATACGCTCCCGAAGCAGCTTCTCGTGTACGGCCCGGCGCAGGTGGAGGCGCTGACGAACCAGCACCCGGAGATTTCCGCGCAGCTCTCGCTGTGGAGCCAGCGCGGATCGGACGTCATCAGGGGGAACATCACCGTGACGCCCGTCGGGGAGTCTCTGCTCTACACGCAATCCCTGTATCTCAAAGCCGAAAACAGCGATCTTCCCGAACTCAAGCGGGTCATCGTTTCGAGCGGAGGGCGCGTCGATTGGGGGGAATCCCTCGACGAGGCGCTCATGCGACTTCTGGCGGACGAGGCTGCTCCAGTACAGGACGTCTCCGGGACAAACCGGGACACAGCCCCGGGACGTCCCTCGACGTCCGCCTCCATGCTTTCCGACCCGGCGCGGAGGAAAGCCGCGACCCTGGCCAGGGAAGGCGTCGGGATCATGACCCGTTCGCGGGCCGCTCTCGCATCCGGAGACTGGGCCGCATACGGTGAAGGAATCCGGAAGGTCGAAGACCTTCTGACGCAAATTTCCGAGCTGACGGAAGCGTCAGGAGATCTTCCGCCGAAGTAGGCGACGGCTCTCCGTTCTTCCGCGCAAGAAGGCCCCCCTTTTTCCGGGGGGCCTTCTTGCGTTCTCTTCCGACATGCGTTCCGGGAAGCGATCGATCGCGGAACACGAACGGCATTTGCCACAACATCCGATTGTACGTATAATTACGAAAACCGTTTCTTGACACACTTTGAAAATGCTTCCCGTCGACCCGAGAAATGGAGGAATGCCCGTGCGACAGTACATGCGCCGCGTTGTTCTTCTCGTCCTCTCCGGCTCATGCGCCGCGTTCCTGGCCATCGCCGCCGGAGGCTGGGGGCTGTCGACGGTTTTGCGGCTGCTTTCGGCCGAACCTCCGAACCCGCCGCTGCATGTTCGCGAAATCCCAACCCGAAACTGGTCCTCCGACCCCCTCGCCGCTCCTCTTCTGCGAAGCGCGTCCCGCATTGCGCGGGAATTCTCGAAGACATATCAAAACGATCTGATCCGCCCGCTCCGTTCCCTTGGGCGCCTCACTGATGAAGTTCTGGGAGACGTTCGCGCCGCGGCGCTGTTTATCGGCGAGCACAACCGGATGCTCGACAGATCGATCGCCGCCAGGGAAGCCGCCGCATTCGTCAAGTACGCGTTCAAATACGATCTTCCGCTGGACATCGCGCTCGCCGTCGGCTATACGGAAAGCCGTTTCTTTCCGACTTCGCGAAGCGATTACGGCGCGGCGGGAGTGATGCAGGTTTCGTGGAAGGTCCATTCGACGCTGCTGGCCGCGAACGGCATCGCGTCGGAAGCGGACCTCTTCGACCCCGACAAGGGGATCGGCGCCGGATGCCTGTTGCTCTCCCGGTACCTCCGGGCCTACGAAACCACGCAGGCCGCCCTCGGCCGCTATTACGGAGGATCTCCCGAAGTGTACTGGGCGCGAGTCTCCAGGAACCTCAACAAGTTCCGCACCTTCACGAGCGACAGGGATCTCTAGGCCGAATCCGCGAAGCGGTCTATTCATTCCACCGTGACGCGGTTTCTCCCGTTCTCCTTGCTCGCGTACATCAGCGAGTCGGCCCGCTTCACGGTATCCGTGAAATTCTCGCCCGGGCGCTGCAACGCCCCGCCGAACGAAGCCGTTACGCGAAGGACGCCTTTTTCCGTATCGAGGCTCGAACACTCCACCATGGCCCGGAGCCGTTCGCCGATCCCGGCGAGCATCTCCCGGTTCTCCGCGCCGACAAGAATCACGAATTCCTCCCCGCCCCAGCGGCAGGCGACATCTCCGTCCCGAACGCCGTACTTCAGGGCGCCCGCGACCATCCGGAGAACGCCGTCCCCGACATCGTGACCATAGTCGTCGTTGACGCGTTTGAACCGGTCGACATCGGCAAAAAGCACCCCGAACCCCGTAAGACCGTACCGTTCCGATTGATCCTGCCTCGTCTGAAGGACCATCTCCGCGTAGCGGCGGTTCGGCAATTCCGTCAGGGCATCGGAGAACGCCTGCGTCTCAAGCTCCTTGAGTCGTTTCATGGATGTTTCCAGAACGGAATTGTCGCTGAAAACCTCTACGGCGCCGACGACGTCCCCCTGCCCGCTGCGGATGGGAGATACCCGGACCATCACGGGCAACCGGAATCCGTTCTTGTGATGGAGATAGACTCTGGCCTCTCTCTCCCGTCCGTCTTCCATCGCCTTCGCCGCCGGACAATGCCCGAGGCACAGTTGACACCCGCGCTCGTCAACATGCATCAGAATGTTTTCCGAGCATGCGCGCCCGACCGTTTCGGACGCGGAATAGCCCGTGATCCGTTCGGCGGAGCGGTTCCAGAACGTTATCCGCCGGTCCCTGTCCATGATGTAGACGCCATCGTACAAATTCTGAAGAACGTCTTCGTAAAAATTCCGGAATCTTTCCATATGAATTGTCCCCCTTGGAGACGAATTCGGGCGACGTCTTTTTCTCCGTCGGCTGAATCCGTATTCCGAAGCCTACCCCTTGAAGGAAAGAATCAGGATCCCCGCAAGGATCGTGCCGATTCCCGCGACGCGCCAGAACGAGACGGGCTCGTGGAAGAAGATGACGGAGACGCCGAGGACGAGAAGGAACACCACGCCCGCCATGAACGGATACGCGATCGAAAGATCCACGCGGCTGAGCGCCGCGCTCAGAAAAACGAACGAAATGCCGAAACACGCGATGCCGCCGATCGCGAACGGGTTCGTCATGATCCGGACGCATGCGGCGACGGGCCCGTAGGCCAGAAGATCGCTCTGGTGTCCGAAGGCGGCTTTCATGAACGTATTCGCCCCGGCGTTGAAGAACGCCGAGCCGAGAAGCAGAAATATCCCAAGCGTATCCACGGCTTCCCCACCTTTCGGGAAACATTATAGTCCCGAAGGTGCGGAGCCGAAAGGCTTGGGGTACAATGATTCCTGCCGCGCGGTGCGCGGACACAAGCGCCACGTTGGGAGTGACGGAGTTTTAATGAAGCGTGTTGCAATCATCCTGGCCCTCGTCGCCGGAGCGCTCTACTTCACCGCCCTCGGCGGACACGGGTTGCTGGAGCCGGACGAGGGGAGATACTCAGAAATACCGCGAGAAATGCTCGAGACGCGGGATTTCGTCACGCCCCGCCTGAATTACGTCAAGTATTTCGAGAAGCCCGTCCTGCACTATTGGCTGACCGCCGCATCCTTCGCGGTCTTCGGGCAGAACGAATGGGCGAGCCGTTTCTGGCCGGCGGCACTGGGAATCTGCGGGGTTCTCTTCACCGCGCTTCTCGCCGCACGCGCCGGAAACATCCGGAGCGCCTTCCTTTCGGGCCTGGTCCTGACCACATCCCTGCTCTTCTACGCCTCGTCGCACATCAACATCACGGACATGACGCTCTCGTTCTTCCTGACCGTCGCCCTCGGAGGGTTCTATCTCGGCTATTCGTCCGGCGACAGGCGGTTCTATCTGCTTCTTTACGCCGGGATGGCGCTCGCGACGCTGAGCAAGGGCCTCATCGGGATCGTGCTGCCCGGAGCGGTGATCTTCTGCTTCATGGTCGCGACGCGGGATTTCCGGATACCGCGTCACACGCTGACCTTTCCGGGCGTCCTGCTCTTTTTCCTGCTCGTCGTCCCGTGGTTCGGAGTCGTCTGCTTCCGGAACCCCGACTTCTTCGACTTCTTCTTCATCCGCGAACACTTCCTCCGGTACACGACGACGCTTCACGGACGCTACGAGCCCGCGTGGTTCTTCATCCCGATTCTCATCGCGGGCTTCATGCCGTGGACGGGGTTTCTCGCGCCGGCGCTCGCGAACGCGCTTCCTTCGCGCCTTCGCGCCTTCGGAAAGGAAAAGCGCGACGAACTCTTCTTTCTGCTCTGGGCCGTCGTCGTGTTCGCGTTCTTCTCGTTTTCCCGCTCGAAGCTCATTCCGTACATCGTCCCGTGCGTCCCGCCGCTCGCTCTCCTGACCGGAATGTACCTGGACCGCCTGCTGCGAGACGAAAACCCCGCGTGGAGCCGCGTCGGCGCGATTTCCTCGACGGTCCTGCTCGCGCTCTTCGGGGCGGCGCTTCTGGGGTACGCGACATTCGGGGGGCGCTACCCCGCGTCGCTGCTGCTTCCATACGCCGCAGCCCCGGCAACCGCCCTTCTCTCTGCCGCAGGAGCCGCGTTTTTCCTGACGCGCCCGCGGCATCGCCAGAACGCCATGGTCGCCCTCTGCATCCTCTCGTTCCTGTTCTGCCTGTCGCTCAAGCCGCTCTTCGGATTCCTGGACGCCCGGATGTCCGCGCGCGAAACGGCTGAGATGCTCCGGCGGCACGCACGCCCCGGCGACGTCATCGCACAGTACGCGGAGTACGACCAGGGACTTCCCTTCTACCTGAAGCAACGCATCGTCCTCGTCCGGTATCTCGGCGAACTCGAATTCGGCGCAAAACAGGAACGCAACCCGGCATGGTTCATCGGGGACGAGCAGTTCGAGCGTCTCTGGAGCAGCGACAAGCGCGTCCTCGTCGTCATTTCGGCGGCCCACAAGGACCGGCTCTTCCCGGCCGGACGCCCGCAGCCGATCCTGCTCGGAGCCACGGAACGGGGACTCGTCATAACGAACAAACCCAAGGAGGCGACCGCCCCATGAGAAAGGACTTTCTCCCCTTCGCCCGCCCGTCAATCGGCGAGGACGCAATACAGGACATCGCGGAATCGATCCGTTCCGGATGGATCACGACAGGCCCCAAGACGCTCGCATTCGAAAAGGACTTCGCGCGCGTCGTCGACGCCCCGTACGCGCTGGCCGTCAATTCCGCCACGGCGGGGCTGCATCTGGCGCTCATGGCGCTTGGAATCGGCGCGGGCGACGAGGTCATCACGACGCCGATGACCTTCGCGGCCACAGTCAACACGATTCTGTTCACCGGGGCCCGCCCCGTCCTCGCCGATATCGACCGGCGAACGCTGAACATCCGCCCCGAGACGATCGAGGCGGCGATCACGCCGCGAACGAAGGCGATCGTCCCCGTTCACTTCGCCGGACGCCCCTGCCGGATGGAAGAGATCCTCGACATCGCGCGCAAGCACAGCCTCGCGGTCATCGAGGACGCCGCCCATGCGCTCGGCGCTTCGTGGAGCGGCGGCCCCATCGGCCGGACGCCCGCGCGCGAGCGCCGGATCTGCGTGTTCAGCTTCCACCCGACGAAGAACATCACGACGGGCGAGGGCGGCATGGTCTGCACCGGCGACGAGGAAGCCGCCGAGGCCGTCTCGGTCATGCGCCAGCACGGAATGTCCAAGGGCGCGTGGAACCGCTACGCCGCGACCGGAACTCCGCACTACGACATCCTTGTTCCGGGGCTCAAGTACAACATGCTCGACATCCAGGCCGCCATCGGCCTCTCGCAGCTCCGGGAGCTGGACCCCTTCAACTCGCGCCGCAGGGACCTCGTCGCGGCGTACCGGAGAGCCTTCGACGGACTGCCCGGCCTGATCCTGCCGCCCGAGCCCGAGGCCGAGACCGTGCACTCATGGCACATCTTCACGCCGCTGATCGACACCGGCGCCCTGACGATCGACCGAGACCGCTTCATGGCGCTGATGCGCGAGCAGAACATCGGCACGGCGCTCCACTACCAGGCCGTCCACCTCTATACCTACTACCGGAAGACGCTCGGCTGGAAGCCCGGGGACTTCCCGGAGGCGGAATACGTCTCGGAGCGGATCGTGTCGCTGCCGCTCTTCCCGGCCATGACGGACGACGACCTCGCCGACGCGGCGGACGCGACGAAACGCGTCCTGGCCGCGCACCGCGCCCGGTAAGCGGGAGGCTCCGATGACGCAGGCGCCCGAGATCAGCGTGATCATCCCCGTGTATAACGAAGAGGAATCGCTGCCGCCGCTCTTCGAGCGCCTCTTTTCGGTCATGGAGGGGATGAACCGCCCCTACGAGCTGATATTCATCAACGACGGCAGCCGGGACAAGTCCCTGTCCATCCTGTACGCGCTGTTCCAGAAACACGGCCGCATTCTTCGGATCATCGACTTCAACGGGAACTTCGGGCAGCACATGGCGATCATGGCGGGGTTCGAGAAGGCGCGGGGCGAATACATCATCACGATCGATGCCGACCTGCAGAACCCGCCCGAGGAGATCCCGCGGCTCGTGGAAGCCCTCGACGCGGGCCACGACGTCGTTGGAACAGTGCGCGTCGCGCGGCGGGATCCCTGGATGCGGAAGATGGCGTCGCGGATCGTCAACAACATCACGAACCGGATCACGGGATTGAAGCTCAACGACTACGGCTGCATGCTCCGCGCCTATCGCCGGTCGATCATCGAGATCATCAATCAGAGCTGCGAAACGACGACCTTCATCCCGGCCCTGGCGCAGAAGTTCTCCCTGAACCCGACCGAAATTCCCGTAGGGCACAACGAACGGGAACTGGGGGTGTCGAAATACAGCCTTTTCCGCCTCGTGCGCCTGAACTTCGACCTAATGACGGGCTTTTCGCTCATCCCGCTCCAGTTCGTCACCATGACGGGCATCGTCGTCTCCGCCCTCGCCTTTCTCTTCGGCGTCTTCCTGCTCTTCAGGCGCATCATCGTCGGTCCGGAAGCGGAGGGGGTGTTCACGCTGCTGGACATCAACTTTTTCCTGATGGGCGTCACGATGTTCAGCGTCGGGATCACCGGGGAGTACATCGGACGGGTGTACCAGGAGGTACGGAAGCGTCCGCGATACGTCATACGAAGGGTGATGGAAGAATGAGCGAATCGCGTCCGCGTATTCTCGTCTTCGCCTACAACGAGGTGGGCTACGCCTGCCTGTCGGAGCTTCTGGACCGGGGGGCGAACGTCGTCGGCGTCTTCACCTACCGGGACGATCCCGGAGAGGAGATCTGGTTCTCTTCGGTGGAGCGCCTTGCGCTGGAATCGGACCTGGACGTCTTCACGCCTCCGGCCGTGGACGACTCCGTACGGCGCGTCATCCGCGACCTCGCTCCCGACCTCATCCTGTCGTTCTACTACCGTTCCATGCTCCCGAAGGACATTCTGGAGATCCCGAAGCTCGGCGCGTTCAACATGCACGGCTCCCTGCTCCCGAAGTACCGGGGGCGGGCCTGCATCAACTGGGCCGTTCTGCGGGGCGAAACGGAAACGGGCGCGACGCTCCACAAGATGGTTGAGCGCGCGGACGCGGGGGACATCGTGGATCAGGAGGCGGTGGACATCGCGTTCGGAGACACGTCGCAGGACGTCTCCTACAAGGTCGCCGACGCGGCGCGGCGTATCGTCGCAAGAAACCTCGACCTGCTCGAAGCGGGAACCGCGCCCCTGACGCCGCAGGACGAACGTCAGGCGACATCGTTCGGGAGGAGGCGCCCGGAGGACGGCCGCATCGACTGGAACCGGAGCGCCGTCGAGTTGTACAACCTCGTCCGCGCGGTCACGCACCCCTACCCCGGCGCGTTCACCACGCTCCACGGAGAGCGCATCTTCGTCTGGAAGGCCCTGCCGCACTCCGAGACCTGGCGCGATCTTCCCGGCTCGGTCGTGTCTCTCTCCCCGCTTCGCGTCGTCACGGGAAACGGCATTCTCGAAATCGTGCGCCTCCAGCCCGAAGGGGAAGAAGAGATCGACGGGACGATCTTCGCCGAGTACAACCTCACGCACGACTCGCGCTTCGGGCAGTAGGACGAGGCGCTTCACGTTCCGCGTCTCGCGGATTTCTTGTCATTCTTCGATCCCGACGCTATACTCTCGCCGAATCGGCCGGAGAAAACGGCATATGGAGGATTACGCATGCGTATTCTGATACTCGGCGCCAACGGCTTCATCGGATCGCACCTCGTCGAACGCCTGCTTGACGCAACGGACTGGGACGTCACCGCGTTCGACCTGAACGGTGACAACCTTGACAGGTTCGCCTCTTCGAGGCGATTCGCCTTCACGAAAGGCGACATCTTCGAATCGGACGGCTGGATCGACGCCCGCGTGCGCGACCACGACATCGTCCTGCCCCTGGTGGGGGTCGCCAAGCCGGCCTTCTACGTCACGCACCCCGTGCGAACGTTCGAGCTGGACTTCGAACAGAACCTCAAGATCGTCCGAATGTGCGTCGCGCACCGGAAACGCGTGGTCTTCCCGTCGACATCCGAGGTGTACGGCATGAGCCCGGACGCGGAACTCCGCGAGGACGCGAGCCCACTCACCGTCGGGCCGATCTCCGAGATGCGGTGGATCTACAGCGCGTCCAAGCAGCTCATGGACCGTGTTATCGCCGCGTACGGACAAGAAGAGGGCCTCAGGTACACCCTCTTCCGGCCGTTCAACTGGATCGGTCCGAGGCTCGACACCTTCGAGGACGCGGACACCGGCTCGGCGAGATCGATCACGCAGTTCGCGCACGACGCGCTGACCCATCGCCGGATCACGCTCGTGAACGGCGGGGCGCAGCGGCGAAGCTTCACCTATATCGACGACGGCATCGACGGGCTCGTCGCCATCCTGAAAAACGAGGACGGGCGCGCCGAAGGGCAGATCTTCAACATCGGCAACCCGGAGAACAACGCCTCGATACGGGATCTCGCCGAGCTGTTGCTCGACGTGATGCGCGACTTTCCGGCCTTTCGCGACGCCGCGCTCGAGACGCAGCTCGTCGACCGGCCGGCCGCGCAGTTCTACGGGGCGGGGTACGCGGACATGCAGAACCGTACGCCGTCCATCGAGAAGATCACGAACCTTCTCGGATGGCGTCCGAAGGTCTCCCTGCGCGAGGCCGTCCGCCTCACCCTCGCCGCGATGGTTCCGAATGACTGACGTGACGCTCGGCGTCAAGGTCGACGTAGACACCCTCCGGGGCTACCTGGAAGGCGTCCCCGCGCTGCTCGACCTCTTCCGGAAACGGGGGATCCGTGCCTCGTTCTTCTTTTCCATGGGACCGGACAACTCCGGAAAGGCCATCCGCCGCATCTTCCGCAGGGGGTTTCTCGCGAAGATGCTTCGGACGAAGGCGCCGAGCACCTACGGCCTGAAGACGCTCCTGTACGGAACGCTGCTTCCCGCGCCTCAGATCGTTCCCGCAAATCCCGACATCCTCCGCAGGGCGGTCGATGAGGGGCACGATTGCGGTGTTCACTGCTGGGATCACGTCAAGTGGCAGGACTGCCTGCCGCGCCTTCCCGAGGACGAGATCCGGCGCGACTTCGCGAAGGCCATGGACCTTTTCGAGTCCGTGACGGGGCGCCGCGCGAAGGCCTGTGCCGCTCCGGGCTGGCAGACGACCCCGACGAGTTTTTCCGTTCAGGACGAATTCGGCCTGGACTATGCGAGCGACGTCCGCAAGGGACGGCACCCCTTCTATCCGAAAGCGGGCGGGAGATCCTTCAAGACGCTCCAGCTTCCGACGACGCTGCCGACGCTCGACGAGGCGTACGGCTCCATGCCGGAGGCGGATCTTCCGGAGTTTTTCGCCGGGCAGGCGCAGCCCGGCTTCAACCTGATCACCATTCACGCCGAAATGGAAGGGCTGGGCCAGCGGACGCTCTTCGAGCGGATCCTCGACGCCTTTTCGGGGAAGAACGCCGTCTTTTCGGCGCTCGACCGGATCGCGTCGCGCTGCGGGAAGTCGCTCGTTCCCGTCTGCGCCGTGGCGATCAGGCGGCTCGAGGGACGGGCGGGGACGCTGACGATACAGACGACTGCATGCGAGGAGGAACAGCGATGAAACTGGTTGTTGTGGGAACGGGGTACGTCGGGCTCGTGACGGGCGTCTGTCTCGCGAAGTTCGGAAACGACGTGACGTGCATCGACTCGAACGAACAGAAGATCGAGTCCCTGAGACAGGGCGTCGTCCCGTTCTACGAACCGGGGCTGGCCGAGATCATCGAGAACACGACCGAATCGGGACGGCTCTCCTTTTCCACGGACCTCGCGGCGGCCGTTCAGGACGCGCTGATGTGCTTCATCACCGTCGGAACGCCGTCGCTGCCCGACGGAAGCGCCGATCTGAACGGCGTCGAGACCGTCGCACGGACGATCGGCCGGATGATGGAGGACTACAAGCTCGTCGTCGTCAAGTCGACGGTTCCGGTTTCCACGTGCGGCCGCGTCCGGGACGCCATCGAGGAGGAGCTTCGCGCGCGCGACAGGGAGATTCCCTTCGACGTGGCGTCGAACCCGGAGTTTCTGCGTGAGGGCAACGCGGTGCGCGACTTCCTCGAACCCGACCGGGTCGTCATCGGCGTGGACACGGCCCGCGCGGAAGAGTGCATGCGCAAGCTCTACTCGTTCCTCCCCCTCGAGAAGTGCATCGTCATGGACGTCCATTCCTCCGAAATGACGAAATACGCCGCGAATTCGATGCTCGCGACGCGGATCTCGTTCATGAACGAGATGGCCGCGATCTGCGAACGCGTTGGAGCCGACGTCGAGAAGGTCCGCGTCGGAATCGGCTCCGACCCCCGGATCGGGTACCAGTTCCTCTCGCCCGGCTGCGGGTACGGCGGCTCCTGCTTCCCCAAGGACATCCGCGCCCTCAAGGAATTCGCCCGGAACGAAGGCTACGAGCCGCAGATCCTCCAGGCCGTCGAGGACGTGAACGAAAAGCAGAAGCACCTGCTCTTCCGGAAGATGGAGCAGCACTTCGGCTCTCTCAAGGGACGGTCCGTAGGCATCTGGGGGCTCTCCTTCAAGCCGCAGACGTCGGACACGCGGGAGGCCCCCGCGCAGAGCCTGATCCTCGACCTCGTTCGCGCGGGCGCTCGGGTGCTGGCGCACGATCCGAAGGCCATCGACGAAACGCGCGAAGCCCTCGGCGAACTGCAGGGCGTCATCTACGTCAACAACCAGTACGACGCGGTCAACGGCGCGGATGCGCTCGCGCTGCTCACCGAATGGGACACCTACAAACAGCCCGACTTCCGGAAGATCAAGGCGCTGCTGCTCGAACCCGTGCTCTTCGACGGCAGGAACCAGTATTCCCTGTCGGAGATGAGGGCGCTGGGATTCCGGTACTTCTCCATCGGGCGCCCCGACGTTTCATGAAAGACGCGATCCTCAACGAGTCCGGCTTGGCGAGGCTGCGCCTCGGACACCCCTGGCTCTTCCGGGGCAATCTCCGGACGTTTCCCGAGGCGGCTCCCGGAGACCTCGTCGCGATCCGGGACGGGAAAGGCGTCGCCGCGTGGGGGTTCTGGAGCGATTCGTCCCTCTGTCTTCGCGTCCTGACCCGCGGTCCGCAGCGGCCGGATCTCGAAGCGCTCCTCGCAGACCGCATCGGACGGGCGCAGGACATCCGGAAGCGTTTTCTTCCCGGCGACGACGCGTACCGGTTGCTCCACGGAGAGGCCGACGGCCTCCCGGGACTCGTCGCGGACCGCTACGGCCCAGTCCTCTGCGTGCAGCTGCTCTCCGCAGGCTGGCGCCTCCGCCGCGACGCCGTCGTCCGGATATTGCTCGAGCGTACGGACGCGCGGACCGTGATCCTCCGGAACGATGTCCGCCACCCGGAGCGCGAGGGCATCCCGCGGGAGATCGCCCTGCTGGCGGGACCGCCGCCCCCGGAAACGGGCGTCGAGGTGCGAATGGGGGATCTTCGGGAGATCGTCCTCCCGACGGCGGGGCAGAAGACAGGCGTCTACCTGGACATCCGGCATGTCCCGTCCGTCCTGAAGCCCGTCATGCCGGGCGCGCGCGTTCTGGACTGCTTCAGCTTCCAGGGGCACTTCGCGCTTTCGGCTCTCCTGTACGGAGCGGCGTCCGTCACGGGGATCGAGCAATCGGAGGATGCGATCGCCGTCGCAGAGCGCAACCGAGCGCTGAACGGGCTCGCGGACGCGGTCGAATGGCGCTGCGGCAACGCGTTCGACGTTCTGCGCGACCTCGAACGCGAGGGGCGCCGCTACGACGTCGTCGTCATGGATCCCCCGCCGTTCGCGCCGTCGAAGGACCGGATCGATTCGGCGCGCCGGGGGTACAAGGATCTCGCCCTTCGGGCCTTCAGGCTCCTCGACAATCGCGGCGCGCTGCTCTTCCTGTCGTGCAGCCACGCCTTCGGGCGCGACATCCTGCTCGACACGCTCGGGGAGGCCGCGCGCGACGCGAAGCGCCGCATCGTCGTCGCCGGAGAGATCCACCAGCCTGCTGACCATCCGAGAGTTCCGGAGATTCCCGAGACGGACTATCTCAAGGGCTTCCTCTGCGCGGTCGATTTCAACTGAATCCGCGACGCCGATACAAAAAGGGCTCCCCGCGTTTGTCCGCGCGGGGAGCCCTTTCGTGTCGTACGCCGGAATCAGGAACGATCCGCGACAAGCGCCCGGCCGAGGTCCCGGGCGGCTTTCATCGCCCCGGCGTTTTCCGCCGCCGGGGTGCTCTCGGTGCAGGCTCCGACGACCCCGACGCACTCCATGGAGAGGTAGAGGCAGATGTCCCGGAAGGCCGCCTCCGTCCCCTCGGGACCGAGATTCGGAAGCGCGCCGCCGTAGGTCATCACGAGCGCGGCCCGCTTCCCCTTCATCGCCCTGTCGTAGTCGAGCGCGAAAAAGCGGTCCCACAGGAGCTTCATCTGCGCGCTCACGGACCACCAGTAGATCGGCGTTCCGAACAGCAGCACGTCGGCCTTCATGACCTCGTCATAGATCCCGTCCATGTCGTCCCGTATGACGCACCCGGCCGCTCCGGGCGCCTTGCACGCATAGCACGACGTGCACGGGGCGATCTTCTTTCCGTGAAGCGTCACCTCTTTCACGTCGGCTCCGGCCTCCCGGGCCCCTTTCACGACCTCCGCCAGAAGAACCGCCGTATTTCCGGCGCCTCTCGGACTCCCCTGAAACGCAAGAACGCGCATGACAGCACCCCTTTCACCCTATGTCCCGCCCGGGAAGGGCGGTCCCGAAGTTCATCCGGACGACTATGGTACCGCATGATCCGTTCCTGGGCCACCCCCGCTCCCGAACCGCGTTTCGTCCGGCGGGATCGAAGAATACGACTGAAAAAAGAAGACTTTTCGACTATAATAGCGGTGCGTTTTATTACGAATCCAGGGAGGGAGAGAGCCCATGAAAAAAGGCATCGTTCTCGCAGCCGTTCTTGTCGTTCTGGCGCTTGCGGGGAGCGCTTCCGCGGAAAAGCTTCTGGAGTTCAGCGGCTCCGTCACGGGACACACGAAGGGGGTCACCCTTTTCCGCCACATCGTGGAGTTGTTGAACCCCGAAGCCGTGGAGATGATCATCGATCAGGAACCGGACAATTCGGGAAAGGTGCGTCACATCTATCTTGACGTACGCGGCGCGCTGGTCGACGACGTTCGCATCGAGCAGCTCCGGTGCGAGGCGACTTTTGCGGAACTCAATCCCATAAAGGACTGGGCGAAGAAGGGAACCCGCGCGCTGGAGGTTCGCGGAGCCGCGAGCGCCGCGTTCGAGGGGACCGTTCTCGAAGAGGATGTGAACGTCCTCGTCAAGAAGTATCTCGACGTTCACACGAACAGCAAATGGCGGCACATCACGCTCGACTTCCGCAAGGACTCCATTTTCGTCAAGGGATACTATCACCAGGACTCCCCGTGGTCGGATCTCGCGATCCAGGTCGCAAGCGGGCTCGAGGTCAAGGGGGGCAAGGAACTCTGGCTCAAGGACTACTCCCTCGTGATCAACACGGCCGAGAAGACCGACCTCATCCACGAGGAGATCAAAAAGATCCAGCCGATCTTCAGCCTGCGGGGCTTCACGTTCCCCGTGTCGATCGCATCCTTCAAGATCTCTCCGGACTCGATCACGTTCTCGACGCTGACGGGCCCGAAGCCGTTCACGGGAAGGACGTACCGGTACACGCGCTAGCTGCTTGGAACCGGAAACGACGCAAACCGACGACAGAAAAAGCGGGGAGCGAATCCCCGCTTTTTTCTATGCCGCACGTTCGGCGATCCGGACAGCCAGCGTGGCGAAACTTCCCCTCGGAAGCGAGAATCGCGTCCGGACCTTCCACTTTCCCTGGTAGCGCTCGTCGGGCAGGCGTTCGAGCGACAGTTCGTCCGGAACGACCAGCGCGGCGCGGGGCGACGAGGCGAAGTACGCCTGCGTGATTTCCGGGATGTGAAACTGCGAGCGTCGCACCTTTCGAGCGTAGAGCACCCCGTCGAGCGCGCGCCGGACCTCGGGAGGCAAATCGGGCAGCTCCCGCGCGGCCGTGGGAATGTCGAGCGGCCAGATCCGGGCGGAGCCGTCCTGCCAGGCGTCGGGGGACCAGATCCGAAGATCCTGCCCCGCCGGGCCGGCCCACGGAATCCCCGCGTCCCCGATGAGGGCCGCCAGCGTCAGGTTCCAGAGAAAGCTCTGGTACGAGGAGAACGCCATTCCCATCGATTCCCTTGGAATCTCCCGGAGCGCCGCGATGTACCCCCGGTCCCGCGCCGTACGGACGAGCGCCGCCTGTTCCGGTTCGGGACAGAGGGCGAGGACGGCGTCGAAATCCCCCCACTTCTCGCGGATTTCGAGTTTCCTGCGCTGAAGATGCGATGGCGCGTCGGGATGGATCGTCGTGACGTAGCGCCGGAGGGCGAGATCGAACCGTCGCTTCGCGAGAAGTTCCGCGAGGAACGGCCCTCCGTCGGCGATCTCGCCGAATCGCTGCTCGTCGAAATAATTCGGGAAGCCGCAGTCGCCGATGCGTCCGAACCCGCGCGCGAGGCGCTCCGCATCCTCTTCGCACATGTCCCGCAGGACGATGTCGAACATATTTCCCAGGATCCTCGCGGGCGCGGCCGCGACATCGCTCCATCCCGCGTGTTCGACGCGAAGCCCTTCCGCCTCGAACGCCAGGTCGCATGTCCCCGGGACGGTCACGTATTGGACCGTGACCCCCTGCCGGTCCTTCCGTCCGCAGACGCGGACATCCGACAGGGGGACGCCGCGAGCTTCGGCCGCCTCGCGGACGGCGTCGAGCGTGTTCCGGCGCCGCTTCGTCAGGCGAAAGACCCGAAAGCGGCCAGGGGCGTCCGACAGGGAGAAATCCGCCAGTTCCTCGACCCGGAAATCCTCCGGAGTCGCCTTGATCCGCACTACTTGGCGGCCGCCGGAGCGAGCGCGGCGAGCCCCGCGAGGTCGATGCGCCCGACGACGGCCTTCACTTCTTCGACGGTCATGCCTTCGCCCGTCGCTCCGAGCCAGGCGGTGTTCCCGAGGTCCACCCAGAGCGCGGCCGTCTTGCTCGACTTTTCGAGCTGTTCCATGGCCCGGAAATTCCCGATCTTCACGAACGCGACATACCCGTCGCCCGTCTCGATGCGGTCGATCTTCTGTTCGCTGTATGCGTCGAACATCGGCGCGTGGTTCGCATCGTCGCCCATCGTTATCAGCAGCGACAGATTCGTTTCTTCGTTCTTTTCGAACCGCTGCTCCACGAGGACGAGAGAGGCTCCCTGCATTCCGGTCGGGTCCTCCGACGTCCACCCGTCCATCTTCGGCAGGAATGCCTTGACCGCATCCATCGTCGGAAGGGCCGCCAGGGCCGCACCCGCCAGGAACAGCAACGCGCACGCACACAACGAAACGAGGACATTTCTCTTCATAAGCACCGGACTTCCACCTTTCTTTCCCGTTTATGCTTCCAGAATCGCCCGCGCGGCCACGACGCCGCTCGCGGCGGCCTGGATGATGCCGCGGCTCACGCCCGCTCCGTCGCCGACCATGAACAGGTTGCGCACGACCGGGACTTCGAGCGTCTCCTTCAGTTTCAGCCGGAGCGAATACAGTTTGATCTCCACGCCGTAGAGGAGCGTGTCGTTCTGGTTTACGCCCGGCATGATGACGTTGAGCGCATCGAGGAACTCGACGATGTCCATGAGATACCTGTGGGGAAGGACGAGACTGAGGTCGCCCGGCTGCGCGTTCGCCGTCGGCGCGATCATGCCGCGTTCGATGCGCGACTGCGTCGAGCGGCGTCCGTCCCGCAGGTCTCCGAGGCGTTGCAGCAGGATGCCGCCCCCGGCCAGCATGTTCGCGAGCTTGGCGATGTGCGTGGCGTATCCGATGGGATCGCTGAACGGCTGCGTGAAGTTCTTCGTCACGAGGATCGCGAAGTTGGTGTTGGTCGACTTCGTGTTCTTCAGGCTGTGCCCGTTCACGGTCACGAGGTCGTGCTCCTTGTTGTATTCGTACACGACGAACCCGGAGGGGTTCATGCAGAACGTGCGGCAGCGGTCGTCGAACGTCGGCGTGTTGTAGAGGCACTTGACCTCGTAGAAATGCTCCGTCAGGTCGTGGCAGACGTTGTCGGACACTTCGACGCGGACGCCGATGTCCACGGGCATCGAGGCGATCGGAAGGCCGAGCCGGTCCACGATCCGGCCGAGCCAGGAAGCTCCCTCCCGTCCCGGGGCGGCGATGATCCGGCGCCCCCGATGGACCGCCCCGTCCTCCAGGACGATCCCCCGGGCTTCGCCCTCTTCGACGAGGATATCGGCCACGGTCGTGTTCATGAGGACATCGCATCGTTCCCGCAGGAATTCGTACATGTTGTTCAGCACGACGCGCGACGCGTCCGTCCCGATATGCCGGATCCGCGCGGGGAGTATCTTGATCCCGATGCCGGCCGCCTTCCGGATCGTGTCCTTGACGACCGGACCTTCCGGCGAGTAGCAGTGGTTCTCCACGCCGAATTCGACGAAACGGTCGTCGACATAGGAGATCAGATCCGTGAGACGGCGTTCTCCGATGCTTTCCTCGAGGTTCCCTCCGAAGCCGGTCGTCAGCGTGAGCTTTCCGTCCGACGCCGACCCGGCGCCGCCCCACCCCGACACGATCGCGCACGAGGCGCAGTTGAGGCACACCTTCGACCGTCCGTCGACGATGGGGCATTTCCGTTCGCTGATGATCCGCCCCTTGTCCGCCATCAGCACCCTCTTGCCTGCCCCGATCAGCTCCAGGGCGGCGAAGATTCCGGCGGGACCGGTTCCGACGATGATGGCGTCGTACATGTCGCGCACGTCCCTTACGTCGGTTTCCGTCCCGAATCCGCGTCGTTCAGCATTCGGCGGACGTCGGCCAGGAACGCGTCGATGCGGTCCGGGCTCCGGATGAATCCCGGATCGGAAAGATCCAGTTCGAGAACGTGCGGCGTCGCCGCTTCCGAGCGGACGACATCCAGGAAGTGCGAGTAGGCGCCGTAGAGTTCGCGCCAGTACGGCTCGCCCGCCCTGATCTCGTCCTCGCGTCCGCGCAGCAGGATGCGCCGCATGATCTCGTCGAACGGACAGTGGAGCACGACGAGAAGGTCCGGCATGACCAGATGGCGGATCATGTTGTCGTACAGCGTGAGGTACATCCCGTACTGGCTGTCGCTGAAGTACCCGAGCCGATGATAGAGCGTCGCGTAGATCTTGTCGCCGAAGATGCTCCGGTCAAGAACGTACGATTCTTCTTCCGTCGCGCAGAGGTACTGCGCGAAGCGCGTCACCAGAAAGTTGAGCTGCATCGGGAAGGCCCAGCGCCGCTCGTGATGGAAGCGTCTGAGGAGGTCGTACTGATCCCGGAATTCCTCCGGCATGACCTTCAGACCCAGACGTTCCGCCAGGAGATCGACCACGGTCGATTTTCCGCTCGCGGTCATTCCTTCCACTACGATCCGAACCCGTCCCATCCATCTTCCTCCTTGCGAAATTCTCCGGCGCGGACACGCCCCGGAGAACATTCATCACATCCGGCGCATATTATAGCAATTCGTCCGAAGCGAACCTCACAACGCACCCTGAACCCGGTCGCCTCCGGAAGCGACGGCGTTCCCGAGCGCATCCGCCGCCCGCGCGGTCAGTTCGCCGACGCCGTCTCCGGAGCGAAGTTCCGCCGCGCCGAGCGACGCGGTGATCCGGACATCGCCCGCGAACGCATAGTGCCGCACGAGATCGCGGATCTTTTCGGCAAGCTGCAGGGCGGACGGCGCGGCGAGCGGCGTCAGTATCGCGAACGCGTCGTCCCGCCAGCGCCCGAGGAAATCGTTCGGACGGATGCGCGCCTTCAGGAGCGCGGTGAACTCGCGGAGCACGCCGTTGCGCGCTCCCTCGGGCATCCGGTCGAAGACGGCGGCGCCGCCGTCGATGCGCAACAGGAGAAGCGAGAGGCTTCCGCGATACCGCTCCGAGCGGATCACCTCCCGAGATATGATGCCTTCGAAGGCCGACGCTCCCGGAAGCCCCGTCACGGAATCGCGCGCCGCCTCTCCGGACGCCTGCTCGCGCGGAGCGGCCGACGTCGCTTCGGGGGCCCGGAGGACGGGCGATTCTTCGAGAACGAAGGAGACGACGAAACCGGACGCGTCCGCTCCGGCGTCGATCGTTCGCCCCCGAAATACGAACCTTCCCGGTTTCCCCCCGACACGAAGACAGACGGGAAAAGCGAAGGATTCCCGTTTCTTCCGAAGTTCCGCCAGAAAAACGTCGTAGTCCTCGCCGGACGGAAAAAACCGCGCCGGTTCCATCGGCGCCGTCGAACGCCCTTCCAGACCGAATGCAGCGCGAAAAGCGCTGTTGCCGGCGACGGAGAGGCTCGCGCCGACAAACAGCGTCCCGAGCATGACGGGAGCCCATTCGGCGGCGTCCTGCAACAGGGCGTCCCCCGGCGCCCGAAGGTCGGGAGACTGCGGCTCCGTTCCCGCCGGGGCGTTCTCTCCGGCGGACAGCGAAAGCATCACCGACGACACATGGCCGCGCACGTCGGGAAGCGGAACGAACCGTGCGGAAAGAGAGCAGGGGGAATCCATCGTCCCCGCCACGTCCGCTCCCGAAAGCGCCGTATTCCACAACGCTTTGAGCATTCCCGACGCGGACTCCGGCAACACGTCGAAAAGCGGCGCGCCCTCCCCCGCGTCAAGGCCGAACAGCTCCCTGCACATCCGGAGAAAGCCCCCTCCGGCGCGCAGAATCTTTCCTTCCGGATCCAGCAGGGCCCCGTTCAGACCGGAACTCTCGCAGAAAAGGGATCGCTCCGTCGACTGATGCAGCGCCCGTGTCTCGGACAGCTCCGTCCTGCACGTTTCCCGATCCGTCGCGTCGACGGCGAACAGCAGTCTGGCCCCCTCGCCCGAATACTCGACGGGAAGCGAGACGACATCGATCCAGAACTCCCTGGCCTTCGCGCCGCGAAGGCGCAGCGTCGCCGTTTCCGTTCCCGACCTCGGGTCGAGAAGCGCTTCGGCGGGACGAGCGCTTCCCGGAGCAAGAACGCCCGAGAAGTCGGAAGATGGACGATCCCGGAGCGAAAAACCCAGGATCTCCTCCGCACGTCGGTTCATCTGACGAATTCGTCCCCGGACGACAATGAGGACGAGAAACACCGGGTTATCGAAAACCGCGTAAAACCGCCGTTCCGTCTCCCGCAACGCCTTTTCTTCGCGCTTCCAGCGCGCCGCGTCGCGTTCGAGCTGAGAATATCGTTCCAACAGATCGTCCATCGGCATCCCTCTACTTCCGGTGCATCCTGAAATATCCGCCCCAGCAGCCTCTCACGTCCGAGATCGCGACGAACCCGCGATCTCCGGCGATGCAGGTGACGGAAGAGACATCCTTTCTGCGGCAAATAACCTTCACGAGCGTCTTCGCTCCGTCACGGCCCTCGCCGTAGATGACCGTGGCCCCGTGTCCCTCCGAACGAATCCGGGAAACCAGCTCGTCCGTCGCGGGGCCGAACTCGAGGATCATGTCCAGTATGACGAACGCGTTCATGATCTTTTCTTCCACGAGCGAGCCGAAGTACGTTCCGGAGGCGAACCCGCCGCAATAGGCGATGACTTCCGGCATGGTCAGCGCCCTGCCCCCGCCCAGGATGCGGCCGAGGACGAGCAGATAGACCATGACCTCGAAAAAGCCGATGCAAGCTGCGAGAAAGCGGTTCCCTCTGACAAGGAGCAGGATGCGGACGGTGGCGCAACTCACGTCGAGAATGCGCGCGAAGAATATGAGCGCGAGCCCGAAGAAATCCATGGATTCCGTGCTTCCCTCCCGTCGGAGATCGTTATATGATTATCCTATCATATCGGCATGTGTCCCGCATGGAGCTTCCATACGCAGCAGGGAGGAGAGGGAGCCGTCATGGGAAGGGTGCACACGGACAATCTCGAACCGGGCATGAAATTGACGTCGGATCTTCTGGGGCCCCGGGGGCTCCTCATTCTCCCGCGGGGCGCCGTGCTGACGGGCAAAAACATTCAGACCATCAAGATCTGGGGCGTCTCCGAAGCGGATGTCGAAGGAGTCTCCGAAGCCGATATCGCCAAACGCGAGTTGGCCCGAATCGATCCGGAAGCCCTCCGAAAGGCCGAGGAGCGGACGAATTTCCTGTTTTCATCGCCTTCCGCGACGCCCTTCACCGAGGAGCTTCGACGACAGGTCTTCCTCGAAGCGTCGAAGCGTTATTCGCTCGGAGAATCCTTCGGGGACTTCGAGCCCGCCGAGCTTTTCAAAGATTCCGCCGCCGGCGCGCCGTGCGACGACGAACCCGTCCCTTCCGTCCAGGATCTCGTCAGCAACGCCGCCCGGCTTTCTTCGTTTCCGGACATCTACTTCCAGATCTCCCAGGTGCTCTCCTCGCCCAGAAGTTCCGCGCACCACATCGCCGAGGTCGTCTCGAAGGATACGAGCCTTGCGGCCACGCTTCTGAAGCTCGTCAACAGCTCATTTTACGGCTTCCCCGCGAAGATCGATTCCATTCCGAGGGCCGTCGCCATCATCGGCGTCAACGAACTGAGCACGCTTGCGCTCGGAATCTCCGCAATCTCGGCGTTCAAGGGGGTGCCCGAGGACGTCTTCAACATGCGCGCCTTCTGGAAGCACTCGATCGCGTGCGGGATATTCGCCCGGATCTACGCCTCGCTGGAGGTCGGGCTCTCCGAGGAGCGGTACTTCGTCATGGGAATCATTCACGACATCGGCCGGCTCGTCATGTTCCAGACGATGCCGCGTCACATGGTCGCGGCGACGCGACTATCCGTCCGCAAACGCCTCCCAATCCACATCGCGGAGCAGCAGACGATCGGATACGATCACGCGACCGCAGGCGGATTGCTGCTCGGCGCATGGTCGTTTCCGCCGCTTCTCGCGCACGCGATTCTGTTCCACCACCGCCCCGAGGAGTCGAAATCCCTCACTGAGACGACGATCCTCACGCTGGCCGACATCACCGCGATCGGACTCCGCATGGGGCGTTCCGGAACGTACTTCGTCCCGGAACTGAAACGCGAAGCATGGGACTCGATTCATTTTCTCCCGAGCGCCATCGGACCGACGATCATGCAGGCGTCACGCCAGATTTCGGAAATTCTCACGCTTTTCCTCGGAAAGGAGGAAGAGGCATGACTTCCGAAGAGACGTGCGTCGACCTGAAAAACCGCCTGGAGCATCTGCTCCAGGAACGCCGTTCCATCATCGAAAGCCTCGATGTGGCGGTGAACATCAGCAACTTCGCGCGCTGCATCAACGGCATGGGGTCCGTCGAAGCCATTCTGAAGGAGGCGACGCTGCGGGTCCGGTCGATCATCGCCGTTCGGTCGATTTGTTTCTACATCATTGCGGAAGACCAGGACATGAGCTTCCGCCCCGTTCTCTGCGACCCAGCCGACGCTCTCGGGTTCTTCGAGGCCGAGAAGATCCCCCTGATCCACGACCGGACGGTCGCATGGGCGCTGCGGCGCGAGAAACCGGTCGTCGTCTCCTCCTCGGACCGGACCGCCCGGATCATGCTGCATGCGCTCTCGACGCCGACGAGCATCCTCGGACTGTGCATGGCCGAGCTGGACGACTCGAAGGTTCTCGAGGAGACGGCCCCGTACCCGGATTTTCTCTCAATCGTTCTCGCGACGACTGCGGAAGTTCTGGAATCCTTCCTGCTCACGCGCAAGATCACCGCGCTGAACGCGCATCTCGAAGAGAAGATCGCGTGTCTGGAACGATCCGAATCGGAGCTTCTCGGGTTGCGCGATCGTCTCGAGGAACAGGTTCGCGCCCGAACGCGCGAACTCGAGGCGACCAATGCGGAACTCACGCACGAAGTGGCCGAGCGCAAGCGGATGGAGCTGGAACTGCGCTATATGGCCACGCATGACGCCCTGACGGATCTTCCGAGCCGCTCGTTCTTCCACGACCGTCTGGAACAGGCCATCGCAGCCTCCCGGCGCACGAACACGCGGACTGCCGTCATGTTCCTCGACCTCGACTCTTTCAAACAGGTCAACGACACGCTCGGTCACGACGTCGGCGACCTGCTTCTCGTGGAGATCGCGAATCGTCTCCGTGAAAGCGTCCGGGAGACGGATACGGTCGCGCGGATGGGCGGCGACGAGTTCATGTTCGTGCTCCCCGGCCTCTCCGCTCCCGGGGAGGCGGCGACGATAGCGCGCAACGTCATCGAGTCCGTCAACAGGGAGATGTCGGTCGGCGGGCATACGCTCCGGGTCACGGGAAGCATCGGCATCAGCGTCTTTCCCGACGACGGGGATTCGGTCCAGACGCTTATGCGGCGCGCCGACACGGCCATGTTCCGCTCCAAGGAACGGGGGCGAAACCGGTTCTCATTTTCCGACGCGCGACGCGAGGACGCCCTGGCGGCGCCGGAAACGCCCGCACGATCGGAGCGAGATTGAGATGCCCGCCACATTCGGGTTGCGAAAATTCGTTGCGCCGGAGTTCATCTTCGGAACCGGCGCGATGGATCTGGCGGGACAGTACGCGCGAAACTTCGGCGCGACGCGGATCCTTCTCGTTTCCGATCCGGGGGTTCGCGAGGCCGGATGGACGGAACGCGTTTCCGCGTGTTTCGACGCGCTGGAGATTCCCTGGATCCTGTACGAACACGTCACGCCGAACCCCAAGGATTTCGAGGTCCACGAGGGCGCGGACATCTTCCTTTCCCAACGGTGCGACGTCATCGTGACGGTCGGCGGTGGGAGCCCGATGGACTGCGCGAAGGGAATCGGAATCATCGCCTCCAACGGAGGGAAAATCGCGGATTACGAGGGCATCGATCTCGTGGGAGCCGCAACGCCGCCGCTCATCTGCATTCCGACCACGGCCGGCAGCTCGGCGGACGTCTCCCAGTTCGCCATCATCGCGGACACAACGCGACGCATCAAGATGGCTCTGGTCAGCAAGGCGCTCGTTCCCGACGTGGCGCTCATCGATCCGTTCCCGCTGACGACCCTTTCGCCGGAGCTGACCGCATTCACGGGAATGGACGCCCTCACGCACGCCGTCGAGGCGTACGTCTCCCGCGTGCATTCCCCGTTCACGGACGTCCACGCGCTTGAGGCCATCCGCCTCGTCGCCGAAAACCTCCCGGCGTGCATCCGCTCTCCGCTGGACATGAATCTCCGCGACGCGATGATGCAGGCGAGCCTCCATGCGGGACTGGCGTTTTCCAACGCGATTCTCGGAGCGGTCCACGCGATCGCCCACAGCCTCGGCGGAATGTTCGACTCGCCGCACGGCGAGTGCAATGCGCTGCTGCTTCCGCACGTCGTCGCGTTCAACTACGAAGCCTGCCCCGAACGATACGACCGGATCGCCCGCGTCATGGGCGTCAGCGGCGCCGGCGGCTCCGCGCAACCGCTCGCGGAGCGCATCATGGAACTCAACGCGACGGCCGGAATCACCCGGCGCATCGCAGCTCTCGGAGTGCGCTCCGAAGACCTGCCCGAACTCGCAAAAAAAGCCCTTCGGGACGCGTGCATGGCGACCAATCCGCGGACAATGACGGCCGCGGATGTTGAAGGAGTCCTTCGTGCAGCCCTCTGACGCCGAGAGAGACCTTCTCCGGAAGCTCGTCGGGTTGGGAGAGAGATCTCTCCGCAAGACGTACTATACGGAACTCCGGAAGGGCATGCGGGAGCTGGAGCGGTTCCGGGTGCTCCTCGACAGGGTCGGAGACGGCATCATCCTCGCCTCTCTGCCGGACGGGACGCTTCTGGACGCAAACAGCACCGCGATGGCGCTTTTCGGACTCTCTCCGTCGGACATGGGGGCCCGGCGTCTCCCCGGGATCATCCGGGATATTTCGCTCGATCCCGCGACGACGTCCCGGAAGTATTCCTTTTCCCATATCCGGCCTGATTCCGGCACGCTTGCGCTCGACGTCACCGCCGATGTCGCGCTGTTCGACAACAAACCCTACCTCGCGATCCTGATCCGCGACGTGACCGAACGGAAGCGGTTCGAGGAGCGTCTCGCGTATCTCGGAACGCACGACCCGCTGACGGGACTCTTCAACCGGACGCACTTCGAGTCCATGTTACAGGGAATGCGGTCCGAGGAGTACATCCCGCTCGGGCTCATCATCTGCGACCTCGACGGCCTCAAGCTCA